>DAITAT010000013.1:0-36399 GCA_036824145.1 Candidatus Dormiibacterota bacterium
TCAAACCGAAGGCTGACCTGCTTGACCGGACCTTTGAGATCAGCATCATCCTCAAAGGGCATCGACGGCGCCCTCGAGGTGGTCGGCGGATTGCTGTGGGGCGGCAAAAGGCCATCCGAGTTCAGGCCGCACGCGCGTAGGCATGGTGCAGGCCGCCTCTAGCACCGGCGTCGAGACCACAGGACCCTGCCCTGGGCGAGGGTGAGGTCGCCCGGCCTGAAGGAAGCGCCACCCCCGATCAGCCCTGCTATCGAGATCGAATGGTGGGGCGACCGCAGTGGCGGCCGCCGCACCATTCCCTCACCCCGAAGAACGCCTGCGATCGAGTGGATGGTGGTGACCTCCTTGGCCTCAGGCGTCGTCAGGTCCGGCAGCAGGCCGGCAAACGCCCTCGCCAGCATCGACTTGCCCGCGCCCGGCGGCCCGGTGAAGAGCACGTGGTGGCCGCCGGCCGCGGCAATCTCGAGGGCGCGTTTGGGGATTGCCTGCGCCTCGATCTCGGACAGGTCGACCTCGGGCGGCACCGCCTCGCGGTTCTCGGCGAGGGCCGGCTGGACCGGTATCTCACTCTCGCCCCGCAGGTGCGCGACCACTTCGACCAGAGTGCCGACCGGGTGCACCTTGAGGCCGGACCCGGCGGCCTCGACGGCGTTGGCGGTAGGCGCGAAGACCCGTTGGACGCCGCGCGCAGCCAGGTGGCTGCTGAGAGCGAGCGCTCCACGGACTGGCCTCACACTGCCGTCGAGACCAAGCTCGCCGATGAAGGCGCTGTCACCGAGCCCGCTGTCGCCGCCCTCGAGGCCGGGCTGCTGGGAAGAACGAAGAATGGCCACCGCGATCGCCAGATCGAAGGCGCTGCCCTCTTTTCGCAGCTCCGCCGGCGCCAGGTTCACGGTCAGGCGATGAGCGGGAAAGCCGAAGCCGCTGTTGCGCATCGCCGAGCGCACCCTCTCCCTTGCCTCCTGCACGGCCTTGTCCGTCAGGCCGACGATGCTGAACGACGGCAGACCCGCGGCGATGTCGGCCTCGACATCCACGCTGCGCGCCTGGATGCCGTCCAGGCAAGCCGTCAGGGATGACGCGATCACAACCCAATATATTACACATGTTTGTGTAACTGCGCACGCCTAGCGCCGGCGTGCTGAAGATCAGTCGAGGGCGACACCAGCGATATGGAAGCAGCCGCGACTGGCGCCGGCTCGATCCATGGCGACCGCGACCACGTCGATCCGCAATCCCATCCCAAGACGTGGGTGAAGCAGCCGGTATGTCTGGGCCAGCTCGCGGAGCTTGGTCAGCTTGCGGGAGGTTACCGCCTCTTGGGGGAGCCCGAAGTCGCCGCCGCGCCTGGCCTTGACCTCCACCAGCACCAGGCACGGCCCGTCGAGCATGACGAGGTCGATCTGGCCACTGCGCAGCCTCACATCACGCTCCACCAGGCGCATCCCTCTGCGCACCAGGTAGGCCTCAGCGGCCGCCTCCCCGGCGCGACCCAATGCGGCCCGGCGATCCCCCTCCATGGCGAGATACTACTCTAAAGTGCTTTCGTAACCGCCAAACCACACGACGGGACCAGGATCGACGACCTCTCCCGACAGCACCGCCTGAGCGACCGCCACCGGGGAGAAGCTGTGCCGGTGAATGGCGCAGGGGCCGAGCCGGGTCAGAGCCTCGGCGTGCGCCGGTGTGGAGTATCCGAAGTGGATCTCGAATCCGTAGCCGGGGTAGACCTCGGCCAGCTCTGTCATCTGCGCGTCGCGGGTGGTCTTGGCGATGATCCCGGCGGCCATGATGGAGCAGCTGCGCCGGTCGCCCTTGACCATCGCCTCCTGCGGCAGCGAACACTCGGGCACGGGGAAGCCGTCAATCAAGAGATAGTCGGGCTCCAGCTCGAGCGCTTCCACCGCCCGGAGCATCGCCAGCCGCCCGGCCACCGCGATGTTCACGATGTCGATCTCGTCGTGTTCGGCCTGGCCCACCCCGATGCCCACGGCGACCCGCCGGATCGCGATCGCCAGCTCCGCGCGCTTCTCTGGCGGCAGCAGCTTGGAGTCGTTGATCCCGGGGATTTCCACGCCCATCGGCAGCAGCACGGCAGCGGCTACCACCGGCCCCGCCAGCGGCCCGCGGCCGGCCTCGTCGACACCGGCGACCAGCACGTGCCCCTGCAGGCGGGCTGCCCGCTCCCGTAGCCAGACGTCAGTCGGCGGGATCTCCATGGGGAGCGCCGGCTGGGCGTGGGTACGCGGCATCCGCGCAGCAGACTCTTAGCGCTGCTCTTTGATGCGCGCCTGCTTGCCCACCTTGTCGCGCAGGTAGAAGAGCTTGGCCCGGCGCACCTGGCCGTGCCTGATCACCTCGACCTTGTCGATGCGCGGCGAATGCATCAGGAAAGTGCGCTCGACGCCGACACCGTGGGCGACGCGCCGGACGGTGAAATTCTCCTTGAGGCCCGCCCTGGCGATCGCGATGACCAGGCCTTCAAAGACCTGGATCCGTTCGCGCGTCCCCTCGACGACCTTGACGTGGACGCGAACAGTGTCGCCGGCACGCAGCTTGGGAGTGTCCGCCTTCAGGTAGTCCTTTTCGACGGCCTCGATGATGTTCATTTGGGTTCTCCTTTGTTGAAGGCGCCCGTCCAGGCGGTGCCGGTCGAAGGGTGGAGCAGCTCGGGGCGGCGAGTCCGGGTGCGCTCGGTCGCCATTTCCGCTCTCCATTTTCGGATCATCTCGTGGTTGCCCGAGAGCAGGACCTCGGGAACTCGCTGGCCCTCGAAGTCGACCGGGCGAGTGTACTGGGGGTGCTCCAGGAGCCCCCGTGAAAATGAGTCGCTGGCGGCGGAGGTGTCGTCACCGAGCACCCCGGGGACGTACCGCGCGACCACCTCGATCAGCACCATGGCGGCCAATTCGCCGCCGCTCAGGATGTAGTCACCGATGCTGACTTCGTAGTCGGCCAAGCCGGTTCGAACCCGCTCATCGAAGCCCTCGTAGCGCCCCGCCACCAGGACCAGGCGTGGTAACGTGGCAAATTCCGCGGCCAATTGCTGGTCGAGCAACCGGCCCTGGGGCGTGAGCACGACGCAGGGCGCCGGGCCGGCCTGCTGGAGTTGGCGCACGGCTTTGAAGATCGGCTCCGGCTTGAGCACCATCCCCGGGCCGCCCCCATACGGGATGTCGTCTACCTGGCGATGCTTGTCGCCGGCGGATTCCCTGAGGTCGTGGGCGTCCACCTGCAGCAGTCCCCGCTCGATGGCGCGCCCCACGACCCCGGCGCCGAGGGGCCCGGGGAAGACGCCCGGGAAAAGCGTAACCACGTCGAAGATCACGGGACCACCTC
Source organism: Candidatus Dormiibacterota bacterium (assembly GCA_036824145.1). Taxonomy (GTDB): domain Bacteria; phylum Chloroflexota; class Dormibacteria; order DASZGP01; family DASZGP01; genus DATMMS01. The sequence continues at coordinate 3,340 of DAITAT010000013.1, forward strand.
CTCCTCGGGGAGGTCGACGACCATGCGGCCGGCCGCCAGGTCAATCGATCGAACCACCTCCGAAACCGCCGGCACCAGCACCTGACGGTCTTCTGCCGAGAGGAGATAGATGTCGTTGGCAGGGTTGTCGATGATATCGGTGATCTCGCCTAGCCTGGTACCGGCGATATCGAAGACCTCCAGGCCCAGCAATTGCCAGTGGTAGTAGGAGCCCTCCGGCAGTGGCTGGACCTCAGCGGTCTCGATCTCCAGATATTTGCCGCGCAGGTCGTCAGCAAGATCGCGGTCGTCGACGCCGATGAGCTTCAGGACCAGGGTGCCGGCGCCGTTGCGCACCGCTTCCACCTGCCGGACGGCAGCGCCGGCGCGCACCGACAGCCCGGGCTTGAACCGCCCGGTGTCATCGGTAAGCGGCTCCACCTCGACCTCGCCGTTGAGCCCCACGGCCCTGCGGACGTAGCCGATCCTGACGTGTTCGGGCGCCTTCAACCTACTCCTCGACCGCCTCTGGTGACGGCGGCTCGGCGCCGGCGGGGGTGTCCTCGATCGGCGCCCCGGCGGTGACTGGTTCGCCCTCGTCCGCTTGGATGTAAGGCTCCCTTTCATCATCGTCGGCAATCACCTCCACGTTGACGCGGTGGTGTTCCTTGATCGCAGACGCCTTTACCAGCGAGCGGATGGCCTCGATGTTCCGTCCGCCCTTGCCGATGACTCGGCCGACGTCGCCGGGATCCAGTCGAATCTCAAGCGTCTCCGAGCGTCCGCGGCCCTGGACCGCCGCAACCACGACAGCGTCCGGGTGGTCAACGATGTTCTTGACGATGAAGTCGACCAGGTCGACGTAATCGACAGTCATTGGGCGCCCTCCTCGGTCTTGGCCTCGACCGCTTCCCCCTCATCGGCGGCTCCCGCGACGGGTTCAGCTTCAGCTTCTGCCCCGGGGGCGGATTCCGTGTCAGTTTGGGGAGCAGCCCCGGTTGCTGCCGGCGCTTCGGTCGCATCAGTTGACTCCGCCTCGGCCGTGGCGGCTTCCTCGCCGGTCTCGGCTACGGCCTCGGGAACCGGCTCGGGCTCCGCCGCAGCCGTCTCGGCCGCGCGGGCCTTGGCAATCTGCTTCTTCGACACCTTGGGCGCCTTTTCGACCTTGTCGTACTTAGGCCCGGTGTGCTCCAGGACGCCTTCGGCGACCAGCAGCTGGCGGGCGATGTCGGTCGGCTTGGCCCCCTTGCTGATCCATTCCAGGACCCTCTCCGCGTCGACCTTGACGAGAGCCGGGTTCTGCAGCGGATCGTAGGTGCCGACCGCCTCGATGAAGCGGCCGTCGCGCGGCGAGCGGGCGTCCGCCACCACCAGCCGATAGAAAGGCCGCTTTCTGGCGCCCACGCGCCGAAGTCTGATCTTTACTGCCAAAGGTTCCTCCTACTGGCGGCCGCCCGGCAGCGCCGGGAGACCAGGAATGCGGAGAAGCTTGCCCCCCCGTAGTTGTTTCATGAGCTGGCGCATCTGGTCGAAGCCCTTCAGCACCTGGTTGACCTCTTGCACCGGGCGGCCGCTGCCGCGTGCGATTCGGCGCTTGCGCCGGCCGTCGAGGACCTCGGGGTGGCGTCTCTCCTCGAGCGTCATCGAGAGGATGATCGCCTCGAGGTGGGCCATGTCCTGCTCGCTGGGCATGGCCCCGGCCATGTCCTTGAGCTTGCCGGCCCCCGGCAGCATGCCGATCACGTTTTCCAGCGGGCCCATCTTCTTGACCTGTCGCAGTTGGCTGACGAAGTCCTCGAGGGTGAACTGGCCCTTGACCAGCTTGGCCGCGGTCGCCTCCGCCTCCTCGTGGTCGATCGTCTCCTGGGCCTTCTCGACCAGGGAGACGATGTCGCCCATCCCCAGCATCCGCGACGCCATCCGGTCGGGGTGGAAGAGCTCCAGGTCGGACAGCTTCTCGCCGGTGCCGACGTAACGGATCGGCTTGCCGACGGTCTGCTTCAGCGACAGCGCCGCGCCGCCGCGGGCGTCGCCGTCCATCTTGGTCATCACCACTCCGTCGACCCCGACCTCGCGCTCGAAGGTGGTCGCCACGTTGACAGCCTCCTGGCCGGTCATGGCGTCGACCACCAGGAGGCAGTCGTCGACCACCACTCGCTCACGGATGCGACGGACCTCCTCCAGCATCTCCAGGTCGAGCTGGAGGCGGCCGGCGGTGTCGATGATGACCACGTCGAGGCCTCGCCGGGTAGCTTCGGTCACGGCGGCGGCGGCGATCTCCTCGGCCGTCCCTTCGGTGCTGAAGTAGGCGATGTCCACCTGCCTGGCCAGCACTTCCAGCTGGTCCTTGGCGGCTGGGCGATGGACGTCGGCGCCGACCAGCAGCGGCTGGTGCCCCTGCTTGCGAATCAGCAGCGCGAGCTTGGCGGCGGTGGTGGTCTTGCCCGACCCCTGCAGCCCGAGGGTCATGACCACGCTCGGCGGCTTGGCGTTGTAGGTGAGTCCCTGGTTCTCGCCGCCCAGCAGCTCGACGATCTGGTCATGGACGATCTTGACGACCTGCTGGCCGGGGGTGACGGACTTGAGCACCGCCTCGCCGACGGCCTCCTCACGGACGCGGACGATGAAATCGCGGGCGACCTTGAAGTTGACGTCGGCTTCGAGCAGGGCCAGCCGCACCTCCCGCAGGCCGGTGTCGACATCGGCTTCGGTGAGCACGCCGCGGGAAAGGAGGCCTTTGAAGGCTTCGTCAAGGCGGCGGGTGAGATCTTCAAACATGTCAGGGCAAGCCCTTGACAGTCTTGCGGAGCTTCGATAGCTCGCCTTCGAGTTCATCGAGGCGGTCGGTAAGGTTGTTTCGATCCTTCTGCCGCTGCTCTTCCGCGGCGATCAGCCCCAGTTTAGACTCGTACGCTCGCAGTACCGCCTCGGCTCGGTGGACGAGATCGTAGACGGCGGTCCGGCTGACGCCCTGGGCGCTGGCGATCTCGGCGTACGACCAGTCACGCTCGAGATGGAGGCGAAGCGTCTCACGCTGATGTTCGGTCAGAAGCTCCGCGTACGCGTCGAGGAGAGCAAGCAGGCGTCGCCGCCGTTCGATGTCAAGTGTCACTACTTGACAGTATATCGAAGGGGCGCCCTCTAGCCGGGGCGGCGGTCCAAGTCAGTCTGACTCCGGGAAGTCGACGGGATGAGAGTCCGCGATCAAAGCGTGGGCTTCGGACAGCCGGTCCTCGGGCACCAGTAGGCTGACCTCCCCCATCGATCCGACCGTCAGACCGATGATCCGCCCCGAGGCTTCCTGGCGCGCGACCACCGGGAAGCCCGCGGTTTCCAATGCGGCCTTCAGCACCTCGGCCACGAGGGGATCGACCACCGTCAGCACGGCCCAGTCCCCATCGCGGTCGCCGGGATCGGTCACGCCGCCGTCTCAAACAACGAGTCCACGTACGCCAGCGGGTCGAACACCTCCAGGTCGGTGGCCTGCTCGCCGGTGCCCACCAGCTTTACCGGCACCCCGAACTGCTCCTCGAGCCCGAGGATCACGCCCCCGCGGGCGCTGCCATCGAGCTTGGCTACCACCAGGCCGGTCAGGCGTAGCGTCTGGCCGAACAGATGGGCCTGTTGGATCGAGTTCTGCCCGATAGCGGCGTCGAGGACCAGAAGGGTCTCGTGAGGAGCGTCAGGCATCGCCTTGCCGATGGTGCGCTCGATCTTCTTGAGCTCCTCCATCAGGTTTGGCTGCGTATGCAGGCGCCCGGCGGTGTCGATGACGACCGCGCCCGCGCCGCGCGCCCGGCCGGCCTCCACGGCGGCGAAGGCAACCGACGCCGGGTCCGACCCGGGCTCGCTGCTGACGAGGTCGCAGCCAAGCCGGTCCGCCCACAGCCGGAGTTGCTCGATGGCGCCGGCGCGAAAGGTGTCAGACGCCCCCAAGAGGACCGTGCGCCCTTGGCCCTGGAGCCGCGCCGCGATCTTGGCCACGGTTGTGGTCTTGCCAGCCCCGTTGACGCCCACGACGAGGTAAACGAGTGGGTTACCGGTGGCGGCGAGGCCCCGCGGGCGCCACTCCATCCGGTTGACAAGCAGGCTTCGGAGCCCGGCCACTACCTGGCGGGAGTCGCGCATCTTGAGACGCTCGGCCTCAGCGCGGATGTCGGCGCTCAGCCGCAGCCCGATCTCCGGACCCAGGTCGGCACTCATCAGCGTCTCCTCGACCAGGTTCCAGAACTCCTCGTCGATGGCGCCATAGGCTGCCAGCCCGGTCAGCCCCTGGCGTAGGCCGGCGGTGCTGGAGGCGATCCTTTCACGGAGGCGGCCGAAAAGCCCCGGCTTCCTGGTCTCGGTCATCAGGTGCTGAGGCTACCCGAAGCCCGACTCGAACGCGCTGTCCGGCCGTCAGCCGGTCCCGCTGATGGCCACCACCTCACCGGCGCGAAGCCGGACCGAGACCACGCGCGAGACGCCCGAATCCTCGAGCGTGACGCCGTAGAGCGCCTGGGCCACGGTCATGGTGGCGTGGTTGTGGGTGATGAGGATGAACTGGTTGTCGGCCGCCATCGAGTCCAGCAGCGCCGTGAATCGCTTGATGTTGGCGTCGTCCAGCGGCGCATCGACCTCGTCGAAAATGTAGAAGGGGCTGGGGGTCACCTTCTTGAGCGCCAGGATGAAAGCCAGTGCCGTCAGGGCGCGCTCGCCACCCGACAGCAGCTTGATGTTGCGCATCCGCTTGCCCGCCGGCTGGGCCAGGATCTCGACGCCGGGGTCGGCGGACTCGGGATCGTCGAGCTTGAGGGTCGCTTTGCCGTCCACGAAAAGCGAGGCGAAGGTGTCCTGGAAGTTGAAGGCAACGGCCCCAAACACGGCCTCGAAACGTCGATCGATCTCGGCTCCCAGCTCGGCGGCGATGCGCTCGAGCCCCTCGCGGGCGCGGGTCAGGTCGTCGAGCTGGCCGCTGATGGCGGCGAGCCGGGCGCCGTCGCGGTCGAACTCGTCGATAGCGAGCTCGTTGACCGGGCCGAGCTGCGCCAGCTGACGATCGAGGCGGTTGATGTCCCGCTGGGTCTTCTCCCAGTCCACCTCGACGTCGTCCGGGGCCTCGCCCGACCCGCCGATGCGCTCGGTGAGATCGGCGAGGACGGCCGAGTCAGCCTCCAACTGGGTGGCGGCGTTGGCCAACGCCTCCTGCTGATGGGCCAGCACGACCTGGCGATCCAGGTGGCCCTTCTCCATCTCCAGCAGGGCCCGGGTGAGGGCCTGCACCTCGACCGCCTCGGCCTCCATCGGGGCAGCCTCCAGCGCCGACCGCGCCTCGACCGCCTCGGCCTCGGCGCCGGCGGTCTCGGTCTCGAGCGCGACCACGCCTTCGCGAGCAGCCGCCAGGCCTCCCTCACAGCGGCTGACTTCCTCTCGCTGGCGCTCGACCAGGGCGGTGGAACGCTCCAGCCGCCCGCGAACCGCCGCGGCGCGACCCATCAGCGCGCGGCGCTCGGCCAGCTCCTCGAGGTGGGCGCTTCGAGATGCGTCGAGATCCCCGGCAGCGGCAGCGGCAGCTTCGCGGGCTCCGCGACTACGGGCTTCCGCCGCGGCCGCGTCGGCGCGGGCGACATCGAGCTCGGCGGCGGCGGCGGCGCCGGCGGCGGCCAGCGCCGTCTGCTCCTGCGTCCCCTCTTCAGCCCATTTCGCAATCGTGGCGGGGTCGACACCGGAGGCGATCGCGGCCTCGCGCACCGCGGGGATATCGAGCAGCTCGACCAGCCTCTGGGCCGAGGGGGCCGGGATGTCGCCGTCCTTCGCCAGCCGCCGCAGCAGGCTGACCCGCTCCTCGAGACGATGGACCTGCGCCACATTTTCCTGGTGTGCCTCGCGCAGGGCTTCAGCGACAGCCCCGGCTGCCTCTTCGCGCTCGGTGGCGTCGGCGATCTTTTGGGCCCCCGGCAGCTCCGCCGCGACGTCGCCCGACGCCGAATCGTCGCCCGGGTCAGCGACCGCGGCGGCGTCCTCGCGAGCGGCGACCACCTCGGCTTCCAGCCCCTCCAGCCGCAGCCGAGCCTCGGTGAGCCCGGCCTCCGCCTGCGAAACGCCGAGTCGGGTGGCGGCGAGGCGCTCAGCCAGGAGCTCAACCTTGGCGCCGGCGTGGGTCGCCGCCAGGCGCAGCGCACCCATCCGACGTTCCCGCTCTAGGCGCGCGTCGTGGGCCCTGGCCAGCTTCTCCCTCTGGGCTTCGTAGTCGACCGCGAACGCCTGCGCATCGGTCTCGGCGGCGGCGGCAGCGGTGCGGAGGGTCTCGACCCTGGCGGTGGCTTTCTTGACCGCCTGGCGCGCCTGGCGCCATTCGCCCTGGAGTAGGCTGCCGCGGAGTGCCTCCAGCCGGCCTGTAATGCCGTGCTGCTCGCGGGCGGCCTCAGCCTGGCGCCGGAGCTCCTCGACGCGCGGCGCGAGCTCAGCGGCGACGTCCCCAAGGCGCAGGATGCTGACGCCGGCGTCCTTGAGCTTGGCGATGGCCTCCTGCCGTTTCGATCGCAGCCCTCGGACGCCCGCAGCCTCTTCGATTAGCGCCCGCCGGTCCGCGGCCGAGGTCTGGACGATGTGGTCGACATCGTCCTGGGCGACGACGGCATAGCCCTGCTGCGTCAGACCGGTGCTGGCGAAGAGCTCCTCGATGTCGCGTAGCCGGCAGCGGGAGCCGTTCATCCAGTAGTCGCTCTCACCCGATCGGTATCCGCGGCGGATCACCTCGACTTCGGCGAAGGGTACGGGCAGGCGGCCGTCGCCGTTGTCGATGACCAGCCGGACCTCGGCCATGCCCGACGCGGCGCGCCGGGCGCCACCGGAGTAGACGATCTCCTCCATCCGCGTCCCCCGCAGCTCGCGAGCGCTGCGTTCGCCCAGCACCCAGCGGATGGCGTCGACCAGGTTGCTCTTGCCGGAGCCGTTGGGCCCCACCACGGCGGTGATACCGGGCTCGAAGAGGAGCTCGGTCTTCTTGGCGAAGGTCTTGAAGCCCTGCACCTGGACCGACTTCAGATGCACGTCAAGAAGTCCATGGGTACGCCGCTATTCCCCGCCACTCAAAGGTCAAAGACCATTCCCGCGATTAAAACATCGCACCAGGCTGAGGTCAACATAGTGGGGCTGCCAATTCGGCACGCCACCACATCTTGTAGTCAGGCCTCTTCGCCGATCCCGGTGCGGGTGGCTTCGAACCTGCCGATGGCGGCCTTGGCCGCCGCCTGCTCGGCGGCACGCCGGGTGGACCCTTCGCCTTCCCCCAGCCGCACCCCCGCGATTCGCACCTCGACCCGGTAGCGCCGCCGGTGGGCGGGTCCGGTGGCCTCGGCGACCTGGTACACCGGGACGCCTTCGGCGTCGGCCTGGGTCAGCTCCTGGAGCCGGCCCTTGTGGTTGATCGTGCCCTCGTCGGAGGTGCCGCCGAGACGCTCGAACACCCCCGCCGTGACCTCGAACCCGAGGTCCAGGTAGATCGCCCCGATAACCGCCTCGAGGCAATTGGCAAGCAGACTGTCGAGGTCACGGCCGCCCGTCTTCTCGACGCCCTTGCCCACCCGGAGGTACTTGCCCAGGTCGATACGGCGGGCCGCGCCGGCCAGCGCGCCGGTGCTGACCACCGCCGCGCGATCGAGCGTCAGCGAGCCCTCGCCGGCCTCGGGGTGGCGCCGGTAGAGCACCTCCGCCGCGACCAGCTCCAGCACGGCGTCGCCGAGGAACTCCAACCGCTCGTTGTCGGCAGCGCCCTCGTCAGCGTGCTCGTGCGCGTATGACGTGTGTGTGAGCGCCTGGAGCAGCAGCTCGCGGTCGCGCACCTTGATCCCGAGCACCCGCTCCAGCGCCCCCAGGCCCTGGCCGCGGCCCGGCATCAGGAGGTGATTCCTAGTTTCTCCTGCACGTAATCCCAGGCCTGGCCAACGGTGGTGATCTTCTCGGCGTCCTCGTCGGAGATCTCCATCCCGTACTCCTCTTCGAAGGCCATGATCAGCTCCACCAGGTCCAGGGAGTCGGCATTGAGGTCGTCAACGAACGACGCCTCGGGCGTGACTTGCTCAGCCTCGACGCCGAGCTGGTCCGCGACGATGCCCTTGAACTTGTCGTAGGTGACGGTCTCGCTCATATGGTGGGCATTGTAAGGGAAAAGGCGGTCGCGTCGGGATGCCGCCCGCAATCACCCCGTCAGGCCTCCGTCCACCACCAGCACCTGCCCAGTGATGTAGGCCGCGGCGGGGCTCGCCAGGAAGGCCACCGCCGCGGCGACCTCGGTTGGCTCGCCCATGCGCTCAAGCGAGGCGCGCGCTGCAACCTGCTCGTGAACCTCGGCTGGCAGGCCAGAGGTCATCTCGGTGTTGATGAATCCCGGGGCCACCGCGTTTACCGTGATGGTGCGAGATCCCACCTCCCTGGAGAGCGCCCTGGTGAGCCCGATGAGGCCCGCTTTGGCAGCGCTGTAGTTGGCCTGGCCGGCGTTGCCCGACACTCCCGAGACGCTGGCGATGTTGATGATCCGGCCCCAGTGGGCCTTCAGCATCGGCCGCAGCGCCGCCCGGCAGCAATAGAACGCGCCCGAGAGGTCAACGCCGAGCACGTCAGTCCACTCCGAGTCCTTCATGCGCAGCACCAGGTTGTCGCGCGTGATGCCGGCGTTGTTCACGAGTATGTCGAACCCGTCGAGACGCTCGGCTACCTCCGCCACCAACGCGGCCGCCCCGGCGGCGTCGGCGACGTCTCCGCCGATCGCGAGGGCCCGCCCACGCGACGACTCGATCGCCTTGACCACGTCGGCCGCGGCTTCGGCCCGGGAGGCGTAGTTGACGGCGACGGCGGCCCCCATCGAAGCCAGCTCCATCGCGATCGCGCGCCCGATGCCACGGCTACCGCCGGTGACCAGCGCGACCCTCCCCTCGAGGCTCAGGTCCATCTCAGGATCCGACTTCGGCAAGTGCCATCGGGTTGTCCGCCGACGTCCAGGCAACCTCGGGGTTGATGCGCTTGCCCATGGCTGTGAGGGTAGTGCCCGGGCCGATCTCGAGGAATCGATCCAACCCCCCCCGCACCAGCGTTTCGACGCACGCCGTCCAGCGCACGGGTGAGGTCAGCTGCGCCCGCAAGGCCTCCGCCACCTCGCCCGGCTGGGTCCGGATCTTGCCATCGACGTTGAAGGCCTGCGGCCTGCCGGTCGTCAGTGGCGCGGCATCGATAGCAAGGCCCAGGCGCGCCGCCGCTTCCGCCATCAATGGGGAGTGGAACGCCCCGGCCACCGCCAGGGGCATGACGCGCCGGGCGCCGGCCGCTTTCAGCCTGTCGCCCGCCGCCCCCAGGGCGACCAGGTGCCCTGAGATCACCACCTGCCCCGGAGCATTGATGTTGGCGACCACGGCGACGCCATCATCGCCCTCGGCGAGGGCGGCGGCCACCGCACCTTCGTCGGCCCCGAGCACAGCGCTCATGCCCTGGCCCGGGCCCGATGCGGCCTCGGCCATCGCCAGGCCTCGCTCGCGGACCAGGGCGATCGCGTCTTGCCAGCCCAGCGAGCCCGCCGCCACCAGGGCGGTGTACTCGCCCAGCGAATGGCCGGCGACCGCCGCGACCTGGCTGCGCACGCCGTCGGGCAGGAGTTCCAGCAGCGCCACCGAGTGGAGCAGGAGCAAGGGCTGGGCGACCTCGGTGGCGCGAATCTCGTCGGCTCCCCCCTCGCAGGCGAGACGGACGAGGTCGAGCCCCACGATCTCAGAAGCGGTCTGCGCCATCTGGTGCGCGTGCGACCCGGCATCGAGGATCCCCTTGCCCATGCCAACTTCCTGGGCGCCCTGGCCGGGGAACAGCAGCGCCAGGGTCACGGGATGCTACTCGGTCTCGAGGACCTCGCGGCCGTCGTAATAGCCACAGTTGGGGCAGATGGTGTGGGGAAGCTTGAGCTTCTTGCACTGGCCGCACGTCGCAAGCGTGGGTCGCTTGAGCGCGAGGTGACCACGCCGACTGCGCTTGTTGGACTTCGAAGTACGTTCTTTGGGGACCGCCATGACCGGCGGATTATAGCGAACAGCCTCTCAGCGACAGGCTCTAGCGCCGGCCGCGCGTGGCCGCCCCGTCGTCGTCGCCGCCCCCAGCGGGCTCCGGCTTCTTAAGGGTTTCCTGGGCCTTCCGCACCGTGGCCACCGTACGTACCAGGTGCGACTCGAGCTGCTGCATGACGTCCGCGGCGTAGTCGTCGGCGGCTCGCTTCTGGTCCTCGGAGCGCTGTTGCGCCTCCCGGATGATCGCCTCGCCTTTGTCCTCGGCCTTTCGCGCCAGCTCGTGGTTGGTGACCATGCCCTCGGCCTTCTGGGCCGCCGTTTGGGTGATCCGGGCGGACTCCTGCTGGGCCTCACTCAGCAGACGCTCCTGTTCGGCAAGCACGGTGCGGGACTGCTTGATCTCCTCAGGCATATTGACGTGGATCTGGTCGAGGAGGTCGAGAATCTCGTCCTCGTCGATCATCACGTTGTGCGTGAAGGGCACCCGCTGGGCCCGGTGCACGAGGTACTCCAGGTGGTCGATAAGCTCGATGATGCTGCGGTGGTCCCGCTCGGGGGCTATCGGCTCCTCTATCTCTTCGTCGCTCATTGCCCTCTATTCTGCGTCAGTCGCGCAAGCCTTTTGGCCACCGAGGCGGGCACCGCGAAGTCAACGTTGCCACCATGCCGCGCAACCTCCTTGATCAGCGAAGAGCTGAGGTAGACGTTGGCGACGCTGGTCATCAGGAAAACGGTGGTCACCTCCGGCGCGAGCTTGCGGTTGAACAGCGCCATCTGGAACTCACTTTCGAAATCGCTGGTGGCGCGGAGGCCCCTCAGCAGCGAGCCCGCGCTCACCTTCTTGGCGTAGTCGACGGTGAGGCCGTCAAACGAATCGACCTCCACCGCCGGGTTGTCGGCCACGCTCTCACGGATCATCTCGACCCTCTCGGCGACACTGAACTGGGGCGTCTTGGTGGGGTTCTCAAGCACAGCGACGATGACCTTCTCGAAGATCCCGGTGGCGCGCTCGAGGATGTCGAGGTGCCCCAGGGTGAAGGGGTCGAAACTGCCTGGGTAGACCGCCAGGCTCACGATGCCGGCCTCATCAGGGTCAGGGCCGAATCACCGTGGCTGACGCGCCGGACCGTTTCCAGCCCGGCCGCCGGGACGATCTCGCGATCGGCGCGCTCTTCGAGGACAACCAGGGCGTCGGCCTTGAGGGCGGCGGGCCGGGCCAGATGTGACAGCACATTTTCCAATCCGGGCTCTCCGTATGGCGGGTCGAGCATGAGCAGGTCGTAGTTGGCAAGGCGCCCCTGGTGGCGGCGCAGCCACGACTCGACCGGTGCGCAGTCTACCCTACTCAGCCGGGCGCCTTCGGACTCCCGCAGCAGCGCCAGGTTGGCCTTGATGACCGCGACGCAGCGGCGATCGCGGTCGACGAAGTCGCACGTCGCCGCCCCCCGGCTCAGCGCTTCGACGCCGAGCCCGCCGGCGCCGGCGTAGAGATCCAGCGCTCGAGCGCCGACGACCTCGGGACCGAGGATGTCAAACAGCGAGCGACGGAGGATGGCGGCCGTCGGTCGGACGCCCGCAGGCGGCGACTTCAGGCGGCGTCCCCCTGCGATTCCCCCGATGACCTGGAAGGGCATTAGTGGAGCGTCCGGGAAAGGCCTGTGCGAGATCGCCGCTGTGACGGTCGAAGCCAAGGAGTGGCCGAGCACTCGCAGCGAGCGCACCAGAGGTGCGTGAGTGAGAGAGCGCAGGTCACGACATCGGCGGCCCGCGGAGCGGGCGAATCGGCCGTCACAGTAGGTGAGATTGTGCCGTCCTTTCCCGGGCGCTCCACTCAGCTGAGACTGCCGGCAATGTGGAAGCCCCGCGCCGCCTGTACCAACTCGGGGTCCAGACCCTGACGTACCAGCCGCTCAGCCTCCTCGCGGGCGGCGGCGATCAGGCGCGCGTCCAGCAGGCCCGCCACCAGCAGGCCGGCGTCGTGGCCGTGCTGGGCCCCGGTTGCTCCCAAGAGATCGCCTGGACCGCGGATCTCGAGGTCGACCTCGGCGAGGTCGAAGCCACTGGCGTAGCGGACCATGGCGCTGAGGCGACGGTTGGAGTCAGCGGAGTCGGCCGCGTCGGCGTCGGAGAGCAGCAGGCAGAACGCCTTGTGTTCCCCTCTGCCGACGCGGCCGCGGAACTGGTGCAGCTGGGCGAGACCGAAACGCTCGGCGCCCTCGATCATCATCACGGTGGCGTTGGGCACATCGACGCCGACCTCCACCACCGAAGTGCTGACCAGGATCTGGTACTGGTCAGCCTTGAAGGCCTCCATCACAGCGTCCTTCTCGGCGGGCTTCATGCGGCCGTGCAAGAGCGCCAAGCGCAGCTCAGGGAACACCTCCGTCTGCAGCCGCTCGTGCTCGCTGGTCGCGGAGCGGGCCTGGATCAGGTCGGAATCCTCTACCAGCGGGCAGATGACGAAGACCTGGCGGCCGTCGGCAACCTGACGCCTGACGAAGTCATAAGCCTGGTCGCGCTCGGCCGGCGAGACCAGCCGGGTGTCGACCACCTGGCGGCCCGGCGGCATCTGGTCCAGCACCGACACCGTCAGGTCGCCGTAGAGCGTCAGCTGCAGGGTCCGAGGGATGGGGGTCGCCGTCATCGAGAGCACGTGCGGGTAGATGCCCGACCTCTGCGCCAGCGCTTCGCGCTGGCCGACGCCAAACCGATGCTGCTCATCGCTGATCACCAGGCCCAGGTTGTGGGGCACGACAGTGGGCTCGATCAGCGCGTGGGTGCCGACCAGCAGGTCGAGCTCGCCCCGGCTCAGCTGCTCCAGGATGCGCCGGCGATTCGCCGCCGTGGTCGATCCGACCAGCAGGTCCATGCGCATTCGCAGTGGCTCCAGGTAGGGGCGCAGGGTCCTGGCGTGCTGCTGGGCGAGGATCTCGGTCGGCGCCATCATCAGCGTCTGGTAGCCCGCCCGCGCCGCCATCGCGGCCGCCATCGCCGCCACCGCGGTCTTGCCGCTGCCGACATCGCCCTGCAGCAGCCGGGCCATCGGCCGCGACTCGGCAAGGTCTTTGAACACGGCGTGGGCGGCCTTGCGCTGGGCGTCGGTGAGACCGAAGGGAAGGGCGTCGCGAATGGCCCGGGCGCGCTCGACGTCGTAGTCGATCACCGGCGCGGTCTGGTGCTCCCGCTGCTCCCGGCTGATCAGCACCGCGATCTGCATCAGCAGCAACTGCCGGAAGGCGATGCGTTTGCGGGCCTGGTTCAGCTCCTCCTCGTCGCTGGGGTAATGCACCTGGCGGATCGCACGCGACAGCGATGGCAGGCCCTGGCTCCGCTCGACATCGTCGGGCACCTCGTCGCGCATCTGGTCGGCGCTTGCCAGGGCGGCATCGATGCGGGCGCGGATCCAGCGGGAGGTGAGGCCGTGGGTCTCTGGGTAAACCGGCACCAGCCGCCCGGTGTGGAGGCCACCTTGGCTGCCACGCTCGAAGGCGGGGTTCATCATCGCCAAGCCGCCGCCTCGACGCTCCTTCTGGACCTTGCCGGAGAGCACGATCTCGTCGCCGACATGGAGGCTCTGGGCGAGGTAAGGCTGGTTGAACCAGATCGCCTTCATCCGGCCGCTGTCATCGCTGAGAAACGCTTCGGTCGCGCGTCTGCCCCGACCGCCGGGACGCGCACGGACCACCTCGACTCGGACCTTGACGGTCTGCTTGGCGCCCTCCACCAGGAAGATCACGTCGACGGTGCTGGAGAAGTCCTCGTGCCGGCGAGGATAGTGCTGCAGCAGGTCCCTGACGGTGTAGATGCCCAGCCGCTCGAGCTTCTTGGCGTACGCCGGGGTGACCCCGGCGAGTGCGGTCACCGGGGCCTCGGTTGGAAGCGCCAGCCTAGCCCGCCTGCCTGGCGATGTAGGCGACGCCCACGGCGCCGGGCCCGGAGTGGGTTCCGATCACGGGGCCGATTGTCCCGTCGAGAATGTCCTTGGCGCCAAGGCTCTCTTCCAGGGTGGCCTTGATCGTCCTCCCGGCCTCGGGCGCGCGAGCATGGATGACGGCGATGCGATCGGCGCCGCCGTGGGCCTTGATGTCGTCGACCACCTTCTGGCCGGCCTGGCCCCAGGTCCGGGCCGGCGGCATCCGGTCGATCTCGCCATCGACCAGCAGCAGCATCGGCTTGACATGGAGCAGACCGCCGATGGCGCCCTGGACGCGACTGACGCGGCCGCCCATGACGACATATTTGAGGGTGTCGAGGATGGCCAGCAGTCGCAGCCGCGGCACCAAGCTCTCGACGTGCTTCAGCACCTCCGCCACCGGCTTGCCTGCCTGGACCGCCTCGGCTGCCTCCAGCGCCAGCAGCCCCGCGGCCCAAGTGGTGTTGCCGCTGTCGACGATGTGGATCTCCCGGCCGGGCATCTGCTCTGCCGCCAGCTTGGCCGACTGGATGGTGCCCGAGAGCTGGTGGGCGATGTGGATGCTGACGATGGGCTCGCCCTCGGGAATCCGCGAGTAAACCGCCTCGAAATCGCCAGGCGACGGCTGAGAGGTGGTCGGTAGCTGGCGGGCCTTCTCGAGGCGGGCGAAGAACGCCTCCTCGTCGAGGTCGATCTTGTCGCGGAAGGCTTCATCCCCGAAATGGACCTTGAGGGGCACCATCTCGATGCCCATCGCCTTCATCTTGTCCTCAGGCAGGTCGCAGGTGGAATCGACGACGATCCGCGTCATTCCAGCGAGAGGATGTAGGGATAGTGGTCCTGCTCCCCGCGCTGCAGCTGGACCTCGAGCTTGGGGAAGTGCTGGCGAACGTGGCCCACGATGTCCCTCGCTTCGTCGTCTTTGACCGCGGCGCCCGCGTAGATGGTGCAGAGCTCGAAGCCGTCGGTCTTGAGGCCCTCAAGGGCGCCATCCACCACCTCCTGAGCGTTCTTGCCGGCGCGGGTGATCTTGCCGTTGACAAGCGCGATCATGTCCCCATTCTTGATCTTGAGCCCGCCCACTGAGGTGCTCCGCACCGCTTTCGTGACCTCGATCGTCTGGACCCCGTCCAGCGCCGATGCCATCGCCTCGCTGTTCGCCTCCAGCCCAGCCCCGGGGTCGAGGTTGAGCAGCGCGCTGATGCCCTGGGGCACGGTGCGGCTGGCGACCACCTTGATGGTCTTGCTGGAGAGGCTACAAACCTGCTGCGCGGTCATGATCACGTTCTTGTTGTTGGGCAGGATGATGACCTCGTCGGCGCCGTTGGCGGTGACCGCCGCAAGGAGGTCTTCGGTGGACGGATTCATCGTCTGGCCGCCCTCGACGACGCCGGCGCCGAGCTCCTCGAAAATGCGGCGGAAGCCCTCACCCGCGGCGACCGCGACCACCCCCACCTGGCCGGTGGGCACGCGGGAATAGCCGTTGGTGCCGAGAGGCGGCGCGGCCGAAGCGACATCCTCGTCCTGGGCTGGCGGATCGTGGGCCAGGATCTCATGGTGCTGGCGCGTCATGTCCTCGACCTTGAGCTTCTGCAGCGTGCCGTAGGCGGTGGCCTGGGCGATCAGCCCGCCCGGGTCAAGGGTGTGGATGTGGACTCGGATGAGCGCGTCGTCGCCGACGATGGCGGCCGAATTGCCCATCGGCGTCAGCTCCCTCCGAACCTCGTCGAATGGTTTGCTCGGCTCCTCGATGAGGAACTCGGTGCAGAACCCCCAGCCCTCTTCGGGCGTCTCCAGGGCGTGCGCTCCGACCTTGGCGGGCTGACGCTCGGGCGCAGGGGCTCGTGCCGCCTTCGAGGTTGTCGGGATCTCCTGGCCTTTGACAGTCTTCAAGAAGCCTTCGAGGATCACCATCAGTCCGTAGCCGCCCGCGTCCACAACCCCGGCTTCACGGAGCACCGCCAGCTGCGACGGCGTGTCATCGACGGCCCGCTGCGCCGCCGAGACCACCGACTGGATCAGCTCGGCGATGTCCTCGGTCTCCTCGGCCTTCGCCAGGGCCGCCTCCGAGACCTTGCGGGCAACCGTGAGGATGGTGCCCTCGGTAGGCTTGGTGACGCCCTTGTAGGCCACCGCGGTGGCTTCGGCAAAGGCATGCGCCAGCTCCTTGCAGTCGACCGAGGCGTTCTCGCCGACGCCCTGGCTGAAGCCGCGCAGGACCTGGGAGAGGATGACGCCGGAGTTGCCGCGCGCCCCCATCAGGGCGCCATGGGCGACGGTGGCGGCGACCTGCGAGAGATCGCTGTTCTCGTCCGGCCCCATCTCCTCGATCGCAGATTCCAGGGTCAGCAGCATGTTGGTGCCGGTGTCGCCATCGGGGACGGGGAATACGTTGAGCTCGTTGACCTTGTCGCGGTTGGCGGTCAGCCAGGTCAGCGACCCCAGCAGGGACCGCCGGAAGAGGACGCCATCGCAGCGGGTGATCGACGCCGTGGCGGGCGCGCCCTTGGACGCTGCGCTCGCCCTGGCCATCATGCCTCTTCCTCGAGGTGGATGCCCTGGACGCTGACATTGACGTTTTGGACCTTGATCGCCAGCGCCTTCTCAACCTGGTAGCGGACCGCGTCCTGGAGGCTGTGGGCAACCTCGGTGATGCGCACGCCGTACTCGACCACCACGAAGAGGTCGATGTCGATACCGTCGCCGTGAACCCTGACCTCGACCCCGCGGTGCAGGTTTTCACGCTGCAGCCGCTCGGCGATGCCATCTCGAAGGCCGCGCGCGGCCATCGCCACCACGCCGTAACAGCCGTTGGCGGCGTGGCCGGCGATCGACGCGATGACCTGGTTGGAGACCTCGATACGGCCCAGGTCCTGCTGTTGCATGATGCGGTTCAAGAGGCTTCAGAACTCCTGGTGTAGGCTCGCGAACTCTCCAAGAAGAGTGGCAATCGAGGGCAGGCTGAAACGGTTGGGGGCCCTTCGAACGCATGTTAGAATCCCCACCGATCTCAAAGGTTACGCGAATTCGCGGAAGGTAGCAGAGGCTTTGTCACAGCAGTGCGCAGTCTGCGGCAAGGGCCCGGTCAGCGGCAACAACGTCAGCCACTCTAAAGTCCGGACCAAGCGCCGTTTTCTCCCCAATCTCCACGTCGCCACGGTCACCCTCGGGGGCAAGCGAGTGAAGACGCACGTCTGCACCCGCTGCCTGCGGACCCTCGCGCGCACCGCCGGCTGATCCCGGCGGCTTAGCCCGCCCCTCGCCGCGATTGGTCGCGGCGGCCGTCCTTCTCGTTTATCTCGGGTGGACGGGCGCCTTCCTCCTCGATCACCACACGTTCTGGGCCTTCGTGCACGTCGGCAGCCGCTTCGCCTCGCGCGCCGCGCCAGGGTCCCCCATCCGTGCCGGCCTCCACGACGCCAGCGTCACCGATACGGGCTACGACGGGCAGTTCTTCTACTACATCGCCGTCGACCCCGCCGGCGCCTCCTGCTGTCTCGACGACCCGGCCTATCGCTACCCCCGGATCGGGTACCCGGTGGCGGCTCGGCTGCTGGGGGTCGGCAGCTCAGCCCTGGTACCGGTGGCGATGGTCGCGATCAACCTCGCCGCCCTTGGCTCGACGATCTGCATCCTCGCCGCCTGGCTGCGTCGTCGCGGCCGCTCGGGCTGGTGGGCGCTGACCTATGGGTTCTTTCCCGGTCTGTTCCAGGCCTTCCAGCTTGATCTCGCCGAGATCACGGCCTACATGCTGGTCGCGATTGCGATATATGTGCTCGATTCGCCCCGCCCCGACTCGCCACCGCGCCGGCGGGTGGTGCTGGCGGGCATCGCGTTTGGCCTGGCGGCGCTGACCAGGGAGACGACCCTCCTCTTCGCGGCCGTCTACGTCGTGGCGGCCTTCCTGCGCTGGGGAGCCACCCGGCGCCCACAATGGCGCGATGCCGCGCTGCTGGCATCTCTGGCCGCGGTGCCGTTCGTTGCATACAAGGCAGTCGTCGCCGTCAAATTCGGGTCCCTGGGAGTTGGCTTCAGCAGCGGTGGCGGCGAGGTGGCAGCCGGCCCACTGGCCGGACTTCTGAGCTTCGCTCCCTTCGAGCCGCGGGAGTGGATCGAGATGGCGGCGCTGGTGCTGCCGGCGACGCTGGTGGCAACACTCGCCGTTTACCGCCTGGCCACCACCCGTGCCTCACGGACCGAGCTGCTGGCCTACCTGGTCAACTTCACGGTGCTGGTGGTCTTCCTGCAGCGCAGCGCATGGTTCTCTTACTCCGACTCAGCGCGCGTCCAAACCGGGGTGATGCTGGGGTTGGTGCTGGCACTGCCCCCGCTCCTGGGCGAGCGCGGGGCAGCCGGAGTGCCGCGTCGCGGGCCATCGATGGCGGGGCTGGTGGTGGGGCTGGCGTTGATGCTGTGGCTGGGGGTCGTGGTCCCGGGCGTGGTCGCGCCACACAGCTTCCACGTCTTCAAGCTCTAGTGGGATCCGGACCCGCTGGCCTTGCCCCGTTTGGTCACCAGCTGCCCGAGCAGGTCGGCCATCTCCACGGCGACCTCGGCGGCCTCGGCTCCCTTGTTGCCCATCTTGCCGCCGGCGCGGTCGATGGCCTGCTCCATGGTCGCGGTGGTGAGGACCCCCATGATCACCGGTACCCCGGTGTCCCGGGCGGCCGCCGCGATTCCGGCGGTGCACTGGCCGGCGACAAACTCGAAGTGCGCCGTCTCGCCCTTGATCACGGTGCCAAGGCAGATCACCGCGGCGTAATTGCCGCTCTTCGCCATCGCCGCCGCTATGACCGGGATCTCAAACGCGCCCGGCACCCAGGCCACCGTGATGTCGGCCTCCGACACGCCGAGTCGAGCCAGCATATCGACCGCGCCCTCCAGCAGCTTACTGGTCACGAAATCGTTGAAGCGCGCCACCACCAGGGCGAAGGCCCTGCCGTCGGCGCGCAGTTTCCCGGTCTTTACATCCATCTCAGTCATGCATTATGTGGCCGAGCTTGTCGGACTTGGTGCGCAGGTAGCGCACGTTGTGCTCGTTGGGCGGGATGACCATCGGGATGCGTTCGACGATTTCCAGTCCGAATGACTCGATGCCGTAGTACTTGCGCGGGCTGTTGCTGATGAGGCGGATCTTCTGTACTCCAAGGTCAGCCAGGATCTGTGCGCCGATGCCGTAGTCGCGCTTGTCGACGGGCAGGCCGAGGGCCTCGTTGGCCTCCACGGTGTCCATCCCCTGGTCCTGCAGCTGATAGGCGCGGAGCTTGTTGATCAGGCCGATGCCGCGACCCTCTTGGCGGAGGTAGAGGATGACCCCGGCGCCCTCGGAGGCGATCATCTCCATGGCGCGGTGTAGCTGCTGCTCGCAGTCGCAGCGGAGGCTGTGGAAGGCGTCTCCGGTGAGGCACTCGGAATGCGCTCGCAGGAGCACCGGCTGATCCGGGCTGATCTCACCCATTACCAGGGCGACGTGGGTCTCGCCATTGACGCTGTCCTCGTAGCCCTTGATCGTGAAGAGGCCGTACTCGGTCGGCAGCGTCGCCTCCGCTCGAAGCTCGACCAGCTTCTCCCAGCGCCGCCGGTAGGCAATCAGGTCCTTGATCGTGACGATGCCGATGCCGTGCTTCTCGGAGAACTTCTGCAGGTCCGGCATCCGGGCCATGGTGCCGTCCTCTTTCATGATTTCGCAGATCACGCCGGCTGGCTCCAGGCCCGCCATCCTGGCCAGGTCGACGGCGGCCTCGGTCTGGCCGGCCCGAACCAGCACGCCCCCCTCGCGGGCTCGCAGCGGGAAGGTGTGGCCGGGCTTGGCGAAATCGCTGGGCTTGCTGGTCGGATCGATCAACGCCAGCACCGTGTTTGCTCGGTCTTCGGCGCTGATGCCGGTGGTGGTCCGGTGACGCGCCTCTACCGAGACGGTGAAAGCGGTCCCCAGCGGCGCGGTGTTGCGCCCGACCATGGGCTCGATGCCAAGCTCGTCGAGGCGGTGCCCCTCCATCGGGGTGCAGATCAGCCCCCGCCCGTGGGTGGCCATGAAGTTGATGTTGTCGGCGGTGACGGACTCCGCGGCGATCGCGAGATCGCCCTCGTTCTCGCGGTCCTCGTCGTCGACGACGATCAGGAATTTGCCATCCTTGAAGTCCTTGACGGCCTGCTCGATAGTGATCAGCGGCATCTCAACCAGCC
Source organism: Candidatus Dormiibacterota bacterium (assembly GCA_036824145.1). Classification (GTDB taxonomy): domain Bacteria; phylum Chloroflexota; class Dormibacteria; order DASZGP01; family DASZGP01; genus DATMMS01. Next base: position 23,443 of record DAITAT010000013.1, read on the forward strand.
TGCCTCTGCCGGTGACCACCGGTGACGTCAGGCGACGACTCGGTTGATCCCATGGTTGTGGTTCGCCCCTCGGCGAGGTACCGGGCGACGTACTTGGCGAGCACGTCGGCCTCGAGGTTCACGATCGTGCCGGGCTGATAGCCGGCCGCGATTGTCGATTGCAGCGTGTGCGGAGTCAGGCTGACCTTGATGACGTCGCCGTCGAGGACGCCGATGGTGAGGCTGGTGCCGTCGATGGCGATCGATCCCTTGAGGACGCAGTACTCGCGAACCTCGGGCGGAACTCGTACGCTGACCCAACGGGCGTTGCCCTCGTCGCTCACAGCGACGACCTCGCCGACGCCGTCGACATGGCCCTGGACCAGGTGGCCGCCGACCTCGTCGCCAAATCCCAGGGCAGGCTCCAGGTTGACCCGCGATCCTGGACCGAGCCGCCCCAAGCCGGTATGCCGCAGCGTCTCGGGCATCACGTCAGCCAAGAAGACGTCGCCGTCGATGAGCGCAACTGTCAGGCAGACCCCGTTGACGGCGATGCTGCCACCGGGCTTGGTCCGCCGCAGGCTGTCGCCGACACGGACGCGCACAGCGCCGCCCTCCAGGGCCTCGATGGTGCCGACTTCGGTCACGATCCCGGAGAACATTACGCGGGTACCGCCTCGAGCAGGATGTCGTCGCCGAACGGACGGCTGTTGACGAAGCGCAGCTGGAGGGCACCCGCCAGGTCGGGGAAACCCTCGCCGTCAACCGGCGTTGTGGCGCGGGCACCACCGACCAGCTTGGGCGCGACAAAGGCGTAAACATGGTCCACGGTGCCGCTGGCGACGAAGCTCCAGCCCAGCTCTCCCCCGCCCTCGACCAAAATGCTGGTCACGCCTTCGGCGGCGAGCGCCTCCAGCAGCGGGAGAATCTCGATCTGCCGCGCGCCCGCGAATGACCTGACGTCAACCCCTGACGCTCTTAGCGCCTTGCCATGGCGGCGGGCGGCGGCGCCAGTGGTGGCCACCAGGCTGCGCCCGGGCAGTTGGGGGTCAAACACGCGCGCGCCCGGGCTCACCCGGAGGCGGCCGTCGACGACCACCCGCACCGGCTGGCGGCGGAGACGCCTGCCTGACGACCTCGCCGTCAGTTCGGGGTCGTCGGCGATGATGGTGTTGGCGCCGACGGCGATGGCATCGTAGAGGCTACGAAGGAGCTGGGTCTGCCGGCGCGCCGCCGGGCCGGTCACCCAGCGCGAGTCGCCGCCCCGGGCTGCGATCTTGCCGTCCAGGCTGGTCGCATATTTGAGGGCCACGAAGGGCCGCCCCGCGCGACGCGAAAGCAGCCAGCGCCGATTCAGGCCCTCGGCCGCCCTGGCGCCATCGCCCAGCTCAACTCGAATGCCGTGCGCCTTCAGCCATCGCAACCCTGAGCCGCTGACTCGCGGATCGGGGTCGCGCATCGCCGCCACCACCCTGGTGACGCCAGCAGCCAGCAGCGGCTCGGTGCAGGGACCCGTGCGGCCGTGGTGGGAGCAGGGCTCGAGGGTGACGTACATGGTGGCGCCGCGGGCCAGTGGGCCGGCCTTGTTCAAAGCGGCGATCTCCGCGTGGGCGCCTCCGGCCCGGCGGTGGTAGCCCTCGCCGACCACCTTGCCATCGCGCACCAGTACCGCCCCCACCATCGGGTTGGGGCTGGTCTGATATCGAGCCTTCTGCGCCAGGGCCAGGGCCCGGCTCATTTGCGGTGAGGTTGCCATCTTGTTTTCGCCTACCCGGGGCGGGCTGGGCATAAACGGCAGCCCGGGCCGTCCCGCCGGCTCTGCCGACGTCGGAGTACCCGGTTCAGGCGGTATACGCCACGGGCGCGACCACCTCCGCTCTCTCCCATCCAGACTTTGACTGTCGGCCTCGGAATCTCACCGGGTCCTGCTTTGCCAGGTGGTCTTTGAACCTGGGTCCGCTCGCGGGCTGTAACCGCCGATCGGGGATTTCACCCTGCCCCGAGAACGCAAGTCGGATTATGGCACAGAATCGGGCCAAACATGACGCTGCCGTCAGGTTTGCTCGAGAGCCCCCTCAGCCTCGGCGCGGAGCTGTCCGCAAGCAGCGTCGATGCTGCGCCCGCGGGTGTCGCGAACGGTGCATTCGATGCCGTGGCTCTTGACCTTGTTGCGGAAGGCTTCGATCTGGGCCCGCGGCGAGGCCCGGTAGGGGTCCCCGGGAATGGCGTTGTAGGGGATCAGGTTGACGTGGGCGAGGTGCCCATGGAGGAGCCTGCCGAGGCTGTCGCCCAGCTCCAGGCCGTCGTTGACGCCGCCGAGCATGACGTACTCGTAGGACACCCGGCGGCCGGTCTTGGCAGCGTACGTGTCGGCGGCGCGGACCACGGCGCCGATCTTCCAGCGGCGGTTCAGAGGGACCAGTTGATCGCGAAGATCGTCGTTTGGCGAATGCAGCGAGACGGCCAGGTTCACCCCCAGGCCGCTGCTCGCCAGGGTGTCGATCCCCGGCACCGCCCCGGAAGTGGACACCGTCACCCGCCGAACGCCCAGCCCGAGCCCGTCAGGGTCGCAGAACCGCCGTAGAGACGCCATCGTGGCGTCGACGTTGTGGAGAGGCTCACCCATGCCCATATAGACCAGGTGGGTAACCCGCCGGCCGCTCCCGGCTTCGCCCCGGCTCACCGCCAGCACCTGGTCGATGACCTCGGCGGCCTCCATGTTGCGATTCAGGCCGGCCAGGCCGGTGGCGCAGAAGGGGCAGCGCACAGCGCAGCCGACCTGGGTCGACAGGCAAACCGTCGTCCGCTCGGAGCTCGAGCCCTTTCGCGGATAGTGCATCGAGACCGACTCCAACAGCTCTTTGTCGCCGAGCTGGAAGAGGTACTTGACGGTCTTGCCAGAGTCAGCCTTGACCTCGTGGGCGAGGGTCACGGTGCTGAACAAGAACTCCGCCGCCAGGTCGTCGCGAAGGCCCTCGGGCAGGTTGGTCATGGCCGCGAACGACTCGGCGCCGCTGCGATAGAACCAGCGCAACAGCTGGGCGGCGCGATAGCGGGTGTGTCCCCGGGAGGCCACCCAGGCGCGGACTTCGTCCGGGGTCATCGCCGCGAACGCCCTCACCTCGCTGGGTGCCGTGGCGGCGGAGATCAGTCCCTGCGCCCGAAGACCTGGAGGGCCCAGAAGCCGACCTGGAGGGCGGACACGGCGATCGCCGCGACGTAAGTCAGTGCCGCGGCCGTCAGGACCTTGCGGGTGCCGTCGACGTCCTCGCTGTTGACGATGCCGTTCTCACGCAAGAGGCCCATCGCCCGCCGGCTGGCGTCGAACTCTACCGGGAAGGTGACAACGTGGAAGACCAGGATCATGGCAAACAGGCCGAGCCCGACGAGGGCGATATCGAAGCCAAGGTTGACGGCTCGGAAGCCCATCAGGATTAGGCCCAGGATGATGATCATCGGCCCCGCCTGGCTGCCGATGTTGGCGGCCGGCAGGACGGCGCTGCGAGCCTTCATGGGCAGGTAGCCGCGCGCGTCCTGGACCGCGTGACCGACCTCGTGGGCAACGATCCCCTCAGAGGCGACCGAGGCGTTGTATGCCACCCCCGGCGAGAGGTTGAGCACCTTGGCGGCCGGATCGTAGTTGTCGCTGAGCTCGCCCTCGATGATCGCGATGCCGATGTGCTGCAGCCCCTGCGAATCCAGGATCTGCCGGGCCACCTGGTGGCCGGTCAGGCCGGTCGCGTTGCGCACCCCGGACCAGCGTCGGTATGTGCTCCTTACGTGGGCGCTGGCGGCGCCCAGGATCACGGCGGTGACGAGGAAGAGCAACAGGTAGCCAGGACTGAAGAACATCTTGTTCTGGGGACCTCCGGGCCCGGTTTGGACTGCGATTCACAGTCTACCCAGCCCCAAGTTCAGCAAACCCCGGTTGGAGCGCTGTTGGAGCGCTGTTGGAGCGCTGTTGGTCAGGCCTCGTCGTAAAGCTTCCGTACCACCCTGGCGGGGTTGCCTGCGACGACCACCCCGGCGGGCACGTCGGTGGTGACAACCGCGCCAAACCCGACCACCGAGTCGTCGCCGATCGTCACCCCCTTGAGAACGGTGGCGCGTCCCGCGACCCAGACGTTGTGGCCGATCACCACCGGACGGCTCTTCACCACCGACCCCTGCTGGCGCCGGTCGACCTCGACCGAGTGGTAGTCGGTATCAACGATGATGCAGGAGGCCAAGATGCAGTCGTCGCCGACCGTCACGCTGGCGGACGACTGGATGTCGCAGCCATTGAGGCGAACGTTGTCGCCGATATCGATCACGGCAGCGGCGTTCAGGGTGGTCAAGAAGTTGGGCTCGGCGCGGGCCCAGGCGTTGGCGCCGGCGCCGATGCGGATCCTCCCCGTCCCGCGAAGATGGAGGTGGCCGTTGCTAATGAGGCCTGGCCCGATCGCCCGACGCCCTCCTCTACCGGCCGTCACCGACAGTCGCACCAACCCGCTGATGAGGCGAACGCCGGCGCGGATCGGCGGCGAGAGCTCGGCTAGCCGGTCGATTGCTTCAGGAAGGAATCGGAGTCGATGATCACGCGCACGTGCTCGCCCTCCCCCACCAGCTTGTCGCCCTCGTGCGCTTCGACCCGGAATTTGAGCTTGCGGCCATCGACATCGTCCAGGCGAGCCATCGCCACCACCTCGGCGCCAATCGGGGTTGGCGCCAGGTGGCGGATGTTGACGATGTAGCCGACCGTGGTCTGCCCCTCGGGAAGGTGCGCCTGGGCGCACAGCGTGGCGGCGCCTTCCATCATCGCGATCATCGCCGGCGTGGCGAGCACTCCGATGGTGCCGCTGCCCAGGTGGCGGGCACTCATGTCCGGCCGTACCTCGCGCTTGAGCTCGTAGGTCAACCCGGTCGTCAGCTCGCTCATGCCAGGTTGGTGCTCCGGGGATAGGCGACGGTGGGATCGCAGGCGACGTTGACGAGCGCCGGCAGCCCCGAATCGAAAGCCCGTTTCAGCGCCGGCCCGATCTCCGCCGCGCCGGTGACGTACTCGCCGTGACCGCCCAATGCCTCAACCACCTTGTCATACCGGGCGTTCGGGTTGAGGTCGGCCGCCACCGACCAACCGAACATCATCTCCATGGGGTGCTTCTCGAGCCCCCAGGCGTTGTTGTTGCCCATCACCGCGACCACGGGAAGCCGGTGCCGGACCATGGTGTCGAACTCCATCGCCGAGAAGCCGAAGGCCCCGTCGCCGACCAGCAGCACCACCTGCTTGTGGGGGCGGGCCAGGCGGGCCGCGATCGCCGAGGGCGCCCCCATGCCGAGGCCACCGAAGGGACCGGGGTCGATGAAGCTGCCCGGCTCGTAGGTCGGGATCAGCTTGCCCGCGTAGCTGACGAAGTCGCCGCCGTCGCCGATGACGACGGCGTCCCGGTCGAGCACCTTGAGGAGCTCTCCGTACAGGCGCATCGGGTGAATCGGGTCGGCACCGGATTCGAGCAGCGCCCGATCCTTGGCCGCCGACGCCTCTTCCTGGTCCCGCAGCTCCTGCAGTCGCTGAGCGCGGGAGGCCGCCCCCCCGCCGTCCACATTCTCGGCCAGCAACTCCAGGGCGCGACCGATGTTGCCGGCGATGCCGACGTCGGCGGCGCGGTTGTGGGTCAGGTCGCTCTCGAGGGCGTCGATGCGGATCAGCTTGTACTTGTCCGAGTGCAGCGGCGGCTGGCCGAAGTTGAGGCGGAAGTCGAGAGGCGTTCCGATCAGGATCAAGAGATCGGCATTGCCCAGCGCGGCGCTTCGAGTCCGAGAGAAGGCATTGGGATGATCGGCCGGTAATGTCCCCCGCCCCAGGCCATTCATGTAGACCGGCAGGCCGGCCGTCTCGGCCAGGCGGCGCAGGCCGACCTCGCCGTGGTGCCAGTAGGCACCGGTGCCGGAGATGACCACCGGTCGCTGGGCCTGGTTGATGAGCTCGGCAGCACGCCGGATCAGGTCGCTGTCGGGATCGGCCAAGGCCTCCGGCGCCTGTGGCCACTCCACCTGTGCCTCCTCGAGCGTCGTCAGCAGCACGTCCATGGGCACGTCCATGAAGGTCGCCCCGGGGGCGCCCGCCAGCGATTCGTACCAGAGGTCGTGGGCGGCAATGTGCACCCGGTCGCCGTCGTGCACGGTAATCGCCTTCTTGGCCACAGTCGCCATCACCGGGACCTGCTCGTACTCCTGGAGGCTACCTTGGCCCCAGCGAAAATCGGGAGCGCGGCCGCCGATCACCATCATCGGGCTGCGATTGAAGGTGGCCGCAGCCAGCCCGGTGGTGGCGTTGGTGACCCCCGGCCCGGCGGTGACCGCGGCGACCCCCGGAGTCCGCGTCAGCTTGGCCCAGGCCTCCGCGGCGTGCACGGCCGCCTCCTCGTGACGATGATCAATGACACGCATGCCGTTGGCGACGCAGCCGTCGAAGAGCGGGAAGAGGTGCCCGCCACTGAGGGTGAAGAGGTGGTCGGTACCCAGGCGCTGCAGGGCATCGGCCAGCAGCCGTCCGGAGTTGTAGGGGAATCGCTCGTCGGCCGCGCGCCGCTCGCGCAGGGCCGCCGGGTCGAGTGCGTAGGCGGGACCGTCAGCCAACGTGACTCTCCTTGGTGCGCCGCGGGCGCAGCCGCGAAAATTTGGTGCCGAGGAAGGGACTTGAACCCATACGGCCTTGCGGCCACCAGCCCCTCAAGCTGGCGTGTCTACCTATTTCACCACCTCGGCTCGAGGACGCTGCGACAACGCCACCGGGCGGCCGAAGCGCCACCGATTCTAACCTGCGAGCTCCTCGCCAGACACCCACTCCGAACTCAGCGGCAGTTCTACCAGTAACTCCGCCCCCTGGCCCTCGACGCTGCGCACCGAGATGACGCCGCCATGCGCCTCGACGACCCACTGGGCGATCGCCAGGCCGAGCCCGCTGCCTTCGCGCTGGCGCTCGGACTCGCCGCGGTAGAAGCGGTCGAAGATCCGTGGCAGCTCGGCCGCCGCGATTCCCGGGCCTCGGTCGCGGATGGAGACCATGAGCCGGCCCGCGGCAGCGTCGGCCCGGAACTGGACAGCGGTCCTGGCAGGCGCGAACTTGGTGGCGTTGTCGATCAGGATGCTGAAAAGCTGGCGCAGCCGCACCGAGTCGCCGTCGATCACACCTGCCGCCGCCAGTGTCGGTTCCAGGGTCACGCCGCGGGCCTCGGCCTGAATCTGACCACTCCTGGTCACGATATCGAGCAGGGATTCGACGTCCACAGGCTCATGGCGCACCTCCGCCCGCGCGTCGGCCTCCCCGAGGACCCCCAGGTCGCCGACCAGGCCGCCGAGCTGGATGCTCTCAGCCACGATGTCCTGAGCCAGCTCGCGGACGCGCGCGTCGGTGGGGTTCTTTTGACGCAGGATGGCCTCGGCAGCGGTGCGGATCACAGTGACCGGTGTCCGCAGCTCGTGGGAGGCGTCGCTGACGAACTGCTTCTGCTGCAACAGGCTCTCGCGGATCGGCCGCAGGGTCCGGCCCGCCAGCCACAAGCCGGCGAAAAACGCCACCAGCAGCGCTGTCACCGAGGCCGCCAGCAGCAGGGTGATGAGCCCGGTCACGGCGTCGGATACGGTCCGCATCGAACGCGCCACCTGGATCACACCCACCACAGACGACGCCGAGCCGCTTGAAGCCCCTCGGTTGTAGATGGGCTGGCTGTAGACGACGAAGGCGTTCCGGCCGCTCCCCACCGTGGTCAGCCCGGCGCGGCCCGCCATCGCCTGGTCCATGGCGCTGCGGTTGGGCAGCACCGAACCGGCGACCAGGTTGGCCGACACGGTGCCACTGGTGGTGGTGGCGAAGAGCGAGACATCGGCCCAGCCCGGATCGCCGGCCAGCTGGTTCCTGTCGAAGTAGGTGCTGCCGCCTACGTCGACGATCGCCGCCGACGCCTGCGAGGCCTTCCTCTGCAGGTCGTCGGCGAGGTTGGCCTGCAACCCCTGGTTCATGATCGAGAGCACGCCCACGTCGAAAACGATCAGGAGCAGCGCCAGCAGCGACACGTACCAGGCGGTCAGGCGCAACCGCGCCCTCTCGAACATCGCGGCTCGCCTCACCGCGCCCCACCCGGCCCCGCGGCCGGAGCGGTCATCCCGCTGCGACCAGGCGGTAGCCCACGCCGTGGACGGTCTGGATGGGCGCCCCGCCGTCTTTGGCTTCGAGCTTCTTGCGCAGGTAGGAGACGTAGACCGCAACCCGGTTGGTGAGGCCGTCGAAGTCGTAGCTCCAGACGTGGTCGGCGATCTGCTGGCCGCTGAGGACCTGGTTGGGATGGCGCATGAAGTACTCGAGCAACGCGAATTCCTTGGGCGTGAGGTCGATGCGCTTCTCGCCGCGGCGGACCTCGCGGGTCTTGAGGTCCAGGCTCAGCTCCCCCACGACCAGGCGATTGCCGACGCTGGAAGGCGATTCGCGGCGGGACAGCGCCCGGATGCGGGCCAGCAGCTCGGCAAAGGCGAAGGGCTTGCTCAGGTAGTCGTCGGCGCCGGCGTCAAGCCCGGCCACCCGGTCCTCCACCGAGGTTCGCGCGGTCAGCATCAGGATCGGCGTCTGGATGCGTTTGGCCCGGATCTCGCGGCAGACCTCGAGGCCGTCCATCCGCGGCAGCATCACGTCCAGGATGATCAGGTCGTAGTCGCCGGAGCGAACGAACTCCATCGCCTCTTCGCCGTCGAAGGCCAGGTCGACGGCATGGTTCTCGTCCTGTAGCAGGCCCTGCAGCAAACGAGCCAGCTTGCGTTCGTCTTCGACGATGAGGAGGCGCACGCACAGACCTCAGAGGCTGGCGGGGCGCTGCCCCAGGGCGACTTCGACGGTGCTGTTCTTGCCCGCGCGGAGCACCGTGAGTTTCACCTTGTCGCCCGGGTTGTGCTTGCTGAGGAGGCTGAAGACGGTGTTGTCGAGGTCGATGTCCTGGCTGTCGAGCGCCAGGATGATGTCACCTTGCTTGATCCCAGCCTTGTCCGCGGGCGAGCCGGCGGTCACATTTGAGACCAGCGCGCCGTGGTCCACGCTCAGGTTCTGGCTGGCCTGCAACTGGCTGTCGATGGCGCGGTAGGTGATGCCGATGAAGGGGTGCTGAACCGATCCGTGGGCGAGGATCTGCACCGCGATGTCCCGAGCCCGGTTGCTCGGGATGGCGAAGCCGATGCCCTGGGCCACGTCACCGCTCCCGGGGTCGGTACCGGCGATGGCCGTGTTGACGCCGATCACCTGCCCTGACAGGTTGACCAGCGGACCGCCGCTGTTGCCGTGGTTGATGGCGGCGTCGGTCTGGAGCATGTCGTCCATCTCGCTGCTGCCCCCCAGGGTGCGGTGCAGCGCAGAGATCACGCCCGCGGTAACGGTGTTGCGGAAGTCTCCCAGGGCGCTGCCGATGGCGAGCACCGCCTGGCCCGGCTGCAGGTCGGAGGACGAGCCGAACTCCGCGACTCCCGGGACCTTGTCGTCGACCTTGAGCACGGCCAGGTCGTCAAGTGGATCGCGACCGGTGAGCTTGGCCCTGACGTGGGTCTTGCCCGCGGCGAAGAGAACAGTGAAGGTGTCGCCGCTGGCGACGACGTGGTCGTTGGTCAGGATGTGGCCGTCGCTGTCGAAGATGATGCCGGTTCCAAGCGCCCCCGAGGTTGGGCCGCTGCTGCCGCTGGGTCCCCCGGCGGCGCCCTGGGTCGCCGTGATCGTGACGGTGGCGGGGCCCACTTTCTTGGCGGCGTCGATCGTGGCCAGGCTCTCCGCCACCGTGACATTGCCCTTGGGCAGGTCGTTGGACGCCACCAGGCCGCTGACCACGTGGGGCGCGCGACTGCCGGCGATATATCCGGCCAGCGAACCGGCGACGATGGCAGCGACAAGCAGGAGGACGACCACGCCGAAGCCAACGCCGCCACTGCGCGCCTGGGGCGTGGGAGCGTATGCCGGGGGGGTCCAGGGCTCCGGGAGAGGATCGGCGGCTTGAGCGCGGGAATCAGGTGCCGGCGGCGGTAGCTCAGGCGCCGGCGTTTGAGGGTCGGGAACCTGGCTGGGCATGGAGCCTCCAATGTGGTCGCCTGCTGAGCCGAGGCTATCGGTATTTGATTAGAGCGCCGTTAGGCTCGATCTGGGATCTCAACCATATCGGCGGCTGCCCGCTGCCTGTCACTGGTCGTCATTGGCGCCAAAGTCTGATGTTAGAATCGGGGCGAATTATCAGATCGGGCTGTCCGAGCCCCTCGCAACCGCCAGGAGGTGGTGCCGATGGAATGTAGAAAACGTATTTGCAACGCAACGGTGGAGATAAAGGACAGCGCGGTCGATAAAAGGGCTCTGACGGCCACAGCGTAGGCGCGCAACGCTTGCGCGAGTCAAAGCCGGACCTTCGAGCCGATCAAGGGGTTGGCATCTGAGGGCGTCTGGCGAGTCCACCACCAAGCGCCAAGCTGGAAAAATGAGGCCCCGGAGAAATCTGGGGCCTCTTTCTTGGTCAACATCCGCTCTTGCGGGTTCAGCTGGCGGCCAGCACCCCGTTGCGCTCCTCGTGGCGCTCCACCAGGTCGTTGGCGAGTTTTTGCAGGGCCACCGCGGTTGGATCTCCCGGGCGCTCCAGGATGTAGGCCCGGCCGACGTCGACGGCGCGGTGCAGCTGTTCGCCCCCGTACGGCAGGGTGATCGCGTCACGGCCCAGCCCTCGCTCAACCTGCTGGGCGGTCAACCTGGCCTTCGGCACCAGGTGATTGACCACCAGCAGGATCTTCGCCGGATCGATGGCGAGAACCTCGACAGCCTCCAGGAGCGAACGGGTGACCAGGACCGAGATTACCTCGGGCGGACAGGTGATCACGAGGTGGTCTGAGTTCTCCCAGAGGTCCAGCATCACCTCGCGGAAAGACGGTCGACCGTCGACGACGAGATGGTCGTACATCCGGCGCAGCCGCTCGATGATCTTGGGCAGCGAGCCTTCGGGAATCAGCTCCGAGTCGCCTGGCCGGGCCACCGCGGGAACCACCCGCAGACCGCTTGAGTGGCGAAGAAGCATGCCGTCGAACTCAGTGTCGGAGACGTTGGAGACAGCCGCCTCGGCGACGTCCCTGAGGGTGTACACCGGCCGCAGGTCAAGCATCATCGCGGATGTCCCGAACTCGAGGTTCAGGTCCAGGAGCGCGGTTGTCGCGCCTCGGCGCTGGGCCAGCGCGACCCCCAGGCTGGTGGCCACGAAGGTCTTGCCGCTGCCCCCGCGGGCGCTGATGACGCAGATCGAGTGGGCCGGGGCGTTCTCCCCCGAGGTGCCCGGGCGATCGCCTGCGGCGGCGGCCAACATCCGGGCCAGGCGGTCGCCGATGTCCTGGACCTTGGCGTCGCGGCGCATGCATTCGTCAGCGCCGGCAGCGATCGCCTCCCGGACCTTGGCGTCGGTGGCGTTGCCCGCCAGCACCATGATCTGGATCCGCGCGGTCACGGGGCTCGCCCTTAGCTGCCGCACCAGGTGGAGCCCGTCCACGCCCTTGAGGTTTTCCTCGCAGAGCACGGCGTCGGGCACGCCAGCGTTGAACCGCAGGGACTCATCAGCGGTGCGTACCGTCTCCACCTCATAGCCGGCCTTGGTGAAGTAGAAGCGCAGCATCTTGCGGAAGGTCTCTGAAGTCGCTACCACCTGGACGCGCTTGATGTCAGTCATGAAGGACACTCAATATAGGCCCCAACCCCGCCTGATTCCACCCCCAATTGGGCCCAGGCAAGGAAAAAGTACTGGGCAACGACCTACTCTCCCACGAGATAACTCTCGAAGTACCATCGGCGCTGGTGGGCTTAACTACTGTGTTCGGGATGGGAACAGGTGTTGCCCCACCGCTATGGTCACCCAGTACCTTTGTTTATCTATTCAATTGTCGGCGCGTTGAAGCGCCGGTTGACGCTTTTGAGGCGCCGGAACGAACTAGCGAAGAAGCTTCAGATCGCCATTGCTGGCATGGACACTGTGTAGTGGGATAGGTAGTGGCCAAGCCCTCGGCCTATTAGTACCGGTCAGCTTAAAAGGTCACCCTTCTTACACCTCCGGCCTATCAACCAGCTGGTCTCGCTGGGGCCTTACCCGGTTAACCCGGTGAGAGTCCTTATCTTGAGGCGGGCTTCGCACTTAGATGCTTTCAGCGCTTATCCCATCCGAACATGGCTACCCGGCGGTGCTCCTGGCGGAACAACCGGTCCACTAGAGGTTCGTTCAACCCGGTCCTCTCGTACTGAGGTCAACTCCTCTCAAGACTCTTACGCGCACGGCGGATAGGGACCGAACTGTCTCACGACGTTCTAAACCCAGCTCGCGTACCGCTTTAATGGGCGAACAGCCCAACCCTTGGGAGCGACTCCACCCCCAGGATGCGACGAGCCGACATCGAGGTGCCAAACCTTGCCGTCGATGTGAACTCTTGGGCAAGATAAGCCTGTTATCCCCGGGGTAGCTTTTATCCGTTGAGCGACGACCGTTCCATACCGAGTCGTCGGATCACTATGCCCTGCTTTCGCACCTGCTCGACTTGTAGGTCTCACAGTTAAGCTCCCTTATGCCATTGCACTCAAAAGCCTGATTTCCATCCAGGCTGAGGGAACCTTTGGGCGCCTCCGTTACTTTTTGGGAGGCGACCGCCCCAGTCAAACTACCCACCAGGCACTGTCTAGGATCCCCGATAAGGGGTCCTGTTAGAACTAAAACTTAATCAGGCTGGTATTCCAAGGTTGACTCCACCCGACCTAGCGGCCGAGCTTCAAAGTCTCCCAGCTATCCTCTACAGACTAAGTCCCAATCCAATGCCAAGTTGTAGTAAAGCTCCACGGGGTCTTTCCGTCCTGCCGCGCGTAACCTGTATCTTCACAGGTACTTCAGTTTCGCCGAGTGTGTAGTCGAGACAGCGCCCAACTCGTTACGCCATTCGTGCGGGTCGGAACTTACCCGACAA
>DAITAT010000014.1:0-3835 GCA_036824145.1 Candidatus Dormiibacterota bacterium
AGATCGCCTCGGTGCCGGAGGCGCGGGAACAGCTGGGCCTCAGCGCGACGCCGCGACATGTCCCCAGCGACTACGTGCCCGACGAGAACGAGGGCGCATTCACCCCCGATTTCTCAGCTCTGAGCAGCTGAGCCGTCGCGCGAGCAAAAAAGGAGGACTCCGTGGCCGAAGTCAAAGCTGAGCTGGTTGGCAACCTCTGGAAGATCACGACCGAGGTCGGCCAGCAGGTCCAGGAAGACGACACGATCATGATCCTGGAGTCCATGAAAATGGAGATCCCGGTGCTGGCCCCGGTGGCCGGCACCATCAAGGAGTTCCTGGTCAAGGAAGGCGACGTGGTACAGGAGGGACAGACGGTAGCGATCATCGAGTGATCGACCCGGCCAGCGGGCCGATAATCCCTCGATGTCAGATTCAGCGTCGCTCTTGTCAGAGCGACCGCGGCCGGGGGTGCTGCGGCTCACGATCAACGATCCTGAGCGCCGCAATCCCCTGTCCACGTCGTTGTTCCGCACCCTCGAGGCGGAGATCCAGGGTCTGGAAGGCGACGTGCGCGTGGTGGTTCTGACGGGCGCCGGCGACCAGGTCTTCGCCTCGGGCGCGGACCTCAGCGAGCTGGGCCAACTGGAGGGTGAGGGGCTGGGCGGCGGATTCGGCGAGGCGATGGAGTCGGCCCAGGCCGCGATCGAAGCCTGCGTGGCGCCGTTGGTGGCACGGATCCAGGGGCATTCGCTGGGCGCCGGCTACCAGCTGGCTTTGGCCTGCGACCTCCGCGTCGCGGTCGACACCGCCCGGCTCGGCGTCCCCGCCAGCCGGTTCGGGCTGCTGCCTGGCCCGGTCCATCACCGCCGGATGATCCAACAGTTGGGGCCCCAGGTCACGCGCGAGCTGATGCTGACGGGGCGGTTGTTCACCGGCGAGGAGGCGGTGCGGCGAGGGCTGGTCGACTACTGCTTCTCGCGCCAAGAACTCGACGCCCGCGTCGACGCTCTCTGCGACGACATCATCGCGGGGGCGCCGATCACGGTGCGCAACTCCAAGCGGATGATCAACCGGCTGCTGGAGCTGGACGCATCCGGTGCCGAGCTGGATGAGACCAGCCGGGCGCAGCTTGATGGCCTGTCGGCTGAGGCCCACGGCTCCGAAGACGTCCGCGAGGGCCTGACCGCGTTCTTCGAGCGGCGCAAGCCGCGGTTTCAAGGCCGCTGAACCGCGGTTCCGCCCTTCGCGTCCCCCAAATTTGGAGACTTGTTCGCTAATGCGCGCCCATCCCCGCCGCCGCCCGCCGTGGCTCGCGCGGTCAGAGCAGCTCTAGGAACTCCTCTCGTGAGACGCCGGCATCTTTGAGGATGCGGGCGAGCAGGCCGCGTTTGAGGCTGCCCGTGTGGACTGGCACAGTAATGAGCGCCGACCGATCGGGGTGAAAGTAGTGCTGGTGACTGCCCTTGGTGCGGTGGAGCTGCCAGCCCTTCTTCCGGAGGACCCGAGCGAGCTGCCGGACGGTGACCCCGGCAGTCGTTGGGTCACGCTTCGACGGTGAGGTGCTCTCGCGTCGGGTGCGGGATGGGCCGGCCGAGCTCTTGGAGAGTTTCGAGGTACCCGGCGATGGCCTCTTTGACGTGGGCGATCGCCTCGTCGCGGGTTTCACCTTGGGTCCACAGGCCCGGAAGGTCGGGCACAGAAGCGACATACCCGCCTTCCTCCTGGGCCTCCAGAACGACATCGAAATTGTGCTTGCTCGACATGAGGTGATTCCCCCACGTTGCAGCGCGGCCGGCGATGTGGGTGCACCCCGCTACCGATGTGCTCCGCCTCAAGGAAAGTCCCGAGGAGCCCCCGCCGTCTCGTCCTCCGCGCGAATCGCCTCCCCCAAGGTTGGTGTATCGCCGTGTATAGTGGTGTAAATGGGTCGCACAAATATTGAACTCGACGACGAACTTATCGTCGCCGCGATGAGCAGATACCGCGTGAAGACCAAGCGCGAAGCCGTGGACCTGGCGCTGCGTCAGCTGGTGGGCAACCCCCTCACAGTGGAGGAGGCGCTCGCGCTCGAAGGATCGGGGTGGGACGTTGACCTCCAGAGCCTGCGCGCGGGCGACACAGCCTGGTCCTAGTCGACACCTCCGCCTGGGTCGAATTCCTGCGCGGCACCGGTAGCCCGGTTCATCTCCGTCTGACCGCGCTCATCAAGGAGGAGGAGATCTCGACCACCGAAGTGGTTGTGATGGAAACCCTCGCCGGAGCAAGGGACCCGGGTCACCTGCAGTCGCTGCGGAGACTGTTGCTGCGCTGCCGGCTGATGCCGGTCGAGGGCCTGGCTGACTTCGAGGCCGCGGCGGCGATCTATCGCCTGTGCCGGTCGAGGGGTGAAACGGTGCGCGCTCTGACCGATTGCCTGATCGCGAGCGTGGCAATCCGCTCGGGCGTCGCGCTGCTCCACTCCGACAGCGACTTTGCGGCCATTGCCCGCCAGACCAGCCTGCAGATTCTCCCGCTGCAATAATGCCGGTCTGGGGCTACTTCGTCATCGGGTTTGTGATCCTGGCGCTAACGCTGCTCACCGCTCGCCGCAACCAGGTCGCCTACCACGAGCACCCGGTCGACTACGGCGCCGACTTTCGCACCGTGCTCGAGACCTCGGAGCTGGCCCTCGAGGAGCTCCGCGAGGCCCTCCGAGAAGGTGATGAGCAGCCGCTGGCGCGCGCCGCCGCAGCGGCCCGCTCGCGGATCCACGTCAACATCTCCAACCTCGATCGGCTCGGGTTTCCGGACAGCGTCTCGGAGGTTGAGCGCGAGCTCCTCACGGACTTGCGGCTCAAGCTGCGGCAGGCGATGGAGAACTACGAGTGGGCCGCCCGTATCGCGGAAACCACTGACCTGCTCGAGAACCAGGGGCTGCGCCGCGCATTCGATTCGCTGGCGGCGTCCGGCGACCAGCTTTGCTTCGACTGCCGCCTGCAGCTGGTGGCGCTGGGTCCGGCGGCGGAGGAGGGCTAACAGACCGGAGCGGCCACCTCGCGGCGGACGTGACCTACTCGTAGACGGCAGGCAGGTCCGGGAACATCGGAAAGTGCTTGCGGTTGCGCGTCCAGAGTTTCGCCCCCAGCAGATCGACGGTGGCAGCGATGATGAAATCGACAGGGTCCGCGCCCGAGTGGGAACGAAGGTGCTGGCGAGCAAGCTCCCCGGCGGCCTCGGCGAGCCCATCGTCGACCGGAACCCACTCCAAGATGGAGAGGAGGCGTCGCGTGGCGGCTTCCTCCTCTTGGTGCATCCCTGCAAGCACTTCGACCTTGGTCACCACCGAAGCGGTGACTCGTTCGCCTCCGGAGAAGGCGCCGTCGAGAAGTCGGTGGGCCCTGGCGTCACCGCGAAGGTGGTCGATGAGAATCGACGTATCTACGACGACGGTCACGGTGCGAGCCGACGCTTCATGCCTCGTCTCAGGGTTTCAACGTAGCCCTCGCCGTTCTCCACACGACCTTGCCAGGCACCAAAGCTTGCCGCGAGGTTCTCCTTCGCCTTCGATGTGCTGCCAGATCCATATGTGGTGCCGAGCGCGCGGCGGACCAGCTCCGCAAGGCCAACCCCGGTCCGGGCCGATTCTTCTCGCAGGCGAGCATATTGAGCATCCGGAAGGGTGATCTGGGTGCGATGGCTCATGATGTAAGCCTACATCACTTGCTCTGGCACTACCTCCCCGACAGCTCGCCTGATTCCCCTCTCCACCGCGTCCATAGCCGACTCCTCAAGCCTTTGACCGAGAGGTCCTCGCCTGAGGAAGTCTCGGTCGATGGTACTCACCTCCTCGCAAAAGACGACGCTCTCATGATCC
>DAITAT010000014.1:3935-36224 GCA_036824145.1 Candidatus Dormiibacterota bacterium
GAAGTCTCGGTCGATGGTACTCACCTCCTCGCAAAAGACGACGCTCTCATGATCCAGGCCCCCGGCTCCCGCCGGCAGCGGAACGCGGGTCGGACCCGTCCGACCGCGAGAGAAGAGCGGCACCACGATCAGATCGTCAGTCATCCGGTTGCGTATGTCATCGGAGACGACCAGCGCCGGCCGCGGCTGGTGCGGATCGTCGGGCTGTCCCGGTGTCAGCACGAGCCACAGCTCGCCGTGTCGTGGGACCGCGAGGTGGGGGCGCTCACCGCGCCTCACTTGCGGCCGAAGCTACGACTGGCGGCTGCCCGACGCGTGGACCGCCAGGCGTCGCGCTCGGAGCCGAGCTCGGGAGATTCCGAATACTGATTGATCATCGCCCTTTCCTGCTGGGCCGCGGACCACTGGATGAGCGCTTGATCGATGACCTTGCTGCGATCCGCACCCTTGTGGCGTTCGACGAAGTCGTCGACGGCACTGAGGAGGGTGGGGTCGACGGTGACGCTGATCTTGACCCGATTCATACTACTGATTGTAGCATGAACGGTCGGAAATGCTGGCTGCGGGGAGACCATCCTATGGCCGAGAGGAGGTGCGCGTCGTAGCTGGACCGGGCTCGACCTCATCCGCGGTCATGACGGTCGCCCCGGGATCGTCCAGGGGACGGTCGGCGGCAGGCAGTCGCACCACGAAGCGGGCCCCGGGGCCGGGGCCGTCGTCGAGGCTGATCGACCCGTTGTGAAGCTGTGCGATCACGGCGCAGAGGGCGAGGCCCAGGCCGGCGCCCCCGGTGTCTCTCCGCCGGGCCGGGTCGGCGCGCGCGAAGCGCTCGAAGAGAAGCGGCTTCATCGCGGGCTCCACACCCGGGCCCGAGTCGGCGACCACGAGGTCCCAGGATGACTCCAGCAAAGTGCAGGAGATCGCCACCGTGCCACCGCCGGGCGAGTGCTGGAGCGCGTTGTCGATGAGGTTGTCGAGGAGGCGCCGCAGGAGGTCGGGGTCGCCCCAGACGTAGCCTTCGTCCGGTACCTGGTCGACCAGGGTCACGTCGCGCCGGGCCGCCAGTGAGCGCCAGCGGCCGCTCGTCTCATCGACCAGGTTGGGCAGGTCGACCTTGGTCATCTGTGCGACCAATGCCCCGGCGTCGGCCCGCGCCAGCATCACAAGCTGGTCCGCGAGGCGGCCCAGCCGCTCGGCTTCCGCGAGCACTGTCTCCAGGCTGGCCCGGTACTGCTGCTCGGTTCTCGGCCGGCTCAGCGCGACCTCCACCTCGGTCCGCATCAGCGTCAGTGGCGCTCGCAGCTCGTGGGCCGCGTCGGCGGTGAACCGTCGGAGGCTCTCGAAGGCGGTCTCCAGCCTTGCCAGCATCCCGTTGAAGGTGTCGGCCAGCTCGCCGAGCTCGTCGGGCGGCAGGTCCAGCTCGAGGCGGCGGTGAAGGTCCCGCTCGCTGAAGGTCCGCGCTGTCGCCGCGATCTCTCGTACCGGCCTCAGCGCCGCACCGGCCAGCCCATACCCAACGACCACGGCCGCAACCACCAGCATCGCCATCCCGACCCCGAGGACCAGGGCGGTGCTGGACAAAAGCCGATCCGTCTCGGTCAGCGGACGGGTGACCACGACCACAACAATGTCCCCGGATCGCAGGTCCATCCGGCTGGCGCGGACTCGCTGCGGTTGCCCATCGATCGTCTCCGTGTCCAGCACCAGCGAGCTGGAGGTCGCGGCCCGGTGCACCGTCGGGGCGAGGGCGCCCGCCGGGGGCGCCGGGCTGGAGCGATCCAGTAGGGTCCCGGCACGGTCGAACAGCAGGACACCGACCGGCACCCCGCTGTCGGTCTGCGCCGGCAAGGTGTTGTCGCCGGCTGCCGGCGGCCCGCCGCGGGAGATAAGTGCCGATTCCACCGATCGCGCCGGGCCGGCGAGGCTGTCGTCGATGGCCGAGTATTCGGTGCGCGCCAGGGCCAGCCAGAGGGCAGATGCGGCGACCACAGCAACGACGCTGAAAACGCCGGCGTAGGCCAAGGTCAGGCGAACCCGGGTCTGCCGCAGCAGGGCCCTCACCCCTCGGGCAGCTCCATGCGGTACCCGGCGCC
The DNA here is from genome assembly GCA_036824145.1 of Candidatus Dormiibacterota bacterium. GTDB lineage: Bacteria > Chloroflexota > Dormibacteria > DASZGP01 > DASZGP01 > DATMMS01. Next base: position 6,029 of record DAITAT010000014.1, read on the forward strand.
CCGGACGGTCGTGAAGGGATCCGGGCAGCCGGCCGCGATCAGCTTGCGCCGCACCCGTCCGACGTAGACCTCGACCAGGTTGGATTCGCCGGACTCGTAGACGCCGTCGGGCCAGGCGTGCTCGAGGATCTGCGTGCGGCTCAGGACCTGGCCCGGATGGAGCATGAAGTACTCCAGGACCGCGAACTCCTGGCGGGTTATCGGCACCGGCCGCTGGTCGACGTCGACCGTCCTTCTTGAGCTGTCCAGGTTGACCGGTCCCATCCGGAGCACGGAGCTCCGCGCGGGCAGGTGGCGCCGCGTCAGCGCGCGGAGGCGAGCCAGCAGCTCCTGGAAGGCGAACGGTTTCAGAAGATAGTCGTCCGCCCCGGATTCCAGGCCGCGAACGCGGTCGCCCACCGCGTCACGTCCGGTCAGCATCAGGATTGGCGTGCCAACCTGGCGCTGGCGTAGCCGGGCCGCAACCTCGAAGCCGTCCATGGAGCCAGGCAGCATGACGTCGAGGACGATCACGTCGAAGTAGCCGCCCAGGGCCGCCCCCAAAGCCCCGTTGCCGTCCGATGCGTGCACCACGGCCAAGCCCGCCTCCTCCAGGCCGCGCGCCACGGCGTCGGCGAGTCGGCGGTCGTCCTCGACCAGAAGGACACGCATGTCGCTAGCCTACCCGGGGACGGGGCCCGCGGGACCCAGCCGCGCACTGGCACACGGATGGCACTCCGCGTTCAGGAAGCAGACATATTTGCCTGCGACACTACGGGCGGCAAGACCTTAGCCATCATCTTTTCGCCCTACGGGACGCATCGCGTCTTCAGTCGCAGAGGACCACCAAATTCTGAAAGCAAGCTCGTTCCTGAGGCGAGGCCAGGGTAGCCGAGGCCAGAGCATGGTCGAGTTCGCGCTTATGGCGCCGCTTCTCTTTCTCATCCTCTTCGGGATAGTTGACTTCGGGAGGGCCATCTTTTACTCGAACGAGATCACCAACGCAGCCCGCGAAGGGGCACGCGTGGCGATCCTGGCGAGCAACCCCTGCAACACGCAGGTAGCCAACCCATCCCCCGGCAACTGCACGACCAGTTCGGGAACTGGGCCCACTGTGTGCCAGGCCATGAAGGACGAGGCCAACCTGATCCCCAGCGCCAACTGGAACAACTGCGTCGACGGCACCAACCAAATGGCTGCCGTTCCGCCGTGTATCACCGCGGGGGGCTGTACGGCGAACGCTGACAACGCCTATGTGGAAGTCGACTCGCTCGCTTCCTGTGCCACGGCAGCCACCCAGCCTTCTCGCGACACCACCAGCGGACGCCCAGCAGGAAACAAGGCCATCCGGGTCACCATCGCCTACTACTTCCGGCCGCTGACGGGGCTCGTAGGTGTCTTCTTCCCCAGCAACTTCCGCCTGACGAGTACGACCTGCGCACGACAGGAATGGTGACCGTGCGACCTTCCCTCCAATCCCAAAACCAGCGCGGCCAGGCGTTGCCAATCGTCGCTCTGATGCTCGTATTCCTCTTCGGGATCGCGGCGCTTGCCGTTGACGGCTCACTCAACTACCGCGACCGTCGAGTGCTGAGGGCGGCCTCAGACGCTGCGGCTCTTTCAGGCGCTGGGGTACTCGCACAGGGCAACGCGGCGGCTGCTCAGAATAGCGCGATGAGCTATGCCTTTTTCAACCTCGGACTAACCCTGCCCGGAGGCCCGCTGTATACCTGCACGGGAGATGCCTTCAATCCTGGGGGTTCGGGAGCCGACATATGCGTGATCACATTCGGTGGATACATCATCACCGTCACGACTAATTACACGCCCTTGAATACCTCCGCCAACCCGTATCCGGGGCCTTCCAACGTGTCGGTTGACATCGTCCACCAAAACCCCCAATCGGGCTTCGCCTCGCTGACGGGCACGACGGCCGTCACGGTTGGCGCGCACTCGGCGGCGACCGTCCAGACAAGCGTGAAAAGCTTTCCCTTTGCTCTAGCTACCCGATATCTCAACATCTCAGGCAACGGCTCCGTCGGCACCCTGGGCGCCGCAATCATCGGCGAGTGCTCGAAGGAGGGCACCGGCGGCTTCGTGTCGAACAGCCAGAACGGCGGAATCTATTTCAACGGAGGCACCGAGTTCGACATCGGCAGTTCCACGGATGGCGCCCTCTATCAATCCGCCCAGGCGCTCCTTATGGCCGACGGGAAAACACGCTCGACCTGTACTGGGGGCGCGTCGAACCAGAACCAGAACAGGGGGTGGGCAAACCTGTCAGACAGGGTCAAGTTTGACCCATCCGACTCGAACAAGTACAACTGGTTCTTTGGCTTCAATTCCGGACCGCCCAACTGCAACCTTTCGACCTCCAGCGCCGCGACCTGTGAATTAACTGCAACGGGGGTCGGTTCCAACTGGGAGGACAACCCCTGCTGGACCACGCCTAAGGCCAGCGACGTGTCCCTCACCCCGGCTACCTATGACGCTGCTACCGGTATGACCAGTTCGGGCACGGCTACGCCATGCGCGTCAGGCGACACGCACGAGGGTTCTTTCCCCGACAGCCTCTGGCCCGGGTTCCCTGCATATCCAACCCCAACGTCGGTGATCGCGGCCAACGACCCCGGAAATGCCATCCCGGCTGGCACCGGCGGAGCTACAACGCTGGGCTCGGGGGGACAGAAAACCAAGAACCAGGTCTTCACGGCATACACGGCGGGTTCTGGGGCGGACCTTTACTTCCAACCTGGCTGGTACGTCTTTGACGGCACCGCGGCAAACGTGGTGTTAAGGAGCGGAAGCTTTAACTGTGTGAACCAGCCCGCGATCGGATTCCTGGCCGGTGGTTGCGTATTCATATTCCGCAACGGGGCTTCGCTCGACATCCAGGGCAACAGAAGCTCCCTCCGGTGCAGCCCAACTGCAGGCGCGGGCTACCTGGGCTGCGCCTTCGAGTTCCACGATTCAGCTTCGGCCAAGGCCACGATGGCCCTGACGAACAAGGTGGCCTCGGTTGACCTGCTCCCCCTGACTTACACGCCAGCAGGTTCCAGCACCTCGGCTCGGTTGCCGATCATCTGGTCGGATGACAACCAGGACTGCACCGGGGGCTCAACCCCCTGCGCTGTGGAACTGAAGCAGGCCTCCTCCTTCAACGTGGGTGGCACCATCTTCGTGCCGAAGGGGATCTACGGCGCGGGCGCGAACGCATCCGGGACCAGTGGGCAGGTCGTGGCTGACACGGTGCTTCTTCAGTCGGGCGCATCGGCGTTGGGCTCAGGCATCACGTACAAGAGCTCCCTGCTCGCCCCGGTCCCAGGCTCTCCCTTCCTGTTCGAATAGCGAGGCTAGCCTCCCTAACCGGCAGCCGCGCCCACCTCGCTCCTAAAATAATCGACGGTCAGCCCGATCCCCTCGGGCAGGTGCACCTTGGGCTCCCATCCAAGCTCCGCCCGGATCCGAGTCGGGTCGATGCAGCTCCGCTTCTGCTCACCCGGTCGGGGCGGGCCGTACACCGCTGGCGCGCTGGACCGCGCCGCCTCCGCAACCAAACGGTAGAGTCGCTTGACGTCGGTCTCGACGCCGGTGCCGACGTTGAAGCTGCCCTGCGCATCGCTACCCAGCGCCAGCACGAAGGCCTCAACGACGTCGCCGACGTAAACGTAGTCCCGCGTCTGCAGGCCGTCGCCGTTGATGGTCGCCGGCCGCCCCTCCAGCAGCGCCCGGCTGAAGATCGCCACCACACCCGCCTCACCGTGGGGGTCCTGCCGGGGGCCGTACACGTTGGACAGCCGCAGCGCGGCGCTGCTGAAGCCGTAGAGCTCACGGAAGCAGTAGAGGTAGTGCTCGACGCACAGCTTCGAAGTCCCGTACGGCGACACCGGCGCCGCCACGTAGGTCTCGGGCGTGGGTACCTGGTCAGCGTTGCCGTAGATCGCACCGCCGGTGGAGGTGAAGACGAAGCGATTGACGCCGTGGGTGCGACACGCCTCGATCAGGCCGATACTGCCGAGGACGTTGACGCGGGCGTCGAACACCGGGTCCTCAACTGAGCGCCGGACGCTGATCTGAGCTGCCAGGTGACAGACGGCCTCCGGTTTTTCGCGCTCGATGACGCGGTCGAGCCAACGGCTGTCCAACTCCATTTGGTAGAAGTTCGCTGCCGCCGGGACCTGGTGCCGCTTGCCGCTGGAGAGGTCGTCGATGACGACCAGCTGGTGGCCTTCCGCGACCAGGCGGTCGGCGAGGTTGGATCCGATGAAGCCAGCGCCGCCGGTGACCAGGATCTTCATCCTGACGCGGCAGTCCGCTCAGCCAGGAACATGGGATGGATTATCCCATCGCCATAATTGGGCCGTGACCGACCCCTTAGACCACATCCGTAGGCTGGCCCAGGAGATCGGTCCGCGGCCCTCCACCAGCAAGGCGGAGCGGGTGGCGGCGGCTTACATCCAGCAGCAGCTGGAGAAGTTCGGCTTCACCGTCAGGCTCGAGAGCTTTCGCAGCGTCCGCAGCTTCAGCCACACGTACATTCCGGTCTTCATCCTTGCGATTGCCGGGTTTGTCGCCGCCGCCGTCTTCGACAAGGGCGCCGTGGGTTGGCTGCTCACCGGCATCGCGGGGGTCGCCTTCATCGGCGAGAACACCACCACCTTCCCCTTCGCCAGCGCTTTAGTACCCAAGGGCAAGAGCCAGAACGTCGTCGGCCGGCTGGCCGCCCGAGAGCTGCCCCGCCGCCGCCTGATCCTGACGGCGCACTACGACAGCGCACGCTCCGGGATGATGTGGCACCCTCGCCTGGTCCGCGCTTTCCGCCGGACCTTCGTGCTCCAGGCGTTTTCGATGGTGGCGCTACCGGTGCTGGTGGGCATCCAGGCGGTGACCCAGGAAAGACTCTTCGGGTACCTCGCCATCCCTTTCGCCTCGTTCATCATCGTCGCCCTGCTGCTGCTGCTGCAGCGCGAGATCTTCTACGAGCATGTTCCTGGCGCCAACGACAACGCCAGCGGGGTAGGCGTGATGTTGAGCCTATGCGAGGCGTTGGCCGCCGACGCGCCCGCGGACACCGAGGTGATGGCGGTCGCCACCGGCTGCGAGGAGGCGGGACTGGTGGGGATGCAGAAATTCATTCGCGTCCACAAAGACGACCTGGAGCACGCTTGGCTGATCAACATCGACAACGTCGGCGCGGGCGATGTCAGCTACACCACCGCCGAGGGCATGCTGTTGAAGCACAAGGCCGGCAAGGCCCTAATGGAGATGGCGGAGCAGGTCTCGAAGCTGCCCGACCTCAACGTCACCGGCAAGCCCTTCAGGGTCATGAGCCTGGGCACCGTGCCGGTCTTGCTGCGGCGCCTCGAGGCGATCACCGTCATCGCCACCAGCAACGGGTTGCCGGTGAACTGGCATCTGCAGACGGACACCTACGACGCCATCGATCCCGACACCGTGGACACCGCATATCGCTTCGTCGAGGCGATGGTCCGGCGGTTGATCGCCTGATCCCGAGGGCGCTTACCGCTTAGAGACGAGACTTAGCTGGCGCTGCCGCCAGTCGTCGGGGTCGTGGTGGCCGCCGCGGCCGGACGCGCGGGAGCGCGCCTGGCGCTGGTCCGCCGGCGAGCGCTCGGCTTACTCGCCGCAGTCTTACGAGCGGCTGGCTTCCGCGCGGCAGTCTTACGAGCGGCCGGCTTCCGCGCCGCAGTCTTGCGAGCGGCGGTGGTCCGTGCCGTCGCCGAGCGACGCGTCGTGCTGGTGGACCTCCGCGCGGTGGAGGCCGCCCTGGTGCGCTTGCGGGCGCGCTTGGCCCCGGTGGCTGCCCTGGGGGCAGTCCTGGCGGGTGACGGGCCCAGGCCGGTGGCGCGAAGGATCTCGGCCTCAAGAGTGCGGATGCGGTTGTCGAGGTCAGACGCCCTGACGGCGCGACCCGACACGGTCTCGATTTGCTTGGTCACCCGTTTCTCCATGGCGCGGTAGCTGCGCTCCAACCCGCCCATGCTGGTATTGAGGTCGCGCAGGCGACCCTGGAGGTTCTTGAGCTCGACGTTGAAGCGCTTCTCAGCGCTGGCGACAGTTTCCTGCATTGTCTTCTGCAGACGCTTGGCCGCGTCCTCGGCCCGGCCCTGGGCTCCCCAGATGAGCTGCTGCCCACCCTCGACGAGGTCACGCACACCGCCACCGCGGTTCTTGGACTTCTTGGATGACTTCTTGGCCATGCTCAGCTCACCTCCAATGCCGCGTGAAAAGGCGGCGGCAATAGAAACCATGATGTCTGCCTGCGATCAGCATTGTCAAACGGCGTCGTCCAATTCGTCGGCTCGACATCGCTCAAATAGGTGTTCCTTCTGTTGAGCGCCCGGCATATAATCCGAGGATGATGCAGTGCGTCACGAGGTTGGAGGATGGCTGAGACGGCTCCGCGACGGCCGCGTCGTGCCCCGCGCAAGACGTCAGCGAAGGGTCGCCCGGCACCCATGCGGACTCGCGCTGCGACGCCCCCGGCGCCAATGGCGAGGAATGCCAACAGGTGGGTCGAGCTGGTGATGTCCCTGGTCCAGGCACCGGTGGGGCTGGCCACCACCCAGGCCGACCGCCTGGTTGGCGAACTGGTCCGGACCGGGAATCTTGGCCAGCGAGAGGCTGAGCGGCTCCTTGGCGAGCTCCGATCCGCCAGCGAGAAAGCCCAGGGTCGCGCTCAGCAGGAGTCTGCGCGGCTCGATCGCTTCATCGAGGGCCGGATCGAAGACGTCCTCAACCGCGTCAACATCCCCTCTCGGTCTGACATCGAGCGCCTCAACCACGGCGTCGATGTCCTCACCGCCAAAGTCGAGGCGCTGGTGGGCCGGCAGGACCGGGGAGGCTCCCACTGACGCGGGCCTCGACCACGGCCCGGAAGCGGGCGACCGGGGGTCCGGGCAAGAGCAAGCGCGTGCCGACCCAGGAGCCGGCGCCCCGGCTGATCAAGAAATACTCCAACCGCAAGCTCTACGACACCAGCTCGCGACGTTACATAACCCTGGAGCGGATCGGCGAGTTGGTGCGGACTGGCGAGAACATCCAGGTCGTCGACCGCAGCAACGGCGAGGATCTCACCGCCGTGACGCTGTCGCAGGTGGTCCTCGACAACGAGCGCAAGCGCCACGGCGCGGTGCCCGAGCAGCTCCTCCAGCAGCTGGTGCGGAACCCCGGCGAGGCGGTCATCGGCGCGGTGCGCCAGTCGATATCGGCGGTCCAGGACCAGATTCAGCGCGCGGAAGAGCGGGTCCGACCCGACGTGGCCGTCGAGGAGGCGCTGGAGAAGGCGCTCGCGCGGACCCTTCGCGGCCTCAAGATCCCCAGCCAGAAGGAGATGCAGCGTTTCGACCGGCGCCTTACCGACCTGGTCAAGCGAGTCGACCGGCTGGCCGACATCGTCGGCGGCGAGCCGAGCAGGCCCACTGCCAAGCCGCGATCGTCGCGGACTCCGGTCTCCGGCAAGGCCAAGTCCGGGTGAGCCGGACGGCCCTGGTCCTTTCCGGAGGGGGCCTGACCGGCGCGGTCTATCACATCGGGGCCCTGCGGGCGCTCAACGACGCGCTGCTGGATCGCTCGGTCAACGATTTCGACATCTATGTCGGCACCAGCGCCGGCGCGGTGATCAGCTCCTGCGTCGCCAACGGCATTCGCACCAAGGACCTGCTCCGGGCTATCTCCGGGCAGGCCGGTCCCGCCAACCTCCATCGCTCTGACGTTTTCCGCCCCAACGTCGATGAGTTCGTGCGCAAGATCGTCGGCCTCCCCGCGATCGCTGCCTGGGCCTGCTGGCACTACCTCAAGAACATCCGGGACATGGACCTGATCGACCTCGGCACCCTTTGCCTGGACGCGCTCCCGTCGGGCTTCTTCGACTCCGAGGCAACCGCTGACTATCTCGCCAAAGTGTTTGAACTCACGGGGCGAACCGATGACTTCCGAAAGTTGGAGAAGGACCTGCTGCTGATCGCCACCGACCTCGACAACGGCGAGCGCGTCGTCTTTGGGCGGGGCCACAACGAGCTTGCCCCGATCAGCCGCGCGGCGGCGGCGTCGGCAGCCGTGCCCGTGCTCTACAAGCCGGTCAAGATCAACGGCCAGGAATGCGTCGACGGTGGCGTGCGCGGCACCGCCAGCATCGATTTGGCGATCGAGCGAGGCGCCGATCTCGTCATCTGCATCAACCCAATGGTGCCTTTCGACAACTCGGCGCGCAGCATCCCCAAGCTCGGCGCTGACGCTCGAAGGGTCAGCGAGAAGGGATTCTCAGCGGTCATCAACCAGGTCACCCGGACTGCCCTTCACGCCGGCCTGCAGTACCACCTCAAGCAGGTGCGCCGGGCCCACCCCGGGGTTGACATCGTCGCCATCGAGCCAAAACGGACCGACGCCAGGATGTTCTTCGACAACCCCATGCGCTTCAGCTCGCGGATGCGCGTGGCGCGGCACGGCTACGAGTCGGTCATCGTCGAGCTGGACGAGAACCACGATCGCAACAAGGAGCTGCTGGCCAAGCACGGCCTGACCGTTCGTCGCAACCGCGCCTTCGAAGTCGGCACCAACGACGCGCGCTGGGACCGTTTTGAGTCGACCCTGGAACTTCTCGATCGCGAGGTCACGCGGCGGCGGCCATCGGCGGGGCGGGTCTCGATCCCGGCCCCCAGGGCCAGCTAGGACTACCCCCCGAAGCTCGAGTAGACCTGGGGCCGTTCCGGCACCACGGCGGCGATGTGGATGTCGCCCTGCTGACCCAGGGTGGCATTGCCCCTGGCTTCCAGCTGCGTGAGGAGCTGCCCGGCGCCGGCGGACAACTGGGCGGGGTCACCAATAACCAGGAAGTCATAGGGGGCCGACATCGACTTGCCGTCGATCGTCAGGGTGCCGTTCTTTTCGCCGATCACGGTGCGGGCGGTCAGCCGCAGTTCGTTGACCGACACTGCCTCGGCGCCGAGCTGGCGCATGGCGTTGGCCAGGTCCTGCAGCTCGAAGCTCTGCATCGCGAACCTGACCTTCAGCTCCACCCCGGGGCCGTGCACGGGCATCGTGCCGTTGATGATCTGCAGCCGGGACACTTGCTGGTGGAGCTGCTGACTCGCGGAATTCGGCGAAGTCGCCGAGGCGGCCAGCTGTTGCTCCTGCTGGCCCAGCTCGCTGCGGGCCTCGACCAGCCGCTGGTTGGACTGCGCCAGGCCGGTTATCAAAAGTCCGAGGGTGACGTTGTCCTGGCCGCTAAGGAGCTGGTCGGCGGTGGCCTGGGAGCGAACCTGCACCGTGAAGAAGAAGCCCAGCCCGAGCACGGTGACGAAGAACAACGCAACCTGGATCCGGTACGACCGCTTGTTACCCAGCAACCGCGTACCTCACGATGAAGGCGCCGTCGAACGCGGGCAGCGTCATGTCGCGTTCCGTCTGCCAGTGGAGCTTCAGCTGGTAGGTGTCGCTCCGAGTCTTGAGCTCGCCGAGGTTGTTGGAGTCGGAGAGGAAGTCGTTGAAGTGGTTGCCGTCCCCGATCGCCTCGAAATGGTAGGGCGAGGCCAGGTGGACGCCGTTGAGAAGCACGTCCGTACTGGCGACATAGAAGCTGCTGGTATTGACGACCCGCTGGCCGTTGACGCTGAGGGCCTCGGCGTTAGCGGACCACAGTAGGTTGACCACGTCCTGGATGTCGATGTACCTGACCAGCCAGTCGCGCCGGTTGTCGCCGGTGACATGGGGGTCATTGCCGTTGGCCAGGTCGACCGAGATTCCCGGACCGCTGACCTTGGTCAGTCCCGCTTTCTCCTTCTGGTCGCGGGCGGCGAGCTGTGCCTCCCGCGCCTGCTGCGAGGTCTGCGCCAGGCGCTGGTTGTCGCGCTGGATCTGGTCCTGCAGCGTCTGCAACCGGCCGCGTAGGTTGGTGTTGTCCTGCTCCAGCGCCTGGGCGCTGCTGACAAGCTGCTGGTCGCGAGCGACGCGGTTGGACGCCGGCACCAGCGAGGCCTTGAGCTGGGCGGTGACAGCGGCGGCGAGCAGGAATGTGACGACGACGATGGTGAGGCCGCGAACTTGCACCCGCTCGTCCGGCCCGCCGGGCAGCCGGGCCATTTGGTCATCGCGCCTCAGCAACTGATATGTACCCAAATGGCCACGGTTAGGCGATCATATAGAGCGATGCTGGAAAAGGACGAGAGCGCCTACGCCATTGCCCAAGAACAGTTCGACCGGGCGGCGGACGTTCTCGACCTCGACGACGGTATGCGCAAGGTTTTGCGCGAGGTCAAGCGCGAGCTGACGGTCCACTTCCCGGTGCTGATGGACGACCGCAGCATCGAGATGTTCACCGGGTATCGCGTCCAGCACAACCTCACTCGAGGGCCCGCCAAGGGCGGCCTGCGCTTCCACCCCGCGGTCACCCTCGACGAGGTCAAGGCCCTGGCGATGTGGATGACCTGGAAATGCGCCGTGGTCCGGCTTCCCTATGGAGGCGCCAAAGGCGGCGTCATCTGCGATCCCAAGAAGCTGACCCTCACGGAGCAGCAGCGCTTGGTGCGCCGGTTTGCCACCGAGATCTCGATAGTCGTCGGCCCTGAGTCGGACATACCCGCTCCCGACGTCGGCACCACGGCCCAGCACATGGCGTGGTTCATGGACACGATTTCGATGCACCGCGGCTATTCCGTTCCCGCCACCGTGACCGGCAAGCCACTGTCGGTGGGCGGGTCGGAGGGCCGCCCCGAGGCCACCGGCCGGGGGCTGTCCTTCTGCGTCATGGAGGCGCTCGGCGAGCTGGACATCAATGGTCCCGGCTCGACCGCGGTGGTCCAGGGCTTTGGCAACGTGGGCTCGGTGTCGGCCCGGCTTCTCGGCCGCGAGGCCGGCATGACCATCCTCGCCGTCAGTGACTCAACCTCGGCGATCTACAACGGCCACGGCCTCGACATCGACGACGTCGAGCAGTACAAAGCCCACCAGGGCACCCTGGAGGGCTGCCCGGGCGCCGAGAACATCGACCCCGCCGAGTTGCTCGAGCTCGACTGCACGGTCCTGGTCCCCGCGGCGCTGGAGGGCGTCATCACCCGCAACAACGCCGCCAAGCTGCGAGCCAAGATCGTGGCTGAGGGAGCCAATGGTCCGACCACCCCCGAGGCCGATGACATCCTCACCGACAAAGGCGTGCTCCTGATCCCCGACATCCTGGCCAACGCAGGCGGCGTGACGGTCTCCTATTTCGAGTGGGTCCAGGACCTGCAGGCGTTCTTCTGGGAGGAGAGCGAGATTAATCAACGCCTCCACCACATCATGGCGCGGGCATACAAGGAGGTGAGCGCGAAGGCCCACGAGCTGAAGATCTCGATGCGCACCGCCGCCTATACCCTCGCAGTTGACCTGGTCGCGCGCGCCACCGAGGTTCGCGGTATATACCCCTAAGGATCCCTACTGAGCCTCGCGAGTAGTAGCGGTGCCATACGTTGTAACCAGGTGATGACTAAGGCCGGATGGTCTTCCGCGCTCACCTGGTCCAGACCGGCTAGGCAATCGAGCCGCTGATTTTTGCCATCAGCGGCGGCCGGGCCGGCTGTGGAAGACGCCTTCGATAAAGGTGCAGTGGTCGACAAAGCCAAGCCCGATATAGGTCCGGTAGGCGATCTCGTTGCCGTCGCGAACGTTGAGGACAAGGTCCTCGCAGCCGAGCCGGAAAAGCTCCTCGGCGACGGCGGTGGTGGCGGCGGAGGCCAGGCCGCGGTGGCGATAGTCGCTGTGGGTGAGGACGTTGCCGATGGCACCGACGCCAAACTCCCGCGAAACGCAATGGGTCCCCGCCACTGCGGCCAGTTCGGCGCCGTCATAGACCCCGAAGTAGACCCCGGTCGAGAGCTGTCCCGGCAGCTGGTGGGCATCCGTCCACATGCCGTAGAGGCGCTTCACCGGCTCGATGTCGTCGACCCCCAGTCGGACCGGGCTGCCGGCGCGGCGGGGACGCAGCTGTCCCTGGCGCACCACCATCCGGCGCATCTGATGGGCGGTGCTCAGGTTGAGGTGGCGTTCGAAAGCGCTGACCGCGTCTCCGCGGATGCTGAACACACCGGACGCCGGGCTTGCCGGCAATGCTTCGATCGCCGAGGCGATGCCCTCGGGCCTGCCGCTGGCGAAGATGCTGAGCAGCTGTGGAAGCTGCGCCTGGACCAGGATGCTCTCTGTCTCGCCCTCGGGACCGGCGGCGAGCACGCTGGTTGGTACGCCGGCTGTCGGGTCGAGGTAGCCCAGCGCGTACGCCGACCAGGTCCGGTCGCGCATCAGGAATTCGACAGCCTCGTCCCGGCCGGGGTTTCGGACGGCGGCGTCGGCGGTAAAGAGGGTCATCAACTGATGTTAGTGGCCCTGTTCAAGACGCTGACCCGGCCCGACCCCAATATGGGAAGTGGTAAAATCCGCCAAAATCTCAGTCATAGGAGGCGTCATCAGAGACCGTATCCCAGTATCTGGCGACCCGGCCGCCCTTCAAACCCCGATGGGCGTCGGACAGGATGGCGCCCGTATGCCCCGCGAGTACAAATCGCGGGGTGTTCTTGTTAATGGGGGTCGTTCGTGGCTCTAGAGTTGGGCGTGGCGGTGCCGGCGGCGCAATCCGACTACCTGCCCATCGGGCGCTCCAAGAAGGCCCGCCGGGCGTACGGTTTCGATGAGGTCGCCCTGGTCCCGGGTCGTGTCACGATCAACCCGGAGGAGATCGACATCTCCACAATGCTGGGTGGCCATCGCCTGGACATCCCCATTCTTGCCTCAGCCATGGATGGCTCCGTGGACGTTGCCTTTGCGATCGCGATGGGCAAGCTCGGCGGTCTCGCGGTGCTCAACCTGGACGGCGTCCAGACCCGCTACGAGGACCCCACCGAGGTCTTGCAGCGGATCGCCGACGCCTCACCCGAGGAGATCAACGTCCTGATCCAGCAGATCTACCGCGAGCCGGTCAAGGACGAGCTGATCGCGCGCCGGGTGCAGGAGATCAAAGCCGGCGGAGTGCTGGCGGCGGTGTCGACGATCCCCCAGCGCGCCGCCCAGCGGGCCCCCGTGATCGCCGAAGCCGGGGGCGACCTGATTTTCGTCCAGGGCACCGTGCTCACCGCCCGGCACATCTCCAAGGCCTACAAACAGCTGTCCTTCAAGGAGCTGACCGACAGCTGCCCGGTGCCGATAGTGGTTGGCAACTGTGTCGACTACGACACCGCGCTGGAGCTGATGGATGAGGGGATCTCCGGCATCCTTGTCGGGGTCGGGCCCGGCGCGGCCTGCACCACCCGGGGCGTGCTCGGGGTTGGCGTCCCGCAGGTGACCGCCACCAGCGACGTCGCCGCCGCCCGCAACAACTACTGGCAGCGCAGCGGGCGTTACGTACCGGTGATCACCGACGGCGGCATGCGCATCGGGGGCGACGTCTGCAAGGCCTTCGCCTGCGGCGCCGACGCGGTGATGATCGGCAGTATTTTCGCCGCCACCGTCGAGGCCGCCGGCCACGGCTTCCACTGGGGCATGGCCACTGCCGACCCCAACCTGCCTCGAGGGACGCGGATCAAGGTCGGGACCAAGGCCTCTCTGGCTGAGGTCATGGTCGGGCCGGCTCACGTCGACGACGGCTCGCAGAACCTCTCCGGCGCGATCCGCTCCTGTATGGGCGTCTGCGGGGCCCGCTCCCTCCGCGAGTTCCATGAGGTCGAGATGGTGATCGCTCCCGCGATCGTCAGCGAGGGCAAGCAGGCCCAGACCGCCCAGCGCGTCGGCATGGGGGCCAAAGGATGACCCGGTTCGGAGGCGTGTGTCCCGAGTAGGGATCCCCGAGCCGGCCGCTCCGCTCGACATGCCCAGGGTTGAGACCACGGAGGAGCCGGGAACTGTCGAGCCGGGAGCCGAGCAACCAGGGAGCGCCCCCAGCGGTCCCGAAACCGTGCTCGTTCTCGACTTCGGCAGCCAGTACAGCCAGCTGATCGCCCGCCGCGTGCGCGAGGCCAAGGTTTACTGCGAGCTGATCCCGGGGACCGCACCGATCGAGAAGATCCGCGAGCTCAATCCGCGCGGCCTGATCCTGAGCGGGGGACCGGCGTCGGTGTACGAGGAAGGCGCTCCCCACCCCGATCGCGAACTGTACGAGCTCGGCGTCCCCATCCTGGCGATCTGCTACGGCATGCAGTTGATGGCCGAGGCGCTCGGCGGCGTGGTGCAGCCCTCCAGCAAGCGCGAATATGGCGCGGCATCGGTGGTCGTTGATGACAAGGGGTCGATTTTTGGCCGCATGCCCGACCAGATGCCGGTCTGGATGAGCCACGGCGATCGCATCACGAGCCCGCCGCCGGGCTTCCGGGTGATGGCCCACTCAGGCAACTCACCGGTGGCGGCGATGGGCGACAACCGCGGCCGGGTCGGCATCCAGTTCCACCCCGAGGTCGTCCACACCCCGCTGGGCAGGGAGATCATCCACAACTTCCTCTACGACCTCTGTCAGTGCAGCGGCAACTGGGAGCCGGCCAGCTTTATCGAATCGGCGGTGGAGCACATCCGCCGGCAGGTCGGCGACGGCCGCGTCATCTGCGCCCTTTCCGGTGGCGTCGACTCAGCCGTGGCGGCTACGCTGGTGCACCGTGCCGTTGGCGACCAGCTGACATGTGTCTTCGTCAACAACGGTTTGCTCCGCCTCCAGGAGGGCGAGCGGGTCATCGACGTGATGACCAAGGGGCTCAACATCGACCTCCGCTACGTCGACGCCACCGACCGGTTCCTCGACGCGCTGGCGGGCGTCATCGACCCCGAGCAGAAGCGCAAGGTCATCGGCCGCGAGTTCGTCGGTGTCTTCGCCGACGAGGCGCGTGGGCTGGGGGATGCCAGGTTCCTGGCCCAGGGCACGCTCTACCCCGACGTCATCGAGTCCACCTCCCACGACACCAACCACGCCCACAAGATCAAGAGCCACCACAACGTCGGCGGCCTGCCTGAGGACCTCGACTTCGAGCTCGTAGAGCCGCTGCGCTACCTCTTCAAAGACGAGGTCCGGCAGGTAGGCCTGGCCCTGGGCTTGCCCGAGGACATGGTCTTCCGTCAGCCGTTCCCCGGCCCCGGCCTGGCCATCCGTGTCATCGGCGAGGTGACCCGCGAGCGGCTCGACATCCTGCGCCAGGCCGACTGGGTGGTCATCGACGAGATCAAGCGGGCGGGTCTCTACCGCCAGGTCTGGCAGAGCTTCGCCATCCTCACCCCGATCTCCTCGGTGGGGGTGATGGGCGACTTCCGCACTTACGCCGACGTCGTCGCGGTCCGAGTCGTGACGAGCGACGACGGCATGACCGCGGATTGGGCCAAGCTGCCCTACGACGTGCTCGGAGAGATCTCCTCACGCATCGTCAACGAGGTCCCGGGGGTGGGCCGCGTCGTCTACGACATCTCATCGAAGCCGCCCAGCACCATCGAGTGGGAGTAGCTAGGGCCAAATGAAAGTCCTGGTGCTCGGATCGGGCGGGCGCGAGCACGCCCTCTTCTGGAAGATCCGCCAATCGCCGCTCGTCGATGAGGTCTACGCCGCCCCCGGCAACGGCGCCACCCAGGCGCTCTCCGCCAGCATCACGATCGACCCGACCGACCCCGCCGAGGTCCTGGCGCTGGTCCACGAGCGCGACATCGACCTCGTCGTGATTGGCCCCGACGACGCCATCGCCGCGGGCGTGGCCGACCACCTGGCCAGGGCCGGTCGGCTCGTCTTTGGACCCAGCGCGGGCGCCGGCAGGGTGGAATCGAGCAAGGCGTTCGCCAAACAGGTGATGGAGGCGGTCGATGTCCCCACCGCCGCCTATGCGGTCTTCGACGACCGCGACCAGGCCCACGCATACGCCCGCTCGCGGGAGACCGGGCTGGTCGTCAAGGCTGATGGCCTGGCGCTGGGCAAGGGCGTCACCGTCTGCGAGTCGGTCGACGACACCATCGCCGCCATTGACCGGGCGATGGAGGAGGAGGCGTTCGGTTCTGCCGGTCGCCGGATCATTCTTGAGGAGCGGCTCAGCGGCCACGAGGTCAGCCTGATGTGCTTCTGCGACGGCGCGGTGGCCGTCCCCATGGTCCCGGCGCGGGACTACAAACGCGCCTTGGACGGCGACCACGGCCCCAATACCGGCGGCATGGGCGTCTACAGCCCGCCCTCGGACGTCGACACCGAGATGGTCGAGCGCATCGTCCGCGACTGCGCCCAACCGGTGGTGACGGAGCTGGCCCGCCGTGGCCTGCCCTACCAGGGTTGCCTCTACACCCAGGTCATGCTCACCGGCGATGGGCCGAAGGTGATCGAATTCAATGCCCGCTTCGGCGACCCGGAGGCCCAGGTGGTCCTGCCCCGGCTGACCAGCGACCTGGTCGAGCCCCTGGTTGCGTGCGCCAAAGGAGACCTGGGCGGCGTCGCCATCGAGTGGAGCGCGCGCGCGACGGTGGGAGTGGTCCTGGCCAGCCGCGGCTACCCGGCCTCATACGAAGTCGGGTTGGCCATCAGCGGCCTCGACTCGCTCGAAGAGGACGTGGTTGTCTTCCACGCCGGCACCAAACACACCAGCAACGGCTACATCACCGGTGGCGGGCGCGTCCTTACTGTGGTCGCCTGCGGCGCGAGTGTCGCCGAGGCGCAGGCCAGGGCCTACGGCAATGTCCGCCGGGTAAGCTTTGACGGCAGTTTTCACCGCACTGATATCGCGGCGATGGAACTCAGCTCGGCCAACCTGGGAGGAGCCCGGTGATCGAAGTCGGCATCGTCGTCGGCAGCGAGTCCGACCTAGCGGTGATGCAGAAATGCGCCGACATACTCACCGAGATGGGAATCGAGTCGGAGACCAGGGTCCTCTCGGCGCACCGCGCCCCCGCTCAGCTGTCGGAGTGGGCCGGCACCGCCCGCGACCGTGGGGTCAAGGTGATCATCGCCGGCGCCGGCATGGCCGCCCACCTGCCCGGCGCGGCAGCCGCCTGGTCGACCCTCCCGGTGATCGGCGTGCCCCTGGTGTCCGGTGACCTGGGCGGGCTCGACTCGCTCTTGGCGATCGTGCAGATGCCTCCCGGCGTGCCGGTGGCAACGGTGGCGGTGGGAGAGCCGGGGGCCAAGAACGCGGCCTACCTGGCGGCTGAGATCATCGGCCTGAGCCGGCCCGAGGTCGCCGAGAAGTACCAGGCGTTGCGGAACGCCTTCGTCGAGGCGGCGAAAGGCTGAAGCAACAACGTCCCAGGGCGGTCGCCATCGGCGCCGCCTCAGCCGATCGTCTCGGAGTCTTTGGCGGCGGCTCCCACGTCGCCTTCGTCCGCGGTCCCGAGATAAGCGATGTGGTCTCGGTTGATGAGCAGGAAATGACGGCGAAAGCTGGTCAGCTGCGTCCCTTGCTCCGTCGGCATCGCGGTGGCGTTGGTGACAGGCACGAATTGGCCCGGTGACGCGGCCAGGAATTGCTCGAGCTCCGCACCCTGGGCAAGGTGGATGTCGGCGTTGATCGCAAAACGGTTGGTATAGACCAGGATCCGGTGGGGCACCTTGGCAACGCTCATCTCCACCGCTGGAGCCTCCGGCGCGGCCACATCCCGGTCCGCCAGCATCACGATCATGTCCTTGTTCACCAACCCGTGGCTGTGCTGGTCCTGGCCGATCATACTGTTAGCCACGTACGGGTAGGTCTGGATCTCGCTCATCACGAGATAGGGATCCGGCTCGTTAACGAGGTCGGACAGGCGGCGAAACGATACGATCACGCCGTGCAGAAGCATGGTCGCACCGAACACTTCGATCGAGAAGCGACGCACGTTGAGGGCCATTGGCGTCAAACTGTAACCCGGACTGAGGCCGTGGCGCGCAAACGCGCCCTAAAAGTCACCGAGGATACACATTGGAGGCATTCCGCACCCCTGATGAGCGCTTCGCCGGCCTGCCCGGTTACGACTTCGAGCCCCGCTACATCGAGCAGGACGGGCTGCGGATGCACCGGGTCGACGAGGGGTCGGGTTCGCCGATCCTGATGCTCCATGGCGAGCCCACCTGGTCGTACCTGTATCGCAAGATGATCCCCCCGCTGGTCGCGGCCGGACACCGGCTGGTGGCCCCTGACTACTTCGGCTTTGGCCGCTCGGACAAGCCCGCACTGCAGAGCTGGTACACCTATGACCGCCACGTCGATTCGATCAGGCGGCTGGTTGAGGAGCTCGACCTTCACGACGTGACGATGGTGGTCCAGGACTGGGGTGGGCCAATCGGCCTGCGCGTGGCCACCGAGATGGACGCCCGGTTTAGCCGACTTGTGATCTTGAACACCGGGATTATGAGTGGCGAAAACCGGATGTCCGAGGCCTGGTGGGCCTTTCACGACTTTGTCGAGAAGGTGAAGCCGGACGTACCCGTGAGCATGCTCGTTGCCGGGGCCTGCCTGACACCGCCCTCGGCTGAGGTGATGAGGGCCTACGAGGCACCTTTCCCCGAGCCCGATTCCAAATGGGGCGTAGTCGCGTTCCCCATGATCGTCCCGACCTCCCCGGAATCGCCCGGGGCTGACAAGATGATGGAAGCCAGCGCCAAGCTCAACCAGTGGCAGAAACCGACCCTGGTGGCGTTCAGCGACTCCGACCCCATCTTCCCGCCCAAAGTCGGCGAGAGGTTTGCGGCGCGAATTCCCGGCGCGCGCCCCTTTGTCCTCATCGAAGGCGCCTCCCACTTCATCCAGGAGGACAAGGGAGAGGTTGTCGCCGAGCACATCGTCGACTTCCTGAAGAGCTGACCGAGGCGGGACCGGCGGGGAACGCCTCGCACTTAGAATGTCCCGGTGCCGCGGACACGAGTCACCGAGACCGTATTTCGTGACGCCAACCAGTCCCTGATCAAGTCCCGCATGCGGACCGAGGACATGTTGGCGGTGGCGCCCGACCTCGATCGCGTGGGCTATCACTCCCTCGAAGTTTGGGGGGGAGCCACCTTCGAGGCATGCCTGCGCTACCTCAACGAGGACCCCTGGCAGCGCCTGCGCGACCTCAAGAAGGTGGTCAAGGACACCCCCCTGCAGATGCTGCTTCGGGGACAGAACCTGGTCGGCTACAAGAACTACCCTGACGATGTCGTTCGTCTCTTCGTGGAGCGCGCCGCCCGGGCGGGCGTCGACATCTTCCGCATCTACGACGGCCTCAACGACCTGCGCAACATGGTCGTCCCGATCAGGGCTGCCAAGGTCGCCGGGCGCCACGTCCAGGGCGCGATCTGCTATACCGTCAGCCCCATCCACACGGTGCGGTCGTTCACGGCCCTGGCGAGGGAGCTGGCGGACCTGGGTTGCGACTCGATCTGTATCAAGGACATGGCCGGCCTGATCACCCCGGCCGAGGCAAGCAAGCTGGTGGCCGCGGTGCGCAAGGCAGCCGACCTGCCCGTCGCGTTCCACACCCACTGCACCGCGGGCATGGGAGCGATGGCCGCGATGGCCGCCGTCGAAGCCGGCGCCGAGATCATCGACACCGCCATCTCACCGTTCGCTTGGGGCGCGTCGCAACCGCCGACGGAGTCGATGGTGGCGGCGCTTGCCGGCACCAAGCGGGACACCGGGCTCGACCTCGGCCTGCTCAGCAAGATCAAGGACCAGTTCGAGGACATGCTCGAGAAATATAGGCCGCACCTCGAAGCCAAGGCCCAGCTGACCGACACCAACGTGAGCACCTACCAGATCCCGGAGTGGATGCTGGCGCGAGTGCGCGCCGACCTGAGAGCGCGCGGCGCGGACAAGCAGCTCGACGCCGTCCTGGCCGAGATCCCCGCGCTGCGGGCTGAGATGGGCTACCCGCCATTGGTGACCCCCACCAGCCAAGTGTTGGGGGCGCAGGCGATCGCCAACGTGCTCGCCGAGGAGCGCTGGGCCGAGGTCCTGCCCGAGACCCGCGACTACTTCCTCGGCCTCTTTGGAGAGCCTCCGGGAAAGCTCGACCCCGGGGTGCGGAAGCTGGCGCTGGGAAAGGAGGAGCCGATCACGGTTCGGCCCGCCGACCTCCTCGACCCGCTTCTGGAACGCGCCAAGAAGGACCTCAAGAAGGCAGGGATCGCCTCGGATTCTCCCGACGACCTCCTCAGCTTCATCCTCTTCCCGGTGGCGGCCCTGCGCTTCCTTCGCGGGGAGGGCGGCGAGGAGAAGATTGTCGCCCGCAAAGCCGCCAGGGCCGAGGCGCCGGCCGCCTCGGCGCATGCCGGTGAGTACCGCGTCGAGGTCGACGGCGAGAGCTTCGCCGTCAAGGTCTTCGGTGGCGGCATGGTGCCAGCCGCCGCGGCCCCGGCTGTGCCCGCGGCCACGGATGCGGTAGCCGCGCCGGCGGCCGCCGCGCCCGCACCCGGCGCGGCACCCGACGGCACCCTGACGGCGCCGATGCAGGGGCTGATCCTGAAGGTCATGGTGGCCGCCGGCGACATCGTCAAGCTCGGCCAAGCGGTGGCGGTCCTGGAAGCCATGAAGATGCAGAACGACGTCACCACGACGAAGTCGGGGACTGTCAAGGAGGTCTACGTCGCCGAGGGATCGGTTGTGACCCCAGGCCAGGCCCTCATGGTCATCGAGTAACCGCACGGTGCCGCGCACAGCCAAAGCCCGTCCCATCCAGAAGGTCCTGGTCGCCAATCGAGGCGAGATCGCGGTGCGTGTGATGCGAGCCTGCCGGGAGATGGGCATCGCCACCGTGGCGGTGTACTCCGACGCGGACGACAAGGCGCTCTTCGTGAAGATGGCCGACGAGGCCGTAAACATTGGACCCCCGTCGGCATCGATGAGTTATCTGGTCAAGGACAAGATCCTGGCGGCCGCCAGGAAGACCCGGGCCGACGCGATCCACCCCGGCTACGCCTTCCTCTCCGAGAACGCCGAGTTCGCGCGCATGTGCGACAAGGCGGGGATCAACTTCATCGGCCCGCCGGCGTCGGCGATCGAAGCGATGGGCCACAAGGTCGCGGCGCGGAACATGGTCGGCGCGGCCGGGGTGCCGATCCTCCCCGGGACGTCACCGATTACAGACCCCAAGCAGGGAGAGGCCTTCGTCAAGAAGGTCGGACTGCCGGTGCTGGTAAAGGCCGCCTCCGGCGGAGGTGGCATCGGCATGAAGGTCGTGGCCACGCGCGATGAGCTGCTGCCGGCGATCGAGCAATGCCAGTCAACCGCCAAGCAGGCTTTTGGCGACGACAGCATCTTCATCGAGAAGTACATCGACGAGCCTCGCCACATCGAAATCCAGGTGATCGCCGACAAGCACGGCAACTACCGCCACCTCGGCGAGCGCGAGTGCAGCATCCAGCGACGCCACCAGAAGGTGCTGGAGGAGTCGCCCTCTCCGGTGATCACGCCGGAGCTGCGGCAGCGTATGGGCGACGCCGCCGTCGAAGCCGCCCGAGCCTGCGGCTACTTCAACGCCGGCACCATTGAGTTCATCTTCAGCCGCGGCGATTTCTACTTCCTGGAGATGAACACCAGGCTGCAGGTCGAGCACCCGGTCACCGAGATGGTCACCGGGGTGGACCTCGTCAAGACTCAGGTCCGGGTCGCCCAGGGCGAGGAGCTCGGCTTTGAGCAGGCTGACATCCGTCCCCACGGTTGGGCCATCGAGTTCCGCGTCAACGCCGAGGACCCGGGTCACGGCTTCATGCCCGCGCCCGGCCGGATCAGCCGCTACCACGAACCCGGGGGCCCAGGGGTGCGTGTTGACTCTGGGGTTTATGCCGGCTACACCATCCCGCCCTACTACGACTCGCTGATCGCCAAGCTGGTCGTCTGGGGAAAGGACCGCGAGGAGGCCATCGCGCGCGGCCGTCGGGCGCTGCTGGAGTACGTGGTCGGCGGGGTCAAGACCAACATCCCCATCCACCTTGCGTTAACCGAGGAGCCCGACTTCATCGCGGGCAATCTGTCGACCCATTTCATCCCCGATCATCCCGGGCTGATGAAGCGCGTCTCGTCGCTATTCCGCAAGGGCTACGGGCTCGACCTCGGGGGCTCCGACACCGCCCTGGTCGCCGCCATCACCGCCGCCGTCCAGCATCACGAGGCGGTGGGGGCCGGCTGAGATGGCACCCAAGCCCTGGTGGGCGGTCCTCGGCAAGAAGTCTGACCCCGGGGCGCTGGCCGATCAAGAGTGCGTGCCATGCAAGGGAGGGGTGCCGCCGCTTTCGGAGGAGGAATTCGCGCCGCTGCTGGCCCAGCTCGAAGGCTGGGAGGTGCGCGACGGTCTGCGACTCTGGAAGAGCTTCAAGTTCAAGAACTTTGTCGAGGCACTCGACTTCGTCAACCGGGTGGGCCAGGTCGCCGAGGAGCAGGGCCACCACCCGGACCTGCACCTGTACTGGGGAAGGGTGGACGTCGAACTCACGACCCACAAGATCAGCGGGCTGAGCTCCAGCGACTTCGTGATGGCGGCCAAGATCGACCGGGTCGCCACCGGCGGGGCCGCCAGCTGAGCCATCCCGACCCGGTCGAGCCATTGCCGGTTGCTAGAATCCTCCGCGTCGGTGACCCACTTCCTGCGCTCCTGACCTGGACCCCCTGAGTCAGGACACGCCGTGATCCCCCGCTACGCTCACCGCCGCGTGAGCGAGATCTGGGCACCCGCCTCCAAATTCGATCGCTGGCTGCGCATCGAGATCCTCGCCGCCGAGGCCTGGGGCGAGTTGGGAGTGATCCCTGCCGAGGACGTCGCCAAGATCCAACGCGCCACATACGTGATGGAGCGGATCGACGAGATCGAGGCCGAGGTCGGCCACGACGTCATCGCATTTGTCACCGCCATGGGCGAGACGCTGGGCCCGGAGTCGCGCTGGGTCCATCTCGGGCTGACCAGCTCCGACATCCTCGACACCGCTCTCGCCACCCAGCTTGTCGATTCCGCCGCCATCCTGCTGGAGGAGCTGGATCGGCTGACGGCAGCCTTCGAGCGCAAGGCCATCGAGCATCGCGACACCCTCGCCGTTGGGCGCAGCCACGGCATCATCGCCGAACCGATCACCTTCGGCTTCAAGCTGGCGGGCTACGTCGCCGAGCTGCAGCGGGATCGGCAGCGGCTGCTCACGGCTCGCGAAGAAGTCGCCGTCGGCCAGGTTTCGGGACCCGTCGGTACCCACTCCAGCGTCGAGCCGAAGGTCGAGGAGTACGTCTGCGACAAGCTCGGCCTGCGGCCTGACCCGGCGGCCACCCAGGTCATCGCCCGCGACCGCCACGCCGCCTTCATGTACGCACTGGCGATCACAGCCGGGACCCTGGAGCGCTTCGCCACCGAGGTCCGCCACCTGATGCGATCGGAGGTCGCCGAGGTGCGTGAGCCCTTCACTGAGAAGCAGAAGGGCAGCTCGGCGATGCCGCACAAGCGCAACCCGGTGATCGCCGAGCGCATCTGCGGCCTGGCCCGCGTCATCCGCGGCCACCAGCTGGTGGCGATGGAGAACACTGCGCTCTGGCACGAGCGCGACATCTCCCACAGCTCGGCCGAGAGAATCGTCTTTCCCGACGCCTGCGAGCTGGTCGGCTTCCTCCTCACCGAGACCACCCGGCTTGTCGACGGCCTCGTCGTCGATCCCGAGAAGATGCGCGCCAACCTCGACCTCGGCGGCGGAATCGTCTTCAGCCAGCGGGTCCTGCTGGCCCTCGTCGGGAAGGGGATGGCCCGCGACGACGCCTACCGCGTGGTGCAGGCCGCCGGCCTCCGTGCGTGGGACGAGGGCGAGGACTTCAAGGCCCTGGTCAAAGCCGACGAGCGGGTCGGGGCCCTGCTCAGCGAGCAGGAGATCGATGACCTCTTCGATCCCAGCTGGCACACGCGGAATATCGACACCACTTACCAGCGACTCCAGATCGGGGAAGAAAAGTGACCGAAGGGCACAAGCTCGCCGAGCTCAACCCTCCCCTGATGGACGCTGCCCTCCCCGGCCTCACGTTGTTCAGCCGGGGCAAGGTCCGGGACACCTTCGACCTGGGCGATCACCTGCTGATGGTGGCCACGGACAGGGTCTCAGCCTTCGACGTGATGCTGCCCAACGGAATCCCCGACAAGGGCGTCATCCTGACCCAGATGTCGCGCTGGTGGTTCGAGCGGACCGCCGAGATCTGCCCCAACCACATCGAGCCGGAAGGGTGGCCGTCGGAGCTGGCGCACTACGAGCAGGACTGGGGACAGCGCAGCATGTACGTTCGCAAGGCCGAGCGAATCGATATCGAGTGCGTGGTCCGCGGCTACCTCGCCGGCAGCGGCTGGAAGGAGTATCGCGAGCAGGGCACGCTCGCGGGGCTGGCGCTGCCGGCCGGGCTGGAAGAGTCAGATCGCCTCCCCGAGCCGCGCTTCACGCCGTCGACCAAGAACGACAACGGCCACGATGAGAACATCTCGATCGCCCAGATGGCGGACCTGGTCGGCTCCGGGCTGACTGTCGAGTTGCACCAGGTCTGTCTTGACCTCTACAACATCGCCGCGACGATCGCGCTGGAGCGCGGCGTGATCCTGGCCGACACCAAGCTCGAGTTCGGCTACATCGACGGCAAGGTCAACCTCATCGACGAGTGCTTCACACCCGATTCTTCGCGCTACTGGGATGCCGAGAAATACGAGCGCGGCAAGCCCCAGCCGTCGATGGACAAGCAGTACCTGCGCGACTGGCTGGAGACGCTCGACTGGGACAAGACGGCACCGGCGCCGGAGCTGCCCGAGGACGTCATCCTGGGCACCCGCGACCGATACCTGCTCGCCTATCGCCGCATCACCGGGCTGGATATCTAGATGGCCAAATTCACCGCCGAGGTTTTCGTCGTCCTCAAACCGCTGGTCAACGATCCCGAGGGACTGGTGATCCGAGACGCTCTCCGCACCATCGGCTTCAACGAGGTGACCTGGGTGCGCTCGGGGAAATACCTGACCATCGAGCTGGAGGCCGAGGATGCTGCGGAAGCCGACTCGCGGCTGACGCAGATGTGCGACAAGCTGCTGGCCAACCCGGTGATCGAGGAGTACCGCTTCACCGTCAAGGAGGCGTCCGCGGCTCAGTGATTCCCTGATGGCGTCGTTTGGGATCGTCGTCTTCCCTGGCACCTGGTCCGACCGCGACAGCTACTTCGCGGTCCACGACCGGCTCCGCCAGGAGGCCCGCTACATCTGGCATAAGGAGCGCGACCTCAGCGGGCTGGACTGCGTCATCCTGCCCGGCGGCTTCTCCTATGGCGATCACCTGCGCTCTGGTGCGATCGCGGCGATGTCCCCGGTGATGGAGGAGGTGGTCGAGTTCGCCGACCGTGGCGGCTACGTAATCGGCATCTGCAACGGCTTCCAGGTCCTCTGCGAGGCGCACCTGCTGCCGGGAGCCCTGATGCGCAACGCCAGCCTCCAGTTCCGCTGCCAGGAAACGCACCTCCGGGTGGAGAACGTCGACACCGCCTTCACCACCGAGACCCAGAAGGGCCAGCTGCTGCGGGTGCCGGTTTCGCACGGCGAGGGCAACTATTTCGCCGACCAAAAGACGCTGGGCAAGCTCGAGCACGATGGCCGCGTTGTCTTCCGCTACACCACCGCCGCGGGAGCGGTCACCGATGAGGCCAACCCCAACGGATCGCTGAACAACATCGCCGGCATCATCAACGAGAACGGCAACGTCCTCGGCATGATGCCCCACCCCGAACGGGCATCGGAGCCGCTGCTTGGCTCGGAGGACGGGCTCGCCATCTTCAAGAGCATCGTCAAGAACTCGGAGCGAGTCTTCTCCCGTTGATGACGGCGACTGTCGACCCCGCCCAGCTCCATGAGGTCGCCCTGACCGAGGCCGAGTACGCGCTCATCATCAAGCTGCTGGGCCGGGAGCCCAACCAAGTCGAGCTGGGCGTGTTCGGGGCGATGTGGTCCGAGCACTGCGCCTACAAGACCAGCAGGCCGCTGCTCAGGGGATTCCCCACCAGCGGCCCCGGGGTCCTCCAGGGGCCAGGCGAGAACGCTGGCGCGATCGACATCGGCGATGGCTGGGCAGTCGTCTTCAAGATCGAATCGCACAACCACCCCAGCGCCATCGAGCCCCACGCGGGGGCCGCCACCGGTGTCGGCGGCATCCTCCGCGACGTCTTCACGATGGGGGCGTTTCCGATCGCCACCCTCAACTCGCTTCGCTTCGGCCCTCTCGATGTGGCCCGCAACCGCCACCTCTTCGCCGGCGTTATCGCCGGCATAGGCGACTACGGCAACTGTTTCGGCGTTCCCACCGTGGGCGGCGAGATCTATTTCGAGGACTGCTACACCGAGAACCCCCTGGTCAACGCCATGGCGGTCGGCCTGATCCGCAAGGACCGGCTGATGCGGGCCCGGGCGGAGGGCAAGGGCAACCTGGTGATGCTGGTGGGCGCCGACACCGGCCGCGACGGCATCCACGGCGCCACCTTCGCGTCGGTTGAGCTCGACGCCGACAGCCAGTCGCGACGGCCGGCGGTGCAGGTGGGCAACCCATTCCTGGAGAAGCTGCTGATGGAGGCCTGCATGGAGCTGATCGACCAGGACCTGGTGGTCGGCATGCAGGACCTGGGGGCGGCCGGCCTGACCAGCTCCGCCGTCGAGTGTGCCCACCGGGCCGGATCCGGGATCGAGATCGACGTCGCCGAGGTCAGCCGACGGGAGCAGGAGATGGGGGCCTACGAGGTGCTGCTCTCGGAGTCGCAGGAGCGGATGCTGATCATCGTCGAGCCCGAGAAACAGGTCCACGTCAACCGGGTCTTCCGCAAGTACGACCTCCATGCCGACGTCATCGGCGAGGTCACCGACAGCGGCCGGCTGGTGGTCAAGAACCAGGACCGCCTCGAGGTCGACATTCCCCTCGGGCTGCTGGTGGACGAGGTGCCGCTGCGCTACCCCGAGGTGGTGCCGACGCCGGCGCCTGAAGAGGTCGCCATCGAGACCGGTCATATGGCCGTAGACGCCGCTTTCCGCAAGCTGATGGGCTCGCCGAACCTGGGCAGCCGGAGCAGCGTTTTCCGTACCTACGACCACCAGGTGCAGAACAACACCGTGGTCCTGCCCGGCGGTGACGCGGCCGTGGTTCGGATCAAGGGCACCCGCCGGGCGATCGCGTTGAGCACTGACGGCAACGGTCGCTACTGCCACCTCGACCCGCGCGCCGGCGCCGCCATCGCGGTGGCCGAAGCCGGGCGCAACGTGGTGGCCACAGGGGCGCGGCCTGCGGCCATCACCGACTGCCTCAACTTCGGCAACCCCGAGAAGTCGGAGGTGTTCTGGCAGCTGAAGGAGTCCGTAGAAGGGATGGCCGACGCCTGCCGGCAGCTGGAGGTGCCCGTGGTGTCGGGGAATGTCAGCCTCTACAACGACACCAGCGGCGTCTCGGTCTGGCCCACGCCGGTGGTCGGAATGGTCGGGATCATCGACGACATCGACCAGGTCACCAGGGCCGCCTTCCGGTCTGACGGCGACGTGGTGGTGCTGATCGGTCAGACCGCACGGGAGCTGGGCGGCTCCGAATACGCCTCGACCTGTCTGGGCATCGTCGCAGGCAGGCCGCCGCAGCTCGACCTGGAGCTGGAGAGGCGCACCTGGCGCGCGGTGCTGGAGATGATCGGCGATGGCCTGCTGCGATCGGCGCACGACGTCGCCGACGGTGGATTTGCAGTCGCGGTGGCCGAGAGCTCTCTGCTTGGCGGCATCGGCGTGCGGTGCGACCGGGTCGAGGCCGCGGGGCTCGACCTCGCCGCCCTGCTCTTCAGCGAGAGCCAGTCACGTTTTGTGGTCTCGTGCGCCGCCGACGCGGTCGAGCGCGTCGAGAGCCTCGGCCGCGAGCACCACGTGCCCACCGCCGTGCTGGGCACCGTCGGCGGTGACCGAATCAAGATCGGCAGCTTCATCTCCGAGCCGCTCGATGCGGTGCGCGGCCTCTGGGAAGGCGCCCTTGACCCTTCTCAGTTTGGGATCTGAGCCAATCCGACGCTTGAACTGGGAACACCCCGGGTAAACTGAAATCAGGTGAGCCATTATTCCCCGGCGCACGACGACAAGCCCCACGACGAGTGTGGGGTCTTCGGTATATACGCGCCCGGTCAGGAAGTGGCCAACATCACCTACTTCGGCCTCTACGCCCTGCAGCATCGGGGCCAGGAGTCGGCGGGCATCACCGTTAGCGACGGCAAGCTCCTGAACACGGTCAAGGACGTGGGCCTGGTGGCCCAGGTCTTCGATGACCCGACCCGGATGGCCGCCCTTCGTGGCGACCTGGCCCTCGGCCACACCCGTTACTCGACCACCGGCTCCAACAAGCTCATCAACACCCAGCCGATGGTCTACGAGCATCCCCAGATCGGGCCGATCGCGATGGGCCACAACGGCAACCTGACCAACCACCGGCAGCTCCGCGACGAGCTGGAGGAGAAGGGCGTTGTCTTCGACACCAGCTCCGACACCGAGGTCATCCTCCGCCTCATCGGCCAGACCCCCGGGCCCGACCTGAAGACCGTGCTGCGCCGCTCCCTCCCCCGCCTCGAGGGCGCTTATTCGCTGGTCTTCATCACCCGCGACTCGGTCGCCGGCGTGCGGGACCAGCTCGGCTTCCGGCCGCTTTGCCTGGGGCGCATCGGCGATGGCTGGATCCTGGCCAGCGAGACCTGCGCCCTGGACACCGTGCGCGCCAAGTTCGATCGCGAGATCGATCCCGGCGAGGTCGTGATCATCAACAAGGAAGGCGTCGACTCCTTCATCGCCCAGATCTCGCTGCGCAAAGCGGCGTGCATGTTCGAGTTCATCTATTTCGCCCGGCCCGACTCGCAGATGATGGGCAAGAATCTCTACGAGGCCCGCCGCCGGATGGGGCGTGAGCTGGCCCGGCAGCTGCCCACCGAGGCCGACGTCGTGATCTCGCTGCCGGACAGCGGTACCCCCGCTGCTCATGGCTTCGCCGAGGAGTCGGGCATCCCCATCCGGGAAGGCCTCATCAAGAGCCGCTACATCACCCGAACCTTCATCCAGCCCTCGCAGTCGCTACGCGAGGCGGGCATCCGCCTCAAGTTCAACCCCGTGCGGCCGGTGCTCGAGGGCAAGCGAGTGGTCATCGTCGACGACTCCATCGTTCGGGGCAACACCAGCCGCCAGATCGTCGAGCTGCTCCGGTGGGCCGGCGCCACCCAGGTCCACATGCGGATCGCGTCGCCGCCGCTTCACTACCCGTGCTTCATGGGCATCGACATCGGCAGCAAGAAGGAGCTGATCGCGGTGGGGCGCACCGAAGCGGAGGTCTGCGAGGTGATCGGCGCTGACACCCTGGCCTACCTGCGCATGGACGGGCTGGTAAAGGCCGTCGGTCACACCATCGACAACTTCTGCCTGGCCTGCTTCGACGGCGAGTACCCGGTCAGCGTGCCGGTGCAGCTGGAGATGGACAAGCTGGCGCTTGAGCCCAAGTTGGGGGCTGAGTTGGCGGGGAGACCAGGGGCCTAACTTCTGTCTTGGGCCTGCTCGTCCGACCGAGCCCGGGTCAGGCCAATCGGTGCGGCTGCAGGTCAGCAGTCAACGGCGGCACGGAGAGCAACGCAGACCGCCGCCATCCTGTCCGGTTCGAGCGTGCAGATCAAGCTGCGAAGCGCGCCTTTCGCGACCACGGTCAAGTTGTCCATTGACAGGGCGCAAGCCTCGGGCATCCCGTCGCCACGATCAAGCGCCACCTCGGTAGGGATACCACGAACGGTGCGCGTCGCAGGGGCGACCACGACGCGGTTGAGTACCGGCACCGCCACCGTCCTGGTCAGCACAAGCGCCGGCCGTCTGCCCGCCGCGGGTACCTCCACCCACCAGACCTGACCCCGGGAGACATCGCCTACCAGGGCTCAGCCGACACCATCGCCGTGGTCGCCGTCTCCAACCATGCATCCGTAGGCGCGTCCGGCAGCCGTCGGTATCCCTCGACGATCGCAGCCTCAGTTTCGCGGCGCTCTGACTCACTGACGAGAACGTCCACGGCCGCACGGAGAGCCTCCGTCCTGTTTGGGAATCTCCCTCCGCGGATCAGGCGGTCAAGCCGCTGCAGTGTCCGATCTGACAACCGCACCGCCAGCTGTGTCGACATGCAAGAAGCATACCACGTCGGGTATCAGCCGGCCCGGTGCGCGAGAGGGACGCGGCTCAGTTCTTGACCAGCTCCAAGACACGAAGCTGCGCCGCGAAAAGACGTCGGCGTCGGCCTGGGCGACGTAGGGGCGCA
>DAITAT010000002.1:0-68328 GCA_036824145.1 Candidatus Dormiibacterota bacterium
CTGGGGAAGCCGGGCCTGCGGCAACGGCGATCGAGGCAGAGTGCGCTTCCTCGCCGCCGGGCGGTAGGTGCGCGCCCGGCCACTGCGTCCCTTGCGAGGAGCAGCCCTTACGGTGCGGCGACGTTGAGTACGACGTGTAGTAGACATGCAAAGACGGGAATCGGGACGTTTAGGCGCAGTCTAACAGCGAAGGCTGTATTTGAACACCCGCGATTCCAGGGCTGGCTACGCAGAGGGACCGATTATCTCGACCTCGTTGCCGTCGGGGTCGTCCACGTAGAAGGTGCGAACACCTTCGAGGACCGGGTGGACGCCGCCGCGAACTTCGAGCCCGGCTTCCCGACAGGCTGACTCGAGCTCGTCGTAGCGACCCGCCGCCACGCTGAAGGCCATGTGGTGGAGTGTCCTGTCGGGCTTCTGGCCGGGGAAGGCGCCATGTGGATCCGGGTGCGGGACCAAGACCACCATCTGGGGAACATGTCCGCTACCGTCGGCGACCTTGAGGAAGCGCGGCTTGACCTCTGGCCTCTGGTCCATCTCCACAAGGCCGAGCAGGTCCCTGTAGAAAACCAGGCCGCGATCGACGTCGTGGCTCCAGATCACAATTTCCGCGAGGCCGGTGACCACGTCTGCCACTGATCGACTCTCCCCCGCCCCAGCCTCAGCCATGGGCGCCCATGTTAGCCGGTCTCAGACCTCCATGACCACCGGAATGACCATCGGGCGTCGCTTGGTCCGATCGTAGAGGAACTTGCCCACCACATCCTTGATCGTGTTCTGGAATAGCGAGGTCTCGCTTTTGTCGGGCTCCCATTTGGCCATCGCATTGGCCACCTGGCTCTTGGCGGCCTCGATCAGGTCATCGGCCGCGCCCTCATGAACGAAGCCACGGGTGACCACGTCCGGCGGTCCGATCAGCCGCCCGGTGGCGTGGTCCACGGTGACCACGATCACGAAGATGCCGTCCTGGCCGAGATGCTTGCGGTCACGCAGGATAACGCTGCCCACGTCACCGATGCCAAGTCCGTCGACGAAGACGTAGCCGGCTTCGACGTTTCCGCCCCGCTCGAAAAGCTGCGGGCCGACGTTGATGATGGTGCCGTCGCCGGCCAGTATCACGTTGTCCTCTGCGAGGCCGACGTCGTGCGCCAACATGCCGTGGTGGGCCAGGTGGCGATCCTCACCGTGGATCGGGACGAAGAACTTCGGCCGCACCAGGTTGAGCACGGTTTTGAGGTCCCCCGCCGAGGCATGTCCCGAGACGTGGACTCGGTTGCGCGCCGAGTAGAAGACGTTGGCGCCATTGCGATAGAGGTTGTTGATGGTGCGATGCACCAGCTCCTCGTTGCCTGGGATCGGCGTGGCCGAGAGGATGACGGTGTCGCCCTTGCGTAGCTGCACCAGCGGATGCTCACGGTTGGCGATTCGGGACAGCGCCGACAATGGCTCGCCCTGGGCGCCGGTGCTGAGGACCACCACCTCGGCGTCGGGGTGCTTGTCCAGCTGCTTCACCGGGATGAGCGTGTCCGGCGGCACCTGCAACAGCCCCAGCTCCTGGGCCAGGTGGATGTTGTTGGACATGCTCCGGCCGACCACCGCGACCTTTCGCCCGAACTGGGCCGCCACCTCCATCGCCTGCTGCAAGCGATAGATATTGGAGGCGAAGGTGGTGATGATGATCCGGCCCTTGGCCTGGGGGAAGATGGTACGGAAGGCCTCCCCCACCACCTGCTCAGAGGGCGTGTGGCCGTCCATCTCGGCGTTGGTCGAGTCCGAAAGGAAGAGCAGGACCCCGTCCCGGCCGTACTCGCCCAGCCGCGACATGTCGGTGGGGCGACCGTCGACCGGGGTCTGGTCCAGCTTGAAGTCGCCCGAGTGCAGGACGACGCCGACGGGCGTGGTGATCGCCAGCGCGGTGGCATCGGGAATCGAGTGAGCGACGTGGATGTACTCGATGCTGAACGGTGGCAGGTTGACGACGTCCCCCGGTTTCACCTCGTGAAGGGTGGCGTTGGCCAGCAAGCGGTGTTCTTTGAGCTTGTTCTTGACCAGCCCCAGCGTCATCCGCGTTCCGTAGATGGGCACGTTGAGCCGGTTGATGACAAACGGCAGGGCCCCGATGTGGTCCTCGTGGCCGTGGGTGAGCAGGATCGCCTGGACCTGGGAGGCGCGCTCGACGAGGTAGGTGATGTCGGGGATCACCAGGTCGACGCCGAGCATGTCCTCCTTGGGGAACATCAAGCCGGCGTCGACGACGATGATCTTGCCGTCGTACTCGATGGCCATCATATTCAGGCCGATCTCGCCCAGCCCTCCCAGGGGGATGACCTTCAGGAGTTGGGCCATATCACCTCCGTAAGGGCGCCGGATTCAGAACAACGACAGCTGCTCCTTCTGGTCCTCGGGCTCCGGCTCCGGGGCCTCGACCCGCCGAGACTCGATCATGTCAATGTAGCCGCGCACCTTCTGGAAATCGACTTTGAGGGTGTCGACGAGGAAGCTGTTGTAGAGGGCCGCGGCGGGGTGGTACAGCGGTACGTAGGCACGGTCCCCCCGCTCCACCAGCTGGCCGTGGATCCGCGAGATGCCGTCCGAACCGGGCAGCAGCCGCTGCACCGCGTGTCGCCCCAGCAGCAGGATCACCGCCGGCCGGATCAGCTCCACCTGGCGATCGAGGTACGCCGAGCACGAGGTCACCTCCTGCGGCAGCGGGTCGCGGTTGGCCGGCGGCCGGCACTTGATGATGTTGGTGATGTAGACCTCGTCGCGGCTGATCCCAACAGACCCCAGCAGCCTGTTGAGCAGCTGGCCGGCCTGGCCCACGAAGGGCAACCCCTCCTGGTCCTCGTTCTTTCCCGGGGCCTCGCCCACGACCATGATCCGAGCGTGTGCGTCGCCCGCTCCAGGCACCGCCTTCGTGCGCGTACGGTGGAGGGCGCAGAGGGTGCACTCTCGGACCTCCTGGTGAAGGACCTGAAGCGCTTCGCTCAAGCCCGGCCGTCGATCAGGCGGTCGTTGACGCGGGTTGGGGCAGCGTCAGCGCGAGGTCGCCAAGCTGCTCGACAATCGCCTGCAGCGACTGCACCTGGGCATCAGAAATCTCGCTCATGACGAGCGGCAGCCGGGTATCTCCGACGTCAAGGCCGATGGCGCGAAAGAGGGCCTTGGTGGGAACCGGGCTGGCGGTGCAAAAGACCTCTTTGAAGATCGGCAGCAGACGGTATTGAAGCCGCACCGCCTCCTCGACCCTGCCGTCGACGTAGGCGGCGATCATTGCCCGGATGCCCTTGCCGGCGAAGTGTCCCGCGACGCTGACCACGCCGTATCCACCAACCGACATCATCGGCAGCGTGAGGCTGTCCTCACCGGAGTAGATGCGGAAGCCCGAGTCGACCCCGGCGGCCTCGGTGGCGGACTGGGTCAGGTCGGTGCTGGCCTCCTTGAGGGCAACGATGTTGGAGACATGCGACAGCTCGATGGTGGTCTCGGCGGCCAGGTTGGCAACCGTGCGCGAGGGCACGTTGTAGAGCATCACGGGGACGTCGATGGCGCCCGCGATGGCTTTGAAGTGGGCGAGCAGCGACCTCTGGGGCGGCTTGTTGTAGTAGGGCACAACGGCCAGGACGCAGTCGGCCTCAAGCTTTTGGGCGTCACGCGCCAACTCGATCGAGGCCCGGGTGTCGTTGGTACCCGCGCCCATGACCACCACCGCCCTGGGGATCGCCCGGCGGACGGCACGGTAGAGCTCGAGCTTCTCGTCGTGCGAGAGGGTCGGCGATTCCCCGGTGGTGCCGCCGACGACGACGCCGTCGTTGCCGTTGTCGACCAACACGTTGGCCAGCTCCTCAGCTCGCGCCAGGTCGAGGTCACCCTCCGGGTCGAAGGGGGTGACCATGGCTGTGAGGACACGGCCGAGATCAACCGGGGCGCTCATGGCTGCCGATTCTACTGCGCCGGCAAGGCGGAAAAGATCAGCTGAAGAGCAGCTCGACGACCTGGACGGCGTTGGTGGCGGCGCCCTTGCGAAGGTTGTCGGCGGCCAGCCAGAGCGCGATCCCGCGTTCGTGCGAAAGATCGCGGCGGATCCTTCCGACGTACACGTCATCGGTGCCGGCGGCGCTCAGGGCCAGCGGATAGACCTGCGCTTTGGGATCGTCCTGGACTACGACACCCGGCGATCCCGCCAGCCGGTCTCGGACGTCCGAGGGGCGCAGGCTGGATTCGGTCTCGATCCAGACCGCCTCGCTGTGGCCCGTCTCGACCGGCACGCGCACGCTGGTACAGGCGATCGCCAGGGTGGGCAAGCCGAGGATCTTTCGCGTCTCGGCGACGATCTTCAGCTCCTCCTGGTTGTAGGCGAATGCCGCTTCGGCATCCTCATAGACCGGCGGCGCGTGGTCGGGCATGTCGGGGTCCATGACCCAGCCGCCCGGCACCACGTTCCCCTCGAGCACATGGGGATAGACGGTCAGCGGCGGCTCATTGCCCGCCGCCAGGGCGCGACGCTGGCCGCGCAGCTCGTCGACCAGCAGCCGGCCCGCGCCCGAAGCAGCCTGGTAGGTGTCGACCAACACCCGGCGCAGCGGCGACAGCGTCGAAACCGACTTGAGCACCATCGTCAGCGGGATGGCGCAGCAGTTGGGGTTGGCGATGATGCCGTTGTGCTCGCCGGCCGCTCCCGGGTTGACCTCGGGCACCACCAGCGGCACCCCCGGCTCCAGCCTCCAGGCGGCGCTGTTGTCGATCGCAACCGCCCCGGCGGCTACGGCTGCCGGGGCCAGCTGCCGGCTGGGCTTGCTGCCGGCGGAGAAAAGGACGACGTCGAGGTCGGCGAAGGCGTCGGGTCCGGCTTCGACGACCTCGATCAGCCCGCCCCTGAAGGTCAGCCGGCTGCCTGCCGATCGCGGCGACGACATCGGCCGAAGCTCGTCGATGGCAAGGCCGCGCTCCTCGAGCACCCGCAGCATCGTCCGTCCCACCACCCCGGTGGCTCCAACCACGCCGACCCGGATGCCCATCAGACGGACTCCCCCGCGGTCGACAGGCCGAGCACGTGGTCCAGTGATCGGTAGAACTTATGCTCCGCCACGACGGCGCGGATGGTCGCCAGGACCCCGGGCATGAAGGCCTCGCGACTGGTGGTGCGATGAGCAATCGACAGCGTCTGGCCCTGGGCGCCGAAGAGGATCTCCTGGTCGGCGACGAGGCCGGGCAAACGCAGGCTGTGAACTCCGACGGAGCCCTCCTGGCCGCCGCGCGTGTTCTCCAGGGTGATCTTTTCGGGACGGGCGTAGGCGAAAGGCTCTTTGCGGGCCGCGGCGAGGCGACGCGCGGTGGCCAGCGCCGTCCCGGAAGGGGCGTCGAGCTTGGTATCGGCATGGGCCTCGATGACCTCGACCGACTCGAAGTAAGGCGCTGCCGTCTCGGCCAGGCGCATCATCAGGACCGCGCCGATGGCGAAGTTCGGAATCACGGCGCCGCCGGTCTCCGAGCTCTGGGCGTGACGCGCGATCTCGTCGACCTGCTCCGCGCTCATGCCGGTCGTGCCCACGATCGGCGCGACGCCCGCGGCGAGGGCGACCTGGGCGTTGTCGAAGGCCCCGTCCGGGGTCGTGAAATCGACCATCACCACGGCCCCAGGCAGGGCGCTGGCGAGGTCGTCGCCGAGGTCAACCTCGCCGGCCACGCGCATATCCGGCTGAGCCGCGACCGCCGCCGAGACGGTCCGCCCGACCTTTCCTTTGGCGCCACAGACGACGACTCCGATTTCGGCTGGCATGCGCCGATTCTACGGATCGCCGCGTACCGGGCCACCGGGTTGGTCACCTGGAGCTGACGAGACCGCCTAAATTGGGCCCATGGCGCACAGGCTATGAGCGGCGCATCAGAGAAGGCAGCGGCATTCGAGGCGGCGGTGGCGGAGCTGGTTGAGTTCGTCAACGCCTGCTCGGAGGCGGATTGGCTGAAGGTCGTCCCGATCGAAAACCGCACCGTCGCTGTGATGGCCTATCACATCGCGGCCCAGATGCCGACCCTGGCGAGCTGGGTTACCGTGCAGGAAGAGGTGCCCGGGACCGTAGCCGAGCAGGACGAGGCCAACGCCAGGGAGGCGGAGGAAAGGGCAGCGGTCACGCGCGCGGAGGTCCTGGCCCTGATCCGAGTCAACACGCCCGCCGCCGTCGCCGCTATTCGCGCAGTCACCCCGGAGTGGATGAAGTCGACCGTAAGATTTGGCCCCGCGGGCGGAGCAGAAATGAGCGTAGAGCGCCTTGTCGCGACGAGCGAGATCCATGTCAGCAAGCACCTCGCCGCTGTCCGGGTCGCCATAGGTGATCCCCGGGCTGAGGGCTAGCTCCGGGCCCGGGTGTCAGCGACGGTCGGTGCCGCGCTTGAAATTCCCGGTGGCCCTGGCCAGCAACGCCTGCTGTTCATCCTCGTCGGCAGCGTCCAGCTTGTGCAGCAGCGCTGCCGCCGGTGCTCCACGCATGGTCTTCACCTCACGTCCCCGCCAGAAGATCATGATCGCGGCCCCAGCCCGACGATAGGTGAAGGTGTCCTCAGGCATCGAAGGAGCCCGAGGAGACGCTGCGCCTCGGGCTCACCGTTGGGATCCCCTTACTCCTGGGGTGGGCGCTGGTTGCCACGGAAGCGCGGCCGCTCGGGCTCGGCATCGGCTGGGGCGCTCACCCCACCGCCGTTGCCGGCGTCAAAGCCGCCACCGTAGCCACCGTCGCGGGGGCTGTCATCGCGCGGACCACGGTCGCGCTCACGACCGCCGCCGCCTCCGGCAAGCGCCGGCTCTACACCCCCTTGGGGCCGCACCGGAGGCTTGGAGAACTTCTCGTCCGACTCGGACAGGCCCCACTTCTCGGCTTCCTTGAGGGCGTCCTTGCGGGAGAGATTGACGCGGCCCTGGCGATCGATCTCGTCGACTTTGACCAGGATCAAGTCGCCCTCCTTGACGAAGTCCTCGACGTTCTCCACCCGCCAGTCGGCGAGCTTGCTGACGTGGACCAGGCCGTCTTTCTTGGGCAGCACCGAGACAAAGGCGCCGAACGGCATCAGCCGCGCCACCTTGCCCAGGTAGACGCGCCCCACCTCGACGTCGTCGGTGAGCGACTTGATCCAGTCGATCGCCTTCTGTGTCGAGGCGGCGTCGCTGGAGGCGATGGCGATGCTGCCGTCGTCCTCGACGTCGATCGAGACCCCGGTCTCCTCGGTGATGGCGCGGATCATCTTGCCGCCTGGGCCGATGACGTCGCGGATGTTGTCGGGGTTGATCTTGATGGTGGTGATTCGCGGCGCGAACGCGCTCATCTCCTTGCGTGGCTCAGGCAGGGTCTCCGCCATCTTGCCGAGGATGTGCATCCGCCCGGCGTTGGCCTGGGCGAGCGCCTTGCGCATCACCTCCATCGAAAGCCCGGTGACCTTGATGTCCATCTGCAGGGCGGTGATGCCATGAGCGGTGCCGGCAACCTTGAAGTCCATGTCGCCGAGAGCGTCCTCGACGCCCTGGATGTCAGAGAGGATGGCGTACTCGGCACCCTCGGAAGCGTCGCCGTTGCGGGTGATCAGTCCCATGGCGATGCCGCTGACGGGGGCCTTGATGGGCACCCCGGCGTCCATCAAGGCCAGTGTCGATCCGCAGACCGACGCCATCGAGGTTGAGCCGTTAGAGCTCAGGATCTCGGTGACGACCCGGATCACATAGGGGTACTCCTTGGCGTCCGGGAGGACGTTGTAGAGAGCGCGCTCAGCGAGGGCACCGTGGCCGATCTCGCGACGGCCGGGGCTGCGCATCGGGCGCGCCTCACCAACGCTGTAGGGCGGGAAGTTGTAGTGGTGCATGTAGCGCTTGGATGTGTCGAGCCCGAGCGCGTCGATCTTCTGGGCATCGCCGCGGGAGCCCATGGTGACCACCGACAAAGCCTGGGTCTGCCCGCGAGTGAAGATCGCGGAGCCGTGGGTGCGGGGCAGGACCCCGACCTTGCTCCAAATCGGCCGGATCTCGTCCGACTTGCGCCCGTCAGGACGCATGTTCTTGTCGATGATGGCGTCACGGACGACCCGCTTGACGGTCTTCTCGAAGAAGCCGCCGATCTCGGCTTCGCGCTCAGGGTACTTCTCCGCGAGCGCCTCCTTGACCGAGTCTTTGATCTCCTCAAGCGCGTACTCTCGCGCCATCTTCTCGGGTGAGCCGATGGCATCGCCAACCTTGGCGGCGGCGAGCTCTTCGACAGCGGCCTTGAGCTCCTCATCGACCTCCGGAGGCGCGATCACGCGCTTCTCCCTGCCCAGCGCCCGAGCCAGCTCGGAGATGGTGGCGCAGATGCGCTTGATCTCGTCGTGAGCCATCTGCAGCGCCTTGACGACGGTCTCCTCGTCGACCTCCCTGGCACCGGCCTCGACCATGATGATCGCGTTCTCAGTACCGGCGACGATCAGGTCCAGCTTGGATTCAGGCAGCGCCGACACTGACGGGTTGACGACCAGCTCGCCTTCGATCAAGCCCACGCGGACGGCGCCGACGGGCCCTTTCCAGGGAATGTCTGAGATCGAAAGCGCCGCCGAGGCGCCGTTGATGGCCATCGTGGCGGGGTCGGCCTCCTGGTCCACCGACAGCACCGTGGCTACCACCTGGACGTCGAGGCGAAGGTCTTTGTCGAACAGCGGCCGCAGTGGCCGGTCGATCAGCCGCGAGTTGAGGATTCCCTGCTCACCGGGGCGCCCCTCGCGGCGGAAGAAGCTGCCGGGGATGCGTCCCGCGGCGTAGATCTTCTCCTCGTAGTCGCAGGTCAGGGGCAGGAAGTCGATGCCGGGGCGGGGATGCTTGGACATCGTCGCGGTAACCAGCAGCATGGTGTCGCCGCTCCGAACGAACAGCGCGCCGTTGGCCTGCTCGGCCACGTGGCCGGTCTCGAAGGTGATGGAGCGATCGCCGATGCGATGCTCGATGATCTTGGGTTCAGGGGTCATTGGTCTCCTTGCGAGACCGCCCCGCGGCTGATTCGGGGGACAGGAACTGGGGGCAACGGCGCGGATTGAATACGCCGCTCTCGCCAATCTCTGGCACCCGGCACGGCCGGGGTGGGGACGGTCCCTATCTAGTTGTTGAAGCTCGGTTGCCGTCTAGCGGCGGAGGCCGAGCTGCTCAACGAGGGACCGGTAGCGGGAGATATCGCGACGCGCGAGGTAGTCCAGCAAACGACGGCGACGGCCGACCAACCGCAGCAGACCAAGACGCGTGTGATGGTCTTTGGGATGCTGCTTCAGGTGCTCGGTCAAATACCGAACGCGCTCTGTCATCAGGGCCACCTGGACCTCCGGCGAGCCGGTATCGGTCTCGTGGGTCCGGTGTTTCTCGATGACCTCAGACTTCTCTATGGCTAAAGACATGCTCTCTCTATCGTTCACTCTTTGAGTTCCCGCTGAGTATACATGGCGTATTCGGCCCGAATTCGGGCGCTCAGGGGACGATGACCGAGATCGCGCTCGGCATAACTTCGAATACGGCGGGCAGGGTGCCGCACATCTCGCCGTCGCCGTCGATGAGGACGCGCTCGTCGGAGGTGACCTCAACTCGACTCGATCGCCAGCCGGTGACCTTTGGATTCTTGACGTGGTCCCCCTTGTAAATGTCGTTGATTGATCTGATGGCTTCGAAGCGGGCGATGTCGCCGAAGATGACCAGATCGAACTGGCCGTCGTCCGGTTCCGCCCTGGGAGCCACGTGCATGCTGCCGCCGAAGTACCGGCAATTCGCCACCACGACGTTCTGGGCCTTGCCCTCCCAGTTCTGCTCGGCCGTCTTGACCTGCACCGCCTGGGGCTTGTAAGTCAGCAGGGTGGCGATCGAGCAATACATGAAGCTGGCCTTGCCGCCGAACAGCTTTGTGGTTCGGTTGACCCGCTCCACGACCACGCCGCCGATGCCGGCGTCGGCGATGTTGACGAAGTGGCGGACCGTGCGGCCGCCATCGAGCGCCTCCATCTCGATGCGGCCGACGTCGATGGGGCGGAGTTTGCGGTTCTTGACGCAATCAATGGCGACCGCCAGTTCCATCGGGATCCCCAGGGTGCGCCGGAAGTCACCCCCGGTGCCGAAGGGCAGCAGCCCCAGGGCAGCCTCCGGGTGGGGCTGATCACCGGCGAAGAAGCCGTTGGCAACCTCGTTGAGAGTGCCGTCGCCGCCGACGGCCACGACGGTGTCGGCGCCGGACTTGAGGGCCCCGGCGGTGAGATCGGTGGCCTCGCCGGCTCGGGTCGTCACCAGCGCGGTGTGATCGAGACCAAGCTCGGTGATGCGGGCCGAGACCTCCGCCCAGCGCTTGCCGGTGCTGCCGTTGGCGGACGCCGGGTTTACGACGAAGACCGTCTTCACAGCCGCGAACTATAGCCTCAGCCGGCTTTGAGGATCCTGCGCGCCCGCGCCACGTCCTTGCCGATCTGCTTGACGAGCGCCTCCGGCGATTCGAACCGCTTCTCGTCG
Source organism: Candidatus Dormiibacterota bacterium (assembly GCA_036824145.1). Taxonomy (GTDB): domain Bacteria; phylum Chloroflexota; class Dormibacteria; order DASZGP01; family DASZGP01; genus DATMMS01. The sequence continues at coordinate 10,490 of DAITAT010000002.1, forward strand.
CGGATGCGCTGAACGAAGCGCACGCGGACGTCCTGGTGATATATGTCGCCCTTGAAATCGAAGATGAAGGCCTCGACGGTGAGACGGTTCTCGCCGAACGTCGGGCGGTACCCCGCATTGAGAGCGCCTGGGTAAGCCTTGCCGCCGATGTCGACCCAGACCGCATAGACGCCGTTCTTGGGGACCAGCTTGTTGGGCGTGATGGCAAGGTTGGCGGTGGGAAAGCCGATGCGGCTGCCAGTCCCTGTGCCGTGCTCGACAAATGAGCTGATGGAGTAGTGGCGGCCGAGCAGCCGGGCGGCGTGGGCCACCTGACCTTCCTGCAGGAGCTCGCGGATCCGGGAGCTGCTGACGACATGACCTTCGGCGGAGTGCGGGGTGATCACCTCGACCGCGAAACCGTGATGCTCGCCGTAGTGCTCGAGGAAGGCGCGGTCGCCGCGGCGCCTGTGCCCCAACGCGAAGTCGTAGCCGATAACCAACCCCGAAAGCGGCAGCGAGGCTGTGGTCTTGTCCATGAACGCGGTGGCGGTCAGTTGCGAGAGGCGGTGGGTGAAGGGCATCACCACCAGGTGATCGACGCCCAGCTCCGTCAGGACGGCGGCCTTCTCGTCGACGGTGGTGAGGCTCAGCGGACAGGTGTCGGGGGCGAGCACACACCGCGGATGCGGGTCGAAGGTCATGACGGCGGTCGGCGCCCCCTGGCGACGCGCCGACTGGAGGAGCCGCCGCACCACCTTGACGTGGCCGCGATGAACGCCGTCGAAGCTGCCGATTGTGAGCCAGCCGCGTGGCAGCGGGGGCTTTGGCAGATCGAAATGAGTCTCCATCAGGCCTCCACCAGGCGGTGTGGGTGGAACTGGCCGCCGAGCACCCGGCCGAGTGCCAGGACCCGGCCGGCGGCGTCGGTGGCGTAAGCGTGGGGCAGTGCCGCCACGGCGACGGGCACGCCACGACCTAGCCGCAGATCGGAAAACGACGTCTCCCCGACCCGGACTGAGGGCACCCCGGCCATCGCCTCACCGCTCGGGCGCACGAAGGCGCCGAGGTCGGCGCCGGCGGCCTCAAGGTCGGCCATCGGGATCGCGTCCTCGAGCTTGAGGCCACCGACCCGGGTGCGCTGCAGCCAGGCCAGGTGAGCGCGGGTCCCCAGCGCGAGGCCCAGGTCGCGAGCCAGGGCGCGTACGTAGAAGCCGGGTCCGCACTCCACCTCGACCACCGCCAGCGGCCCCTCCGCCTCGGCCCGAAGCTCAACCAACCGGTTGGAGTCGACCCTCACGGTGCGCGCCGGCGGCGGCTCCAGGTCGCCGCGCCGAGCCCGCCGGTAGCTGCGCTCCCCCTGCACCTTGACCGCGGAGAACACCGGCGGGCACTGCTCGATATCGCCGACGAAAGCTTCCAGCGCGGTCGCGATCGTCCCCGAGTCGATCCCGCGCGGGACCTCGGTGGGACTCAGTTCGCCTTCAGCATCGTCGGTGTCGCTCCCCGCGCCAAGCCGGATGCCGGCTCGATAGGTCTTGCCCTGGCGCGAGAGGTACTCCGCCAGCACCGTCGCCCGCCCCAGGAAGATCGGGAGCACGCCTGTCGCCGACGGGTCGAGGGTGCCGCCGTGACCAATGCGCTTGACGCCGCTGCTCCGGCGCAGCCTCCCCACCACGGCCGCCGATGTCAGCCCCGCCGGCTTGTCGACGTCGAGGATCCCCGTCAGGGTCGGCGCGGACGCCTCAGCTGTTGGAATCGGAGATCATCCCCCGGGCTTCGGCCAGGATCGACTCCATCGCCTCCGCCAGGGGCATATCCAGTTCCACGCCGGCAGCGCGCTCGTGTCCGCCGCCGCCGAACTTGCTGGCCAGCACATTGGCATTGGCCCGGCCGCGACTGCGGATCGAGACCTTGGTCAGCCGGTTGGGCTCGATCTCTTTGAAGAAAAGTGCCAGTTCGAGGCCGTCGACGCTGTTGAGCATGTCGATCATGCCGTCAGCCTCCTCCATCAGGGCGCCGGATTTCTCCAGCAGCGCCTGGGAGGCGAAGGCGTGCACCAGCCGGTCGTCGCAGTCGAAGCCGACGGTTGCCATCACCAAGGCCTGCAGTTTGATCGAGCTGAGCTTCTTGTTCTTGTAGACGCGAGTTGCGATGTCGGCAGGGTCGGCCCCAAGAGCCACCAGCTCGGCAGCGATGGAGAGCGTGTTGTAGGTGGTGTTCTCGTGGCGGAAGCTGCCGGTGTCCGTGAGCACGCCGCAGTAGAGGTTGGTGGCGGCCGACGGCGAGATCTCGACCCCCCACTCTCGGAAGAGGTTGTAGGTGACCTCTGCGGTGGAGCTGGCCTCAGGGACCACCAGGTTGAGTCCCCCGAACATGCTGTTGCTCACGTGGTGGTCGATGTTGACGATGGGTGTTCCCGCCGCCGGTTGTCCGAGGCTGTCCGAGACACGGTCGAGGTTGCTCGCGTCCATGACCAGGATCAGGTCGGGCGGTTTGCCCCCCTCCTGGTTGATGATCTCGAACCCGGGCAGGAACGAATACAGCTGAGGCACCGGCGGGGGAACTCGCATGGCCACGTTCTTGCCCCTCGCCCGCAGGATGTCGCACATCGCCAGGGCCGAGCCCAGAGTATCGCCGTCGGCGTCCTTGTGCGAGACCGCCAGCACATCGTGGCTGGCGTCGATCAGGCGCAGAATTTCGGCTGCCTCAGCCTTCATTGCCCTCTTCCTTGTGGATCCGCTGGATGACCTCGGCGATGTGGGTGGCGTACTCCGTGTTGCGGTCGTCTATGAACTGCAGCTCGGGGATCCGGCGCAGGTTGCGCATCTCGGCGGCAAGCTCTCGCCGGATAAAGCCGCGGGCGTGGCCGAGGGCCGCCATCGCCTCTCCCCTCTCGGGCTCGTCGCCGAGAGCGCTGACGTGGACTTTGGCGTTGCGTAAGTCGGGCGAGAGGTCTACGCGGATGACGCTGACCAGGGTGAGCCTGGGATCGCTGAGACGGCGCCCGAGGATGCCGCTGATCTCATCGCGCAGCTGCGCCGCGACCTTGTCGACACGAACCGACATCTCACCTCCGACCCCTCGCTTTGGAGCTTACGGGTTCTCCTGCTCGAGTATGAATGACTCGATCGTGTCCCCTTCCTGGAACTCCTGGAAGCCTTCCAGCTCGATGCCGCACTCGAATCCCTGGGCCACTTCGCGGACGTCGTCCTTGAAGCGCTTGAGACTCGAGATCTTGGTCTCAATGAGCAGCTCCTTGCCCCTGTAGACCTTGGCCACCGAGTTGCGTGAGACCTTGCCCTCCGATACCTGGGAGCCGGCGATGAAGCCGATCTTGGGGACCTTGATCGGCACTTTGATCTCGGCCTTGCCCTCCCAGACCTCTCTGAAGGTGGGCTCGTACATGCCCTTGATGGCCTTCTCGATGTCCTCGGTGAGGTGGTAGACGACGTCGTAGGTGCGGATCTCGACCTTCTGGGCCTCGGCGGCGGCCGCGGCCTTCTCGTCGACCTTGACGTTGAAGGCGATCACCATGGCCTCGCTGGCGGCGGCCAGGTTGACGTCGGACTCACCGACATTGCCCACGCCCTCGAAGACGACCTGAATGCGGACCTTGGCGTCCTGGATACGGGTGATCGAACCCTTGAGTGCCTCCATCGAGCCGTGGCTGTCGGCCTTGACGACCAGGTTGAGGTCCTTGACCCCGCCTTGCTGAAGCTGGGCGTAGAGGTCCTCCAGCCGCTGCTTGGGGGCAGCTGCGACCTGGGCCTTGCGAGTGGTCTCGGCGCGTTGGTCGGCGATCACCCGCGCCGTCCGCTCGGAGTCGACTACCTCGAGGATGTCGCCGGCGTTGGGCACGTCAGGGAGCCCGGTCACTACGGCCGGCTGCCCGGGGGCGGCCTGTTCGATCTTGTTGCCGTCCTCGTCGAGGAGGGCGCGAACCCGCCCGTTGATGGCGCCGATGACGAAAGGGTCGCCGACTCGCAGGGTGCCCGTTTGCACCAGCACGGTGGCCACCGGGCCACGGCCGCGCTCGAGGTGGGCGTCAATGATGGTGCCGGCCGCCGGCTTGTCAGGGTTGGCCTTGAGGTCGGCGATCTCGATCACGAGCAGGATCATCTCGAGCAGCTCGTCGAGACCGACCCTGTCTTTGGCTGACACCGGGACCATCGGCACCTCGCCGCCGTACTCCTCGATCTGGACGCCGTTATCGGCCAGCTCGCCCTTGACCTTGTCGGGGTTGGCGTTGTCCTTGTCGATCTTGTTGAGGGCAACGATCAGGGGCACCCCGGCGGCCTTGATGTGCTGGATGGCCTCCTTGGTCTGGGGCATGACGCCATCGTCGGCCGCCACCACCAGCACGGCGACGTCGGTGATCGAGGCGCCGCGGGCGCGCATCGCGGTGAAGGCCTCGTGGCCCGGGGTGTCGATGAAGGTGATCGGCTTGCCATTCTTCTCGACCTGGTAGGCGCCGACGCGCTGGGTGATACCGCCGGCCTCCCCGGCGGCAACCTTGGCCTGCCGGATGGCGTCGAGGATGCTGGTCTTGCCATGGTCGACGTGGCCCATGACGGTCACCACCGGCGGGCGCGGCTTGAGCTTGCTCGCGTCATCGGTGTCGGTGCTGAAGAGCTCCGACTTGGGTGTGGCCGTCGACGCCGTCGCCCCGTTGGACCCGGCGATGGCGTCCTCAGGCTTGGCCGCAACCGCGGTGACGCCGAAGTTGTCGGCAACGATGGCCGCGGTCTCGAAGTCGATCTGCTGGTTGATGGTGGTGGCGATTCCGTTCTTGAAGAGGTCCTTGATGATGTCGACCGACCCCACCTTCAGGTAGTCGGCCAGCTCCCGAACGGTCAGCGTGGGCGGCAGCTCGACGTCGGTTGGGCGCCCGGGCACGTCGCGGACGTGGGCACCGCCAGTCTCGAAGTACTTGCGGACCTCGTCTTCGACCTCGGAAGGCAGCTGGGCACCAGTGTGCGTGAACGGTTGGTTGCGCTCACGCAACCAACTCAGAACCGCACGGGGCTCCTGGTTGAGCTCCCGTGCCAACTGACCTACCCGGATTCCGCGCGCCGGACCGCGTCTAGCTCTTGGGATGGGATGCCTCCATCAATGGGCCTGGTGGCCGCAAATCCAGCAGATTCTGCCACGCTGTCGAATCGAGCCGAACTGAGAGGGCTCGCTCCAGACCGCGCCGTCGTTCCGCCAGGATCCAGCAGGTTTCGTCGGGGCAGAGATAGGCGCCGCGGCCATTGAGCTTACCGCTCGGGTCGACAACCACCTCGCCTGAAGGTTGGCGAACCAGCCGGACGAGTTCGCGCTTGGGTCTTGCGGTACGGCAGCCGACGCAGGTGCGCGTGGGCAGCTTCGACTCATTCGGGCTCATGCCCGATTATTCCCCAGCCAGACCGGATTCAATCGCGGCGGCTTCCGCCTCTACCTCGACCTCTCCGTCGGCCTCGCCCTTGATGTCGATCCGCCAACCGGTCAACCTCGCCGCCAGGCGGGCGTTCTGGCCGTCTTTACCGATCGCCAGCGAGAGATGCGACGCGGGCACCATCACGGTGGCGGTCCGGGTGTCGACATCGATGCTAACTGAGTTGACGCGCGCGGGCCCCAGGGCATTGGCCACGAGCTGGTTGGGCTGGTCCGACCACTCCACGATATCGACCCGCTCGCCCGCCAGCTCCTCGCGGATGGCGTGGTTGCGGGAGCCTTTGGGCCCCACGCATGCGCCCACCGGATCGAGGCCCTCCTCACTGGAGTCGACCGCGACCTTGGTTCGCAACCCGGCTTCGCGCGCAAGAGCTTTGACCACCACCGCCCCGCTGAGGATTTCGGGAACCTCGAACTCGAGCAGCCGCTTGACCAGCCCGCGGTTGGCCCGCGAGACGACCTGGTTGGGACCGCGCTTGCCGACCCGGGGCTCCAGCAGCAGCACCTTGAGTCGCTGCCCCGCGTGGTAGCTCTCGTGGGGGATCTGCTCCTCGGGCGGCAACATCGCTTCAGCGCCGCCCGGGGTGCTGCCGGAGTCGGTCTTGACGAAGACCATGTCGCCATCGACGCGGTCGACCACCGCTGACGCCAGCTCGCCCTGATGGCGCAGGGCATCCCGGAAGAGCTGCTCGCGCTCGGCGTCACGGAGGCGGCTGAAGATGATCTTGCGGGCGGTGGTTGCGGCGCTGGCCTGGAACTGCTCGGGCGCGATCGGCTGGTAGCCGCCGGCCTCGTGGATGCCGGCGCGCAGTTCGCCGGTGGTGGTGTCGATGCGGACCTCGACCTCGCCCTCGGGCTCATGTCGCTGACGGTAGGCCTCCGCGAGGGCCTGCTCGACCACCTCCAACAGCGCGTCCTTGGAGAACCCCTTCTCTTGCTGGAGCTGGTCCAGGGCCGCCAGCAGGTCGCCGAAGGCGATGCCCGCTCCCGTGTCGTGCGTCATCCGGCGCCTCGATGGCGATGTGGCCGATCATCCTCGCCGAACCGGACCGCCAGCCGAGCCGCCAGCAACGAGCCCACCGGCACATCGGTCGAGCTGTCCCTGGGTCCCGCGATCGTGAGGGCGTCGTCGGTGACGCGCAGAAGGATGCCCTCGAGCACCCTTTCGGCATCGCCGTGACCAAAACGGACGTTCACGCGCTGGCCGATGAAGCTCAGGTAGTCGGGCATCCCTCGGAGCTCTCGCTCGGCGCCGGGTGATGAGACCTCGAGATCCACGTCGGCCAGGCCGACCTCGGGATCGTCGAGCAACGGGCGCAGCGCGCGCGAGACCCGGGTGCAGCGTTCGATGTCCACGCCGCCGGGGGTGTCGATGTAAACGCGCAGCAGGCGGTGCCCCGGAGAGCCGGCCAGTCCGATCTCCCATAACTCGCAGTCCAGGCTGGCCACGGCGGCCTCGACCACGGTCCGGATCCGGTCCACCACGACGGCCGGTCTATCCATATCTATTGACAGCATCGCTGATATTCAGCCCGGCTAGCGGCGCGTTGTCTCCCAATCGCGCCAGGCCACCAGGAGCGGGCTGGCGTTGAAGATCGAGGAGTAAGTACCGCTGACGATGCCGATCAGCAGCGCCAGGGCGAAGCCCTTGATCGATTGGGGCGCCAGCAGCAGCAACGCGAGCAGCACGAAGAGGACGGTCAGTGATGTGTTGAGTGACCTCGCCAGCGACTGCACGATCGACAGGTTGACCACCGCCTCGAAATTTTGCCGCAAGAGCCGCTGCGCGCCACCAAAGCGCAGGTTCTCGCGAATCCTGTCGAAGATGACGATGGTGTCGTGGACCGAGAAGCCGACCACCGTCAGCACCGCGGTCACAAAGAGCAGGTCGACCTCACCGATGGCCAGGTTGAAGACCTTGCCCAGGATCGAGAAGATGCCGGTAAGGACGAAGACGTCGTGAAGCAGCGCGATGATGGCGCTGACAGCGAACTTCCAGCGCCCCACCCCAGGGACTGAGAAGCGCAGCGCAAGGTAGACCACGATACCGAACGACGCCAGGGTGATCAGAACCGCCGTTGTCACGACGGCCTGGCCGGCGATCTCGGGTCCGACGACGTCGAACGTCTCGACCGCCTGTCCCCCATTTGGCGGGGGCCCGAACTTGCTGTTGAGGTCGTCGCGGATGGTCTGGTCCTGGGGCTTCTGGCCGACGGGCGCGGTACCGCTCAGAGGCTTGGTGGTGATGATGACGCGGTTGCTGCTCGCGTCCTGGACGATGGCGTTGACCTGGAACGTGTCTATCTCTTTCTGCACGTCAGCAGCGCTGACGCCGTTCTTGTAGTGGAGGGTGATCCGGTTGCCACCGCTGAACGCTATCCCCAGCCGGAAGCCGACGGTGGCCATCGAGATGATTCCCGGGATGATGATCAGCAGCGAGAGCAGGAAGAAGTAGTTCCGCTTGGCAATGATGTCCTTCACTGCATTCGCTCCACTGCGAAGAGGAAGGGCGTCCGCAGGCTGTGATACCTGATGACCAGGTGAAGCAGGAGATTGGTGACGACGACCGCCGAGAAGAAGCTCACCGCCACCCCGATGCCCAGCGTTAGGCCGAAGCCCTTGGCCTGGGTGAATCCGACCAGCCCGGGGATCCGGTCCTGCAGGTACAGGACCGCGCAGGTGATCAGGGTGCTGATGTTGGAGTCGCGGATTGCGGGCAGGGCACGGGTGTGGGCAGCTTCAACGGCGGCCGCCAGCGAGCGGCCGTTCCGAAGTTCTTCCCTTAATCGCTCGAAGATGAGGACGTTGGCATCGACAGCCATGCCCACGGACAGCACGAACCCGGCGATGCCGGCCAGGGTGAGAGTGACAGGGATGAGCTTGAAGGCCCCCAGGACGACCGCGGCGTAGAAGAGCAAGGCCAAGCTGGCGACAACTCCGGGCAGCCGGTAATAGCCGATCATGAACACCACCACCACGGCCAGGCCAAGCGCCCCGCCCAGCAGGCTCAAGCGCACCGAGTCCGAGCCAAGCGTCGCCCCCACCGAGTTGGCTGCAACGATGGTGATCTTGCCGGGAAGCTTGCCGGCGTTGAGGGTGGCGACAAGATCCTTGCGGTAGGTGGTGTCCGAGCTGACGTTGCCGCCGGAAATCTGGAATTGGCCGCCGGTCAGCGCCGACTGGACATTGGCGTTGTTCACCATGGTGTTGTCGAGGAAGATGGCGAGCTGGTTGGCCGGCGTCCCCTGTGTCTGAGCCGCCATCGGCGTCGACTGCTGGCCGAGGATGTTCGACCCGGCGTCGGTCAGTGAGATGCTGACGATTGGTTGGTTGGTGTTGGTGTCGGTGCTCTCGCTGGCGACGGTGATCTGGCTGCCGTCCAAGCCGAACTCTTTGGGCAGGTAGCCGAGGGGGATGCACTCCTTGGTGGCGCTGCCGAAGCAGGTGCCGCCCTCAGAGACGGGAACGTAGCTCGGGTCGACGATGGGATCACCGGTGGCGTCTTTGGGGACCCCGAGTTTCCCCCCCGGACCCGGCGTGGCCGGCGTCCAGACTCGGAACGTGAGCTTGGAAGTCTTACCCACAAGCTGGCGGGCGCGGTCGAAATCGACACCGGGGAGTTGGACCACGACCCGGTTCGCGCCCTGGGTCTGGACCACTGCCTCGCGCACGCCGATGTTGTTGACGCGGTTCTCCATGACCTGCACGGTGGAGTTCTGGGCGTCCTGCATGGTGTTGTTGCGAGCCAGCGATCGAGGGTCGATCTCGAGCACGATCTCGGTGCCGCCCTGCAAGTCAAGCCCCTTCGAGACGAAGAGCTGGCGGCCGAACAGCGTAGGCGTCTGAGTGGCCTGCAGAGGTTGGCTGAAAGGGATGTGGTTGAAATACCGGTAGATGTAGCTGTACCCGTCGATGAAGATCGCCACCAGGGCCACAAACAGGACCCCGAAGGCCAGCCATCTATTTATCCGCACGGCGTCGGATTATATCTGCGCCATCGATTCGCGCGGATTGGAACTGGGCGAACTCACCGGCCAGGATGGCAACGCGAGCGAGTCGGGTCAGCTCGAGGGTGTGGTGCAGGTTATGGATCGTCAGTAGGCGGTAGCCCAGCAGTTCACCACGGAGGAAGAGATAGCGAAGCTGAGCGCGGGAGTGGCTGCGACACGCGGCGCAGGCGCAGCCCTCCTCGAGGGGGCCGGGGTCATCGGTGTAGGCGGCGTTGGAGATGTTGAGGCGGTCGGGCCCGACCAGCGCCGAGCCCGTCCGCGCCAGCCGAGTCGGCCAGACGCAATCGAAGAGGTCGACGCCGGCGGCGATCGCACCGAGCAGCTCGGGCTCGCTGCCGACGCCCATCAGGTAGCGCGGCTTGTCCGCGGCCAGCTCCTGGTTGACCACCACGGCCAGCTCGTGCCCCAGGCCCGCCGGCTCGCCGAGGCTGAGGCCGCCGATGGCGTTGCCGGGGAAACTCATGGCATCGATGGCGCGTGCGCTCTGGCGTCGCAGCTCGGGGTTGAAGCCCCCCTGCACGATGCCAAATAGCTCGGTTGGACCACGACTCCAGGCATCACGGCATCGCTCGGCCCAGAGGTGAGTGCGCTCGGTGGCGGCCTCGGCGGCGGCCGGTGCGGCCGGGTATCCCACCGGGTGATCCAGCGCCATCATCACGTCCGGCGCCATCTGCTCCTGGAGGGCGATCGCCAGCTCGGGGGTGAGCTTCCGCTCCTCCCCCTCGGCATCCTGGAAGCGCACGCCGTCGTCGTCGACGGTGGCCGTGCCGGCTCGGTCGAGACTGACGGCCTGGTAGCCGCCGCTGTCGGTGAGGATGTTGCCCTGCCAGCCGGTCAAGGCGTGCAGGCCGCCGGCCTGTGCCACGGCATCGCCCCCGGGCGCCATCCACAGGTGGTAGGCGTTGGCCAGGATGATGCTCGGCCCAAGGCGGCGGAGGTCCTCGGTGTCGATCGCCTTGACAGTGCCCCGGGTGCCCACCGGCATGAAGGATGGCGTCTCGACGACGCCATGGCCCAGGGTCAGGCGCGCGGCCCGCGGCGACACCGCCCCGCCAGCGAGCAGCTCGAATTTCAGGCCGGCTCCAGCAGCATCGCGTCGCCAAAGCTGTAGAACCGGTAGCCGCGCTCGATGGCCTCCCCGTAGGCCGCCAACACCCGCTCGCGGCCCGCGAACGCCGACACCATCACCAGCAGCGTGCTCTTGGGGAGGTGGAAGTTGGTTAGCAGCAGGTCGACTTCGCGGAACCGAAAGCCGGGACGGATGAAGATGTCGGTGTCGCCGGCGTCGGGGATGAGGTCGGCCCGGGAGCGTTTGAGGGCGGCCGCCTCCAGGGCGCGCGCGGAGGTGGTGCCGACTGCCACGACCCGGCCGCCGCGTCCCCGACATGCGTCGATGGCGGCACGCGTCGGCCGGGGGATGCGATAGGCCTCCGAATGCATCCGATGCTCCTTTAGGTTCTCGGTGCGCAGTGGCTGGAAAGTGTCGAGCCCGATCCGCAGCGTCAGCGCGGCGCGCTCGATGCCGGCCGCCTGGAGCCCATCCATCATCGCGTCGGTGAAGTGCAGGCCGGCTGTGGGCGCGGCGGCCGAGCCGCGCACGCGGGCGTAAACCGTCTGGTAGCGCTCGGGGTCGTTGAGGCGCTCTTTGATGTAAGGCGGCAGGGGCGCCTCGCCGATCTCAGGCAGCAGCGCTTTCAGCCGGCCAGGCGGCGAGAAGCGCAGGACCCGGCCACCGCCGGGCGACTGCTCGACGACGTCCGCCCACAACGAGAACCGGAGCTGGAGCCGCGCCCCCGGATAGGCGGCCTTACCAGGGCGCACCAGGCACTCCCAACTGTCTGCATCCTTGCCAATGGGATTCAGGAGCAGGATCTCGGCACCGCGCTCCCTGAGCCGGAAACGAATCCGCGCCGGCAGCACCCGGGTTTCGTTGACCACCAGAAGGTCGCCGGCGCGGAGCTGGTCCGGGAGGTCAGAGAACGTGAGGTCCCGCGCCGCGCCGCCGGCGGGCAGATGGAGCAGCCGCGACGAGTCGCGCTGCTCCAGGGGATGCTGAGCGATCAGCCCCGGAGGCAGCTCGAATTCGTAGTCGGCCAGCAGCCCGCCGTCGGCCTCCGCCGGTCGGCCCATCGCTTCCAAGGCCGGGCTAGGTAAAGAGGTCGGGCTGGTCGCTCCGCGCCGGCGGCTTCAGGCCGAGGTGGGTGTAGGCCAACTTGGTGGCGACCCGGCCGCGCGGCGTGCGGGCGAGGAAGCCCAGCTGGATCAGGAACGGCTCGAAGACCTCCTCAACCGTCTCGCGCTCCTCGGAGATCGAAACCGCCACCGTGTCGACCCCGACCGGGCCTCCCCCGTATTTCTCGATCACTGTCGAGAGGATGCGCCGGTCGAGTTGGTCCAGGCCCGCGGAGTCGATCGACAGCAACTCCATGGTGGCGCTGACAGCGGCGGCGTCGATTCGCCCGGAGCCCTTGACCTGGGCCCAGTCGCGGACCCGACGCAGGAGCCGGTTGGCGATCCGCGGCGTGCCCCGGGAGCGCATCGACAACACTTCGGCGGCATCGGCGTCGATCTCGATGCCGAGGATCTTGGCCGACCGCAGCAGGATGGCGTGGATGTCGGCGGGATCGTAGAACTCGAGCCGGAAGATGGCCCCGAAGCGATCGCGCAGCGGTGAGGACAGCATCCCCTGGCGGGTGGTCGCGCCGATGACGGTGAAGTTCGGCAGGTTGAGCCGGAGCGACTGGGCGCCGGCGCCCTTGCCGCTGACCCAGTCGAATTTGAAGTCCTCCATCGCCGGGTAGAGAGACTCCTCCACCGGTCGCGCCAGGCGATGGATCTCATCGACGAAGAAGACGCCGCCCTCCTCCAGGTTCATCAGGATCGAGGCCAGCGCTCCCTGGTGCTCGATCGCGGGCCCCGAGCTGGTCCTGATCTCGACCCCCAGCTCGTTGGCAAGGATGTTCGCGAGAGTGGTCTTGCCCAGGCCCGGTGAGCCGCAGAGGAGAATGTGCTCGAGAGCCTCACCGCGACGTTTGGCGCCTTCGAGGATCAGCTCCAGGTTGTCCTTCAGGGGCCGCTGGCCGATGAACTCCGAGAGCCGGCGCGGACGGAGACTGACTTCGATCTCGTCCTCGACGCCGAGGCTCTGCGGCTCCAGCACCCGCGCTTCACTCATGGCCGAACTCCTGCTGCAACGTGTGGTTGACTGACTCAGGACCTGGCCCGATCTTAGGATCTGCCACAGGAAAAAGAAAGCACTCAGCCGGAACGATCGAGCGCCTTGAGCACCTCGGTCACCACGGTTTCGAGCGCCATCTCGTCGTTGATGTCGATGGCGCCCAACGCGCGCCGAACCTCCGACTCTCGATACCCCAGTGAAACCAGGGCGCGGACCGAGCCCTCGGCAACACCCGGGCGTATTCCGCCCGTGGCTTCGGCGCCGTCAGCTGTGGCACCGCTGAGATATTCCTCCCTGAGCTTGTCGCGGAGCTCGAGGATCACACGGGCGGCGGTCTTGATCCCGATGCCGGGGACTGTGGCCAGCAGCGCTTTATCCTCCTGGAAGACGGCTTTCTTGAGCAAGGTGACGTCGGACTGGGAGATCATCCCGAGCGCCGCCTTGGGCCCAATCCCCTTCACCGACATCAGCAGCTCGAAGAACTCGCGGTCCTCAACCGTCTTGAAGCCGTAGAGCGAGATCTGGTCCTCACGTACGTAGGTGTGGATGTGCAGGTAGACGTCCGCGCCGATGGTGGCCACCTCGGCCAGAAGGCGGCCTGGGGCGGTCACGAGATAGCCGACGTCGCCGACCTCGACGACCATCGTCTCGATGCCGACATGACTGACCTTGCCCCGCAGGGTGGCAATCACGAAACCTGCCTCCCCGGCTGAAGACGATGGCTCTGGAGGTGACAAAGGGCGATGGCGACGGCGTCGAAGGCATCGTCGGGCAGCTTGTCGGGAGCCTCCACGGAAGCCCGCACCATCTTGATCATCTGCGGCTTGGTGGCCTTGCCATAGCCGGTCAGCGAGCTCTTGACCTGCATCGGGGTGTACTCCCAGACCGCCAGCCCGCTCTCCTCCATCGCCAGCAGGATAACGCCGCGGGCCTCAGCCACCTGCATCGCGGTGGTGGTGTTGCTGGCGAAGAAGAGTTGCTCGACCGCGGCCGCGTCGGGCTTGGTCTCGGCGATCAGGACGCTGAGCTCGCGGTGAAGCTGCGCAAGGCGTTTGGGACCGGCCATTCCAGCCGTCGTCGTGATCACGCCGAAGTGCGAGAGCGTGCGCTTGCCGCCGGCGCTGCGGACCAGGGCCACCCCGGTGGTAGCGATGCCAGGGTCGACGCCGAGGACCAGCGTGTCGGTCACGCCCGGCGTCTCAGACCGCCTGGCTGAGCTTTTCCAGCTTCTCCGAGTCGATGTCGAAGTTGGCGTATACCTGCTGGGCGTCGTCGGAGTCTTCGAGCGCCTCCATCAGCCGAAGCAAGGTCGACGCGTCGCTATCGTCGGTCACGGGGACGGTCTGGCTGGGCGTCATGGTGAGCTCCGCGGAGGCGATCTTGGCGCCCAGTCCGGCCAGGCCTTCGCGGACCTTCTCGAAGTCATCCGGCTCGGTCTCCACGTCCAGCTGGCCGTCGCTGACCTGGACGTCGGTGGCGCCGAGCTCGATCACCTCTAGCGCCAGCTCGTCGGGATTCTTGCCGGCGGGGTCCGCCATGATCACCCCCTGGCGCTTGAAGATCCAAGCCACCGATCCCTGCTCGGCGACGTTGCCGCCGTGACGGGTGAAGATGCTGCGGATCTCAGAGGCGGTGCGGTTGCGGTTGTCGCTGAGGGCGTCGACCATGATCGCTACGCCGCCGGGGCCATAGCCCTCGTAGCGCAGCTCCTCGTAGTGAACGCCGCCCTGCTCGCCGGTGCCGCGCTTGATGGCGCGGTCGATGCTGTCGGCAGGCATGTTGACCTCGCGGGCCTTCTGCACGGCGAGCCTCAGGCGGAAGTTGGCGGTGGGGTCTCCGCCGCCCTCCTTGGCTGCGACCGCGATCTCTCGGGCCATCTTGGTGAAGATGGCGCCCTTTTTGGCGTCGGTGGCGGCCTTTTTGTGCTTGATCGTCGACCACTTGGAGTGTCCGGACATGGTTCTGAGTCTAAGCCAGGTACCGCCGGGCGAATTCAGCCGACTTTCACGCGAACGTAACGGCGCTTGCCGACCTGCCAGACATCGCCTTCGGCGGCCGAGTAGGCGCTGTTTACATCTTGGACAATGGTGCCGTTGATCTTCACGCCCCGCTGCGAGACCAGCCGCCGAGCCTCCCCTTTGCTGGTCGCCAGGTCGAGCGCCACGAGCGCATCGACAACCCTGGTCGCGCTACCGGGGAGCTTCTTCTCCTCGATCTCCTCGGGCTGCTCGCGGCGCCGAAATTGGGCCGTGAAGGCCTCCTCAGCCGCGGCGGCCTCCTCGGCAGAGTGGAAGCGCTTCACGATCGCGCGAGACAGCTCGGCCTTGACATCGCGTGGGTTTTCGCCGCCGGCCAGGCGCTCTTCGATCACGGCGACCTCCTCCTGGCTGCTGCCCACTGCGAGCAGGAAGTAGCGGCCGATCAGCTCGTCGGGGACCGACATCACCTTGCCGAACATCTCCGCGGGGGGATCGGCGACGCCAACGTGGTTGCCCAGTGACTTGCTCATCTTCTGGACCCCGTCCAAGCCTTCGAGCAGCGGCATCGTCAGCACGTCCTGCGGGGGCATCCCCGACTCGCGCTGGATGTCGCGGGCGAAGAGCAGGTTGAAGAGCTGGTCGGTGCCGCCCAGCTCAACGTCGGCCGCCACTGCCACCGAGTCGTAGCCCTGCAGCATCGGGTAGAGCAGCTCGTGCATCCCGATGACGCTGTTGCCGTCGAGGCGCTTACGGAAGTCGTCCCGGGTCGTGATCTGCGCCAGCGTCACCTTGCCCGCGATGCGGATCACGTCTGCGAGCGACAACTCATCGAACCATTCCGACTGATGCCGCACCTCGGTCTTGTCGGGGTCGACAACCTTGAAGACCTGCGCCAGGTAGGTCTTGGCGTTGGCCTTGATCTCGTCGGGCTCAAGCGGACGCCGCGTGGTGGACTGGCCGCTGGGATCGCCGATGCGCGCGGTGAAGTCGCCGATGATCAAGACTGCGGTATGGCCGAGGTCCTGGAAGTCGCGCAGCTTGCCCAGCACGACTGCGTGGCCAAGGTGGATGTCCGGCGAGCTGGGATCGATCCCCAGCTTGACGCGCAGCTTGTGCCCGGACTCCACGGCGGCCTGCAAGTGGTCAGCCACCTCGATGTTGACAGCGCCCCGGTTCACCTTCTCCCAGTTCTGCATGGGCCAAATGGTACCGGGAGCTCTAACGTCGCCCCGATAGACTGGTTTGCAGATGCGCCCCCAACAGCTGTTGGTGTACCGCGCGCGCGCCCGCCGCCGCCGGTCCGTCCGCAAGCAACTGCTGACCACGGTGCTCGGCGTGATCATCGCCGGCGTCTTCTCGCTGGGAGCCGAAGCGCTCGACCAGTACAACTACTACTCCAGCGACCTGCCCGACCCCGGCACGCTTGACATCAGCCAGCTGCCGCAGTCGACCCAGATCCTGGACCGCAACGGCAAGCTCCTCTATGTCGTCCACGGCAACCAGATCCGAACCGTGGTGTCGTTGGCACAGATCTCGCCGCTGGTGCGCAAAGCAACCATCGACGTCGAGGACAAGAACTTCTACCGCAACTCCGGCCTTGACTATCAGCGCCTCGTCGCGGCCGCCTACAACGACGTGACCCGGCAGGTCACCCAGGGCGCCAGCACCATCACCCAGCAGCTGGTCAAGCTCAAGTACCTGACCTCTGAGCGGTCGCTGGACCGGAAGATCAAGGAGGCGCTCCTGGCAGGAGCACTGGAGAGCCGGTTCAGCAAGGACAAGATCCTCGAGACCTACCTCAACAGCATCTTCTACGGTCATGAGGCCTATGGCATCGAGGCCGCCAGCGAGACCTACTTCGGCAAGCACGCCTCCGAGCTGAACCTCAGCGAGGCCAGCCTGCTGGCAGGCATGCCGCAGGCACCCAGCACCTACGACCCTCTCACCCCTGATGGGCTGGCGCTCGCCCGGCAGCGCCAACTGGACGTGCTCCAGGCCATGCTCAACCAGGGCGACATCAGTTCCAAGCAGAAGATCGCCGCCCAGGTCGCGAATGTCGACCTGCACCCGGTCCCGCCGGACCAGGTGCTCAACGCGCCTCACTTTGTCGCCTACGTTCTCCATTACCTGCGGGACAAGTACGGCCGCGAGTTGATCGACAATGGCGGTCTGCGCGTCACCACCAGCCTCGACCTCAATCTCCAGCTCCAGGCCGAGCAGATCGTCAAGAACGAGGTCGGTCGTTTCGCCAGGGCGGGCGTGAACAACGGCGCCCTGGAGGCGATCAACCCCAACACCGGCGAGATCCTCACCTATGTCGGCAGCGCCGACTATTACAGCAAGAGCATCGATGGCAACGTCGACAACATCAGCAATATCGGCGGCACGCCGCGCCAGCCGGGGTCGTCCTTCAAGCCCTACGTCTACCTGACCGCTTTTGCCGACGGCTATACCCCGACGTCGACAATCGACGACACCCAGGGCGTTATCGGCGGGACGATGTTCCATGACTTCGACAACCACAGCGAGGGCAACATCACGCTCCGGCGCGCTCTCGTGGAGTCGCGCAACATCCCCGCCATCAAGCTCTTCCAGCAACTCGGTTACCAGCGCGTCTTCCAGACCGCCAAGTCGCTGGGCATCACCACCGACCTCAAGCCCGAGCTTGGCAGCGCCATCGGCTCCAGCGGCCTGCACATGCTGGAGCACACCGCCGGCTACGGGGTCTTCGCCACCGGCGGCATCTACAACGCGCCGGCGCCGGTACTGCGCATCCAGGACTCGCGAGGCAACAACGTCTTCCTGCTCCAGCCACACGGGGTTCGGGTGGTCAGCCCCCAGGTCACCTACGTCCTCAACGACATCCTGCTGGGCTACGCCAAGCAGTGGGGCCTGAACCTGATCGGGCCCGCCGCCGGCAAGTCAGGAACCACCGACGACGGCGCCGACCTCTGGTACATGGGATACACGCCCGACCTGGTGGTGGGGGCCTGGATGGCTCACACGGGCAAGGACGCCCAGGGCAACCCCATCGGCCGGTATCCCCTACATGGCCTTTTCGGGGTGACCACGTCGTCCTACATGTTCAAGGACTTCCTGCCCGTCTACTACGCCGGCGCCCACAAGATCCCCACCTTCGTGAAGCCCGCCCTGGTCCAGGGCGGCGTCACCTGCGCGGCGCCCCCGCCGGCGCCCGGTGCCACGCCCGTCCCCAGCCCGAGCCTCGGCGCCGGCCCGATATCGCCTGCCAATCCCAGGGGCCCGATCTGCATCACCCCGGGCGACCTCAAGATCGAGGGGACCTAGGCGCGGACGCGGAACCTCAGCGGCAGGTCGGCTGAGCGCTTGATGCCGACTCGGGGACCGACGACGAGGTCGGAGTCGGGCACCCGGGGCCGCTCGAGGATCCGAAGCCTGGAGCGAGTCAGGTCCCAGCCGTTCATTCGCAAGTCGACGCCGAACTCGCGGCAGAGCCGGCCCGGGCCGCCCAGCGTACGTCGAGTCCAGCCAGGCACTGGGTCGCCGCCGGTGACCAAGGGGTCCAGCGCGCGGATCAGGACTGCGGATCCCACCCCTTCGGGCTCGGTGACGACGTTGAGGCAGTGGTACATCCCGTAGATGAGGTACACGTAGGCCACCCCCGGCGGTCCGAACATGATCGAGCTTCGGGACGTGGGGCCCCGGTAGGAATGGCTGGCGGCGTCCCTGGCGCCGAGGTAGGCCTCGGTTTCGGTGATGGTGGCGGCGAGCACCTTGCCAGCGCGCCTCCGCTCTAGGACCTTGCCCAGCAGTTCCCGGGCCACCAGGGTCGTCGACCTGGCGTAGAAGGCGGAGCCGAGCGGCACCCGGCCGCCGGCTTCAGGTGATGGTCTTGGCGAAGTAACTGGCAGGCTCGGGCGGGAGCACCGGCTGGTAGAGGACGATGACGTATGGCCTCAGTTGGTTCAGCGCCCGGGGCGTTGGTGAGTCCAACTGGCCCGAGAAGGAGTTGACGATCGCCGGCTTACTCCCGCCCGACTGGATCGGGGTGGTCGCCATGTATTGGAAGAGGTAGATGACGACCGCCATCTCGAACACGCCGGCGAGGATGCCAACAATGAGGCCGAAGAAGCGATCGAAGACCAGGGCGCTCATCGCCTCCAGGACGTCGCTAAAAGCGAACATCAACGCCTCCAAGACCACGACCAGAAGCAAGACCACGCCGAGGTAGACCGCGAAATGGGCGGCTACCGGATAGGGGCCTAGTTGGTAATTCATCATCTGCGCCAGCCCCGGGCTCAGGGCCTGCGCCAGCAACATGCCGAGGTAGAACGCCGCGATGTGGACGAAGCGCCTGAACAAGCCGTAGCGGAAGCCGAGAAGGGCGTTGATCAGCACGTAGATCAGGACGATGAGGTCGATCACGGTCAGGTCCTCGGCTCGCCGCCCAGCTCGGAGCGGAGGGCTTTGATGATCCGCCCTTCAGCCGCGGCGACCTCTTCGCCAGTCAGGGTCCTGTCGTCCGATTGGAAGAGCAGCCGCAGGGTCAGCCCCTTGCGTCCATCAGGGACCTGGGCGCCACGGTATTCGTCGTAGAGTTCCACGCTGCGCAGAATAGCGCCTCCCGCGCCGTTGATCGTTGAAATCACGTCTCGGGCGAGCGCCAACTCAGGCACCGTAATGGCCAGGTCACGGGCCACCGCGGGGTATCGCGGCACGGCCGAGAAGCGCCGCTGGCGGGGAGAGACGATCAGCGCATCGAAGTTGAGCTCACCAAGGACGATGGCGCTGACGTCCAGGTGGCGGGCCAGGTCAGGGTGCAGCTGACCGCAACAACCGGCCACCTTCCCGTCGATCAGCCATCGCAGGCCGCGCCCGGGATGCAGACCGTCGACCTCGGCCTGCTCGTCGACCAGCGCCGCACTCGAGAGGCCGGCGCTTAGTTGCTCGAAGAATCCTTTGACTTCGAGCACGGCGCTGCGCACCGCACTCGGCGCCGGCTGCTTGCGACCGGCAGCCAGGTGGATGGCGACGCCGATGATACGCGCCTCATCGGGGAGCTCCTCACCGGGCATTGGCCAGAAGACGCGTCCCAGCTCGAAGATCCTGGCGCCGCTCACGTCGACGGCGACGTTTCGGGCAATCGCCCGTGATAGCCCGCCCAGGAGCGAGGTGCGCATCAACGACTCGTCCGGGGACATCGGGTTGGCCAACCTCAACCGGGCAGGCGGGTATGCGCCGAGCGCCGGCGCGTCAGCCGGCTCGAAGGCGGTGATGACCTCGTCGTAGCCCGCGCCAAGGGCGATGTCGCGCGCCGCCCACTCGGGGTCGGGAGGCGGGAGGATACGCTCGAGCTGGACCCGCCGACCCGGCAGCGTGCTGGGCAGGGAGTTGTAGCCGCGCAGCCTGCCGACCTCCTCGACAAGGTCCACCGGCTCATGGACGTCGAGGCGAAAGCTGGGCGCCGCTGCCACCACCCCGCCGTCGGCGATCGCAGCGTCGAAATGGAGCCGCTGGAGGTCATCGAGAGCCTCGGCCTCGGGGACCTCGGCGCCGAGGTAATCGGAGAAGAACCCAGGCCGGCAGCGGATAGCCTGGTTGACCACCGGCTTGGGGTAATGCTCCGCCAATGTCGAGGCCGGGCCGCCGCCCGCGATCTCCTGCACCAGCTGCGCCATCCGCGTCGACGCCGCCGCCACCAACTCAGGGTGCAGCTGCTTCTCGAAGCGTGTCGAGGCCTCGGTGCGCAGGCCCAGGCGGCGGCTGGTGGCGCGCGCGTTGACGCCCTCGAAGTTGGCGGCTTCGATGACGACCCGGCTGGTCGCAGAGGACACCGCGCTGTTGGCGCCGCCGATGATGCCGGCAATGGCCACCGGCCGCGACTGGTCGGCGATCACCAACATCTCTGGCTGAAGCTGCCGGGTGACGCCGTCCAGGCAATCGATCGACTCGCCGGCCACGGCCCTACGCACCACGATGCCGCCATCGAGCCGGTCGCGGTCGAAGGCGTGGAGTGGTTGCCCGCTCTCGAGCATCACATAGTTGGCGGCGTCGACGACGTTGCTGATCGGCCGCTGCCCAACGGCGCGCAGGCGGCGCTGCAGCCAGGGTGGTGACGGACCGACAGTCACGCCATCGAGGCAGCGCGCCGAGTAACGAGCGCACAGGTCGGGATCGGCGACCTCCACCTCGATGGGTTCTGGACCGCCGCCCTCGGCGGGCTTCCCCTCCGGCAGCCGGACCGGCCGCTTCAGCAGCGCCGACAGCTCCCGGGCGATGCCCAGGTGGCAGAGCAGGTCGGGCCGGTTGGTGGTGACCTCGATCACCAGCACCCGGTCCTTGGGCAGCAGGTCCGTCAGGGGCACCCCCGTGGGACCATCTGTGCCCAGCACCAGCAGGCCGTCGGCCTCGCTCGAAAGACCAAGCTCGATGGGGCTGCACATCATCCCCTGGGATAGCTCGCCCATGAACTTGCGTTCGCTGACGTCCATCCCATTGGGCAGCCGCGTCCCGGGGGGGGCCAGCGCCACCAGGTCGCCGA
Organism: Candidatus Dormiibacterota bacterium; assembly: GCA_036824145.1. GTDB lineage: Bacteria > Chloroflexota > Dormibacteria > DASZGP01 > DASZGP01 > DATMMS01. The sequence goes on from DAITAT010000002.1 coordinate 31,595, forward strand.
CGCGGATGTTGGGAGCGCCAGAGACGACCTGCGCCCGCTGGTCGCCGACCTCGAGTTGGGCCACCTTGAGGTGGTCGGAGCCTTTGGCCAGCTCGGCGCCGGTGATGCGGGCCACGACCACGCCCTCCCAGCCGACGCCGATGTCGATGATGCGTTCGACCTCGGTGCCGGACAGCGTCAGCGACTCAGCCAGCTGCTCCGCCGGCTCGGGAAGCTCGATGTACTCCTGCAGCCACTCCAACGAGGCGCGTAGCGGCATCCCCTACCCCCTCGCCATCAGAACTGGCGCACCAACCGCAGGTCGGGGTCGAGCATCGAGCGCAGGTCGTCGATGCCGTACTTCAGCATCGCGATCCGTTCGATGCCGATGCCAAACGCGAAGCCGGTGTAGCGCTCAGGGTCGACGCCGCCGAAGCGGAGCACGTTGGGGTGGACCATGCCCGAGCCGAGGATCTCGATCCAGCCGCTGTGGCGGCACAGCGAACAGCCTTCGCCATCGCACTGGAAGCAGCTGACGTGCACCTCCAGGCTGGGCTCGGTGAATGGGAAATGGTCCGGGCGGAGACGGATGCGGCGGTCGTCACCGAACATGGCGCGGGCGAAGTACTCGAGCGTGCCCCGCAGGTCGGCCACTGTGACGCCTTCGTCGACGAGCAGGCCTTCGAGCTGGTGGAAGACCGGCACGTGGGTGGCGTCGTTGTCCCGGCGGTAGGTCTTGCCGGGGATCACCACCTTGATCGGCGGCGTATGGCTCTCCATATACCGCACTTGCATCGGCGACGTGTGGGGACGGAGCAGCACTCGGGTCTCGACATCAGGGTCGACGGCGCCGTCGCTGGCGAGAGGGACGACAAAGAACGTGTCGAACCCGTCGCGGGCGGGGTGACCGACGGGGATGTTCAGCGCCTCAAAGGCGTAGTAGTCGAGCTCGACCTCGGGCCCACGGGCGATGTCGTAGCCCAGGCCTCGGAAGATCTCCTCGAGCTCGCGCATGACCAGGCTCACGGGATGTGGGTGGCCGCGTCGCGGCCGGCGGCCGGGGAATGTGAGGTCGATCGCCTCGGCGCCCCCGAGGCTGCCGGAACCGGCCTCGCGAAGCGCCCGGGCGCGGTCGGCGAAGGCCGATTCGATCGCGCGCTTGGCGGCATTGGCCTGCTTGCCCGCCTCGCGGCGCTCTTCAGGCGGGAGCGCGCCGACGCGGGACAGCTCATGGCTGAGCGCGGACTTGCGACCCAGGACCTGAACCCGAAGTTGCTCCAGGGCCCCCTCGTCCGGGGCCGCCGCGATTCGCTCTAGGGCTTCCTTTTGGTGCTCTTCGGGATCCAGTCCGGTTTCGCCGGTCAACTGGCCTCGGCCTGGCTTGCGCCGGACCTTGCCACCTCAACCAGCTGGCTGAAGTGCGCTGCATCGCGCACCGCCAGGTCGGCCAGGATCTTGCGATCGATCTCCACCCCGGCCACCTTTAGGCCGTGGGTGAAGGTGCTGTAGGTCATGCCGTTGAGGCGCGCCGCAGCGTTGATACGGGCGATCCAAAGGGCCCGCATATCGCGCTTGCGTACACGCCGGTCGCGGTACTGGTAAGCGAGGGAGTGCATGACTGCCTCGTTGGCGACCTTGAAGAGGTCACTGCGAGCCCCCCGCATGCCTTCGGCGCGGTCGAGGACCTTCTTGTGTCGGGCGTGGGCGGTGACGCCCCGCTTGACTCTGGGCATTTCTTCCCTCCTACAGGTAGGGGGCGACGCGCTTGATCGCGCGCGCGTCGGCCGGGTCGACCTCGCGGGTTCCGCTGAAGGCGCGCTTCCGCTTGGCCGACTTCTTCTCGAGGATGTGGCTCTGGTGCGAATGCCGGCTGACGATCTTGCCGGTGCTGGTCACGCGGAACCGCTTGGCGGTGCCTTTATGGGTCTTTATCTTTGGCATCGTCTTCCTCTCTGTTGTCCGGCTGGCCGTCGGGCCTCAGGCTGAGGCGGAGCTGGTCCCGACCGGAGCTTCTATTGGTGCTGGTTCCGTCCCGTCTACGGACTCTGTCTTCCTGGCTTCCCCCGGCTTGACCAGGGGACCCATGATCTGGCTCATGTTCTTGCCCTCGAGGAGCGGGCTGCGCTCCACGTGGGCGACGTCGGCGAGGTCGTTGGCCATCCGCTCCAAGATCTTGCGGCCGATGTCCTGGTGGACCATCTCGCGACCTCGGAACCAGATCGTGACCTTGACCTTGTCGCCATCGACCAGGAACTCACGAACCCGCTTCAGCTTGGTCTGGTAGTCGTGATCCCCGATCTTGGGGCGGAAATTCATTTGTTTGAGCCGGGTGCTGGCCTGCTTGCGACGGGACTCCTGCTCCCGCTTGCGCGCGTCGAACCTGAACCGTCCGTAATCCATCAGGCGGCAAACCGGGGGGTTTGCCTGTGGCGCCACCTCGACCAGGTCCAGTTCTCTCTCGACAGCAAGCTGCCTGGCCTTGTCGGTTGGAAGAACTCCGAGTTGCTCGTTTTTCTCGTCGATCACCCGCACCTGCGGGACCCGGATCTGGTCGTTGACCCTCAGCTCTTTAAAGGCGATAGACGTACTCTCCGAACCTCCGACCCCGGTCTGGGCCGGCTAAACAAGAAACGGACAGCCAAGGCCGTCCGCCAAACCCTCGTCAACCGAGAGACCTGGGCAACGATTCGTCGCCAGGTGAGGAGCGGATGGCTCCTTCTTTCCGCCGGGCCAAAGCGGCCCGAACCGGCTGCGATCATAGCAGTCCGCCTGGCTTTCCGGGCTCCCCGTGGAGCACCCCTAGTCCCGGCTGAGAACCCGAGCCCCGAGAATGGCGGCGATCTCTTCGGGCCTCATCGCGCCCCGGTCGCCGACGTGGCGCTCGCGCAGGCTGACGGTGCCGGCTTCCTCGTCACGACCGCCGCAGACGCCCACGAAGGGGGTCTTCTGGAGCTCGGAGTCGCGGATCTTGGCCTGCATCCGCTCGGGGCGCGAGTCGATCTCCACCCGCATGCCCTCTCCCCGAAAGAACGCCGCTTGCTTTTCCACGTACTCCAGGTTCTTGTCGGAGATCGGGATCAGGAGCAGCTGCACGGGCGCGATCCAGAGCGGGAAATCGCCGGCGAAGTGCTCGATCAGGAAGGCGAAGAAGCGCTCCAGGCTGCCGATGGGGGCACGGTGAATCATCATCGGCCGCTGCATCGAGCCGTCGGCGGCGGCGTACTCCAGGCCGAATCGCTCCGGCAGGTTGAAGTCCAGCTGGGTGGTCGAGGCGCTGAACTCGCGACCGAGGGCGTCGCGGATCTGCACGTCCAGCTTGGGACCGTAGAAGGCAGCCTCTCCGGGCGCCTCCTCGAAGGGATGGCCGACCTCCAGCAGCGCCCCCCGGATGGCCTCCTCGGCAAGCTCCCAGGCGGCCGGGTCGCCCATGAACTTGTCGCTGTCGTCGTGCAAGGAGAGGCGGAACTTGAAGTCCTCGATTTTCAGCGCCTGGTAGAGGTCAAGGATCAGCTCGGTGCTGGCGATGAACTCCTGCTTGACCTGCGCCTGGGTGCAGAAGATGTGGGCGTCGTTGATCGTGAAGCCGCGCACCCGCATCAGCCCGCTGAGCTCGCCCGACTTCTCGTAGCGGTAGACCGTGCCCAGCTCGGCAATGCGCATCGGCAGTTCGCGATAGCTGTGCCGGTCGTGCTGGAAGATCCGGATGTGATGCGGGCAGTTCATCGGCCGCAGGATGTAGGTTTCGTCCTCCACCCCGAAACCGGCGAACATGGAGTCTTTATACGACTGCAGGTGGCCCGAGGTGCGATAGAGCTCCTCATTGGCGATGTGCGGGGTGTACACATGCTGGTATCCACCGTGGCGCTCCGCGTCGAGGATGTACTCCTCGAGCAGACGCCGCACGGTGGCGCCCCTCGGCAGCCACAGCGGCAGGCCCTTGCCCACCTTCTCGTCAATGAAGAACAGCTCCAGCTCCCGGCCCAGCTTCTTGTGGTCGCGCTCGCGGGCCAGCTCCAGGCGGTGGAAGTAATCCTCCAACTCCTCGGCGCTGTTCCAGGCGGTGCCGTAGACGCGCTGCAGCATCTGGTTGCGCTCGTCGCCGCGCCAGTAGGCTCCCGCGACCCTGGTCAGCTTGAAGTGCTGGATCTGGCCGGCGTCGGCCACGTGGGGTCCGCGGCAGAGGTCCAGGAAATCGCCGGTGCGATAGAGGCTGACCTCCTTCTCCTCGGCGGCCTCGCCTTCAGTAAGGATCTCGATCTTGTAGCTCTGCCCGAGATCTTTGAAGGCCTTCACCGCCGCGACTTTGTCGACGATCTCCTGGACGTAGTTCGGGCGCCGCCCGGCGATCTCTTTCATCCTGGCCTCGATCGCCGGAAGCTCCTCTTCCTTGATCGGGCGGCCGAGATCGAAATCGTAGTAAAAGCCATCTTCGATGGTCGGGCCGATGGCGTACTTGGCGTCGGGGTACAGCTCACGCACCGCCGCAGCCATCAGGTGGGCGGCGGAGTGGCGCAGGACGTCGAGATCCACGGGCTGAGACATGGCTGAGAGTCTAGTCAGCGGCCGGATCCGGCGCCCGGCGGGGACAGGTCCGGGCTAGCCGGCCGCGAGTCGCGAGAGACCGGCGGGGGCGTCCTCGACACCGATGCAGACCGCCGCCAGGGCTGATTCCTCACCGGCCCAGACAGCCAGGTCCAGCTGCTTTGCCATGGGAAGAATTCGCCGGCGCCAGGACTGTCGGAGACGTTCATTTCGCTCAGGATCACTGGTGCAGCAGGACCGGCTGCAGTACTTGTTGGTGGGCTTCTTTACGGATTCGTCGCAGCCGCGACGGGCGCACTGACGTAGACCCGAAGACACCATTGACACCCCTTGAACAATCCCTCCTCGGCCCGATGGGTCGAGGTACCCGTGCATGATTACCGGTGCATGATAGTCCTCACCCTCTGCGCCATGTCAATGCATGACGCAGCGCAACATGTGACACGTTCGCAGCGCCGGAAAAATGATTTCCACGCTCACTGTGAACAACCTGTGGACCATGGGGACAAGGCCTGGCGGCGCGATCTTGGCGCCATCCGCGGGTGGCTCAATGGGCAGCAAGACCGCCAGTTACGGACTCAGCTTTGGCGGCCTCAAACTGTGACACGCCAGCATGCAACAGCGTGGTTGAGGTGGCCGAATCCGCGGGTTTGCGTCTAGGCGGCGGCCAGTCGGCTAGCTGATCCGGGTCAGTCGCCAGCGAAGGCCAGGCTTCTCCATCGCCGGGGCGGTGGTCAGGGGAACGCTGGTGACCTGCTCTCCGAGGCTGAGGCTCAGGTGGCCGACCCGGCGGCCCGCCTCCACAGGCGCCGTCACCGATGCCAGCGTCAGGCTGCGGCGCAGCTTCATCCCGGGCCAGTTGAAGTAGCTGACCCGGCGACTGCCTTTGACGCCGGACTTGCTGCCCCACGGCGTGCTGTAGGTGGCGACTACGGCACCCTCGGCAAGGTAGCTCTGGTATTGCACGGCCGGCTTGACCGAGTCGATCAGGGCCATCGTGACTTTGAAGGCGTCGGCGAGGGTGTCCTGGCCCATGACCGCCCCGTAAATGACATACGTTTGTGGGCCGGTCGTTTGCTTGGAGGCGAAGACAAAGTTCGAAATCGGCGGCGAGCCGGTGGCCGTCCCAATCCCAGAGCCGGTCTTGATGCCGATGATCCCGTCCTGGCCGAGGATGGAGTTGACGTTGTAGACGACCCCCGCCATAGGCAGGTTGGCCTGGGGCTCACCGACCACCTTGGCGATGACCTTGTTCTTCATCGCCGCGACCGCGATCCGGAAGAGGTCGCGGGGGGTGCTGACGGTCTTGGGGGAGACACCGGCGGGGTCCTCGAAGTGAGTGTTGGCGAGGTGCATCGCGACCGCCCGCGCATTCATTTTCTTGATCATCGCGTAAACCGATCCCGCATCCCACTTTCCGAGGACGGCAGCGATGTTGTTGCCTGATGGGATCAGCAGGCCCTGGAGCGCATCGAACTCGGTGATCTGCTCCCCGGCGCCCACCTTGAGGACCGACTCACCGGCGGCCAGGCGAGCCTGGTAGTCGGCCACGTCAGCCGAGTCGATGATGATCGTGGGCCCGGTGTCATCGACGGCCAGCGGCTTGTCCTCAGCGACCACCAGGGCTGTCATCAGCTTGGCCACACTTGCCATCGGCAGCGCCTGCTCCTGCGGGGAAGCTGCCACGATGCCGAGCTCTGCTGTGCCCACCGCCGCCTCGCCTTTCGCCGGCAACGGGATCGAAGGCGGAGCGCCCGGGACCAGGTCGGATGTCGGAACCGAAGGCGTCGCTGCTACCACGGGCAGGGGTCGGACCAGCTGGAAGGCCACCAGGGCGACGATCACCACCAGCGCCACGATCAGCCAGACCTTGCGTGGGATGACGCGCGCGCCATTCATTGGCAAGACTCCACCATCATCACCCCTCAGGCCAGGTCGCGACGCGTGACGAGGACGGACGAGATCAGGAGGAAGGCGATGGTGAAGGCGACCAGAACGATCACCGCCTGGGCCGGGTCGACCAGCGCGGTCTGCGATGCGCCGAGGCGGCCCCGGATCGCCTGCCCGAAAGCGTCGGTGAGAGACTGGGCATTGGCACCCGGGAACGCCTTCTCGATGCTCCTGAGGGTCGCGTTGCTGCCGAAGATGCCAAAGATCAGACCTTCAACGACGAAGCCGTAGACCAGCCCGATGCCGACCGCCAGCGCCGACTGCTGGCAGATGACCGCCAGCAGGACGCCGAAGCCGGTCCAGACCACCAGGATCAACCACAGTGCGCCGGTTGCCTCGGCGATCGTCAACAGGTCGGGCCACTGAAGCGCCTGGCCGTCGAGGAGCGCCAGGACGGTGCTCGAGGCGGCTGACGCCGCCAGCACCAGCCCAGCGAGGACCAGCGAGACCACGACCAGGGCCCAGAACTTGGCTACGAAGACGGTGAGGCGGCTCGGCTTCTGGGTGAAGATCGTCTTGAGGGTGCCCCAGCCATACTCGCTGCCCATCGCCAGCACGCCCAGGATGATGGCGATCGACGCCCCCAGGCCGTTGGCGTTGGAGAGCGCCACGCGATGGAAGTGTTGCGGATACAGGGCGCGGATCAGGGCGGCCGGGGTGGTGCCAGTGGGCAGCGACCGGGCGAAATTGGGTGGCGGGTTCTTGTAGATCACGTACGTAAGCACGTAGGTGAGCAGCACCACAATGAGGAGGAAGATGATGGCCAGGACCCGGATCGCCCAGCGCTTGCGCAGCTTGAACATCTCGGCCGAGAAGCTTCCCCACATCAGCCTTCACCCTTGGCCGCGGGCGCGGGCGCTGCGGCCTCCGGACCGGGCGCTTCGGCGCCGTCGCCGGTGAGCTGCAGGAAGATGTCCTCTAGCGAACGCGCGGACGGACGCAGCTCGGTGACGTCGATGCCGGCATTGACCAGGATGCGGTTGATCTCGGCGGCCCGGGCTGGGGGAACGTCGAGACGGAACTTGCCGTCCTCGAGATGCACGCTCTCGGGTCCGAGAATGCGGACCAGGACCACGCCGGCGTTCTGCTCGGGAGCGGCGGTGATTGTCAGCCCTGTCTGCCCGCGAAGCTCCTCGACGGTTCCTTCGGCGACCAGGCGCCCGCGCAGGATGACCCCGACGCGGTCGCAAATCTGTTCAACTTCCGCAAGCTGGTGGCTGGACAGCAGCACGGTGCGCTCGCCCTGGCCCAAACCCCGAACCAGGTCGCGCATCTCGACGATGCCTTGGGGGTCAAGCCCGTTGCTGGGCTCGTCGAGGATCAGCAGGTCCGGGTCCTTCAGCAGCGCCGCCGCCACCCCCAGGCGCTGCTTCATACCCAGTGAGTAGGTCGAGTACTTGTCGTGCGCACGATCGGTGAGGTCGACCTCTTGCAGCACCTTCTCGATGCGGTCCTTGCCAATGCCGGCGTAGCAGGCCAGCGCCTTGAGGTTGTCGCGTGCCGAGAGGTAGGGGTAGAAGGCAGGCGCCTCGACCAGGCTGCCCACCTGGCTGAGAACGTGGCCGGGAATGGCGCCCAGGACCACAGCAGTTCCGGAGGTGGGTCGCATCAGTCCCACCAGCATCCGCATGGTGGTGGTTTTGCCGGCTCCGTTGGGCCCGAGGAAGCCGTACACCTCGCCCTTGTGGACGTTCAGGTCGAGGTTGTCGACCGCGAGGATGCCGTTGCGGTAGCGCTTGGTGAGACCGTGGGTCTCGATTGCGAGTTCGATCAGTAGCTCCCTGATAAGGTCCCGGTCTCCCACCCGGGCCCGATTCTACCGATCGCCGTTTTAGCCGAGTAGTCCTCGAGATTGGAGGATCTCGCGGATCTGCTCCGCGTGCTGGCCGATATGACCAACCCAGACCATCGTCCAGCCCTCAACCGGGATCACTCCCAGGGGCGGGACGTCGAGCTCCTTCTCCAACACTTCCGGCGGGAGCGCGGAGAAGCACTCCTCCAGCGCCGTTTGGAGGCTGACCATCCGATCCGCCGCCTCCTGGGACGAGTGCGGCGTGGCCCCGATCGCGTCGTGGCCGATCTCCTCGCGGAACATGTGCTGCCCGCTGGGGCGGTAGCGCATCCTCTCGGCGGCCGCAATCGACGTCAGACCCGCGAGGTGAATGTGGGACACGACCTGGGCGATGGTGTGGCCGCCATCAGGGTGAGCCCGGTGCAGGTCGGCGTCGCTCAAGCCCCGGAGCAGGGTCTCCAGCTCGCCGAGGATCTCCCCCGCCGTCTCGACCGCCATCGACTCGGGCACAGCGGCCATTCTAAGCAGGTGAAGGGCTGGTGGGCGGCGCTGGATTTGAACCAGCGACCCCTACGATGTCAACGTAGTGCTCTACCCCTGAGCTAGCCGCCCGCAAGTCGGAGCAGATTCTAGTGGAACGCTATTCGGCAGGGGCCAGGGTGCCGCGACGGCGGGCCAGCCAGCGCGCCATCACCGGCAGGACGACCACGCTCGACAGGATCATCCCCAGCAGCACCAGCACCAGGTTGAGGCCGAAGGTATCCGCCGCCAGGCCGGCCAGGAAGAGTGGGATGGCGATGGCCAGGTTGAGGACTGTGAACATGGCGCCGAAGGTGCGCCCTCGCTGTTCGGGCGCGGTGGACTCCTGGAGCAGGGTGACCGCGGGGATGAAGACCGCCCCGAACGCGGCTCCGAAGAAACCACCAACCACCGCTGCGAAAGCCAGGAAGAATCCCTTGGCGTGGAGAACGGACAGCCCGTAGGGGCCTATCCCCATCAGGAAAAGCATGACCCCAAGCGCCAGCATGCCCTGTGTGATCAGGTTGTCCCGGTTGGCGACGTGGCCACGGCCGAGGTAGACGGCGACCGCGCCCATGCCCAGCGCGGCGGGCACCAGGATGATGTAGGAGTCGCGCGGATCAAGGTTGAGGACGGTCTTCATGTAGCCCTGCGACAGCGTGAAGATCGTGAAAATCAGCATTACGGCGAGCCCCAGCTGGCCGAACGAGCGAAGCAGCTGTGGCCGCTCGCGGATGAAGGTCACGGTCTCGGTCACGGCGCGCCAGACGCGGGTCAGCTCGTTCACCTGGACACGCTGGTGCTTTTCGGTTATGGCCGCTGAGAGCTGGGTCCGCATCAGGTAGTTGAAGACCGCGGCGGAGGCGAACAGTCCGGCGGCGACAAAGTATGGAGCGGTCGAGCCGAAGAGCCGCACCAGCACCGACGAAATCGGGAGTCCCACCACCAGCGTGACGACGATGGTCAGCGTGAAGACGGACGTTGCCGTGACCAGGCTGCGCTTGGGCATGATGAAGGGCAGCGACGACGCCTCGGCGGGGGCGAAGAACTGGCCCACGCTGCTGAACAGCAGGGTGATAACGAGCAGGTGCCAGGTGACGCCCTGGAAGTATGGGATCAACGACAGGATGGGCACCATCAGGATCAGCCCGGCTCGGATCAGGTTGGTCAGCATCATCAGGTGACGCTTGTCAACGCGGTCGGCGTACACCCCCGCGATGGGGCTGAGCAGCACTGACGGTGAGGTGTAGGCCAGCAGGACAATCGCCTCCTGGGTGTTGGCGCCCGAACGCTGGTAGGTCACCGTCAGCAGCGAGTAGACGAGGAACTTGTCCGCCAGCTGGCTGGTGATCTGCGAGGCCCAGATGAGACGGAACTCGCTGTTGATGAGCAGCTCTTTGAAACCGCCCCTATGGATCTCGGCCGGCCTGGTGGCGGCCTGAGCCCCCATCGGGAGTTCGATTCCAGGTTCTTTGCTCTGTTCGTTCTCGGCCATCAGGCCACCTCCCGGTAGGCGCGGTAGAGCTGTTCCCACTCGGCGAGGTCCAGGGTCTGGGGACGGCGCATGGCGTCGATGACGGTACGAGACACGACTGCGCGGCCGCGCTCGAGATCGTGGCCGAAGGCATTGGCGACGGCGTTGCTGAGCTTCTTCCTGCGCTCCTGGAAGACGGCGCGGGCGAAGTCGAAGAAGGCGTCGTCGGCGAAAGCGGCCCGACGCCCGGGGCGCAACATCAGCAGCGCCGAGTCGACCTTGGGCGCAGGGTCGAAGGCATGCGCCGGCACCCGCATGAGCAGCTCGGCCGTCGCCGAGGCGCGGACCGCCAGCGTCGCCAGGCTCCAGCCGCCGGGCTCGGCGCTGAGCCGCTCGGCGACCTCCCTCTGCAGCAACAGGCAGACCCACTCAGGCACCGGCTCCAGCGCCAGCAGCCGCGGGACCAGCAGGCCGGTGAGGTGGTACGGAATGTTGCCGAAAACCGCGTAGGGCGCCGGCATCAGCTCTGCCAGGGGGACCTCCATGGCGTCGCCGACGACGACGGTGACCGGCAGGCCGGCCACCTCGTGCTGGAGCACCGGGAGCAGCCGAGGGTCTAGCTCGACAGCGGCCACACGCTCGCGCGTCTGACCGAGCGCCCGCGTCATGGTACCCGGCCCGGCCCCGATCTCAACGATCGATTTCGGCTCGGTCGGAAGGGCATCGATGATGGCGCGAGCGATGACTCCATCGGCCAAAAAGTTCTGCCCGAGCGACTTCTTGGGCGACAAACGGTTGCGAGCCATGCTCACGCTGGGGTCGCGGAAGGTCGCGTCCATTCTCCTGAGCCTAGACCAGCGGCTCCATCGGGGGCATGCGGTAGACCCTGGCGGTGTTCGCCGAGGTCGCCAGCGCCAGGTCTTCGAGGCTGACGTTCTTCAGCTCCGCGAGTTTGCTTGCCGTCTCCACCACCATCTCGGGGCGGCTTGGCTTGCCGCGCCACGGCTGCGGCGGCAGGAAGGGCGCGTCGGTTTCGACCAGCAGGCGATCCAGCGGCATCTGCATCAGGGCATCGCGAAGCTCGCCAGCGCTGGGGTAGGTCACCGGTCCGGCCACCGAGATCGTCACCCCCAGTTCGATGCAGTCCGCGGCGAAGGCGAGGTCGCCGCTGAAGGCGTGCATCACGACGGGCACGTCGGCAAATTCGCGTAGCACCGCCAGGGTGTCGGCGTGAGCCTCGCGGTTGTGAACCACGGCGGGCAGGCCAGTCTCGCGCGCCAGCAAGAGCATGCGGCGGAAGCTCTCCTGCATAACCTCCAACGGGACTTCGTGGTAGCCCGGACGCCAGTGGTAGTCGAGGCCGATCTCGCCCACCGCACAGACTTTCTCGTCGCCAGCCAGGGCCACCATCGCCTCGAGCTCGACGTCGCTCGGCGGGCGGTCCTGGTGGGGATGCCAGCCGACCGTCGCGTAGACATCCGGCAGCTGCCGGGCGCGCGCCAGGACCTGTCCATTGTCCGGCCCCAGGCCAATATTGATCACTCGCACCACCCCCGCCGCCGCCGCCGCCTCGACCGCCCGCTGCGCCTCCCCCTCCCCCGCCTCCTCGATCAGCTCCAGGTGGCAGTGGGTGTCGACCAGGGCCAACCCGCTCACTCGCCCGCCACGACCGCGGCCTTGTCCAGTCGGGGGAAGAGGAGCTCGCCCAGCTGGGTGCCGTGACCTGCGGCAAACCCTCCCCAGGCGGCAGCCTCGGCCAGCGTACGCGCGCCAGGTCCAAGCTCCGCGGGCGACGGCACCCCGAGCTGCCGTGCCAGGCTCTCGCAGGCGTCGGGGATGAAGGGATAGGCGACATAAGCCAGCACGCGGAGGGCTTCGGCGAGGTTGTACAGCACGATCTCCAGCTCACCCCTGCGGGCCGTGTCCTTGTTCAGCTCCCAGGGCCGGGACTCCTCGACGTACTTGTTGGCGCGCCCTACCAGCCGCCAGATGATCTCGAGGGCGCCGCTGAAGTCAAGGGCCTCAATGCGCGCATCGAGGTCGCCGAGCATGTTGGCGGTCAGGGCCGCAAGCTCGCCGTGGATGCCGCTCGCCTCCCCGGGCGCCGGCACCTTGCCGTCGTTGTACTGCCTGAGCATGTTGAGAGCGCGCGAGGCCAAGTTGCCGAAGTCGTTGGCGAGGTCGGCGTTGTAGCGGTCGACATAGACGCCGAGGTCGAAGTCGCCGTCGCGGTCGAACGGGACCTCGCGCATCAGGCAGTAGCGAACGCCGTCGCTGCCGGCCTGGTGCCGGGCGTTCTCGGTATGGGATTGGAGGCTGTCGACCAGCTTCAGGGGCTCCACGAAAATGCCGCGAGACTTGCTCATCTTCTCGCCCGCCACGTTGACGTACCCGTGGGCGAAGACGCGGCGCGGCAGCTCAACGCCGGCGGCCCAGAGCATCACCGGCCACATGATGGTGTGGAAGCGCGTGATGCCTTTGCCGATGATGTGCACGTCGCAGGGCCAGTAGCGGTTGAAGCGCTCCTTGTCGGTGCCGAAACCGGCGCCGGTCACGTAGGCGAGGAGGGCGTCGAACCATACATAGATGACCTGGGTCCGGTCGAACGGCAGGGGGAAGCCCCAGGTGGTGAAGCCTCGCGAGATCGATACGTCCTGGAGGCCGTCGCGAATGACGTTAAGCATCTCGTTGCGCCGCGACGCCGGCTGCAGGAAATCCTCGCGCTGGTGCAGCTCGATCAGCTGGTCGGTGAAAGCGGACAGCTTGAGGAAGTAGTTGTCCTCTTCGACCCATTCGAGGGTGATGAGGTGCACCGGGCATTTGCCTTCAACCAGCTCGCGCTCCTGGTAGTACTGCTCGCAACTCGGGCAGAAGAAGCCCCCGAACTTGCCCTTGTAGATGTAGCCGTTGTCGTAGACGCGCTGCAGGAACTCCTCGGTGGTGGCGCGGTTGGCGTCGGACGAGGTGCGGACGAACTCCGAGTACCTGACCTGCAGTCGCTCGAACATCGCTTCGAAGCGCGGCACCATCGAGTCGCTGTACGCCTCCGGGGTCATGTCCTGGGCCGCCGCCTCCCGCTCCACGGACTGGGAGTGCTCGTCAGACCCGACCACCAACCAGGTGTCGTGCCCCGTCATCCGCTTGTAGCGGACCAGCACATCGGCGCCGATCTTCTCGAAGGCGTGGCCGAGGTGAGGCACGCCGTTGATGTAGTCGATGGCGGTGGTCACGTAGTACTTCGGCGGCAGGGTCATGGTCCGGCTCCCGGACCTTTTCTACGCTTCGGCGCTCCCTCAACGAGCAGAGTGATCTCGCCTTTCACGGCCTTCTGCCGGTAATGCCCTGCTAACTCCGCGGCCAGCCCGACCCGAAGCTCCTCGTGAACCTTGGTCAGCTCGCGCGCCACCGCGCAGCGCCGGTCCGGCAGCGTTTCGGCAATGATGTCCAGCGCCTTCAGCAGCCGGTACGGCGACTCGAAGGCCACTGCGGTGCGCGTCTCCTCAGCCAGCGCCTCGACCGCGCGGGTCATCTCGCTCGCCTTGCGCGGCAGGAAGCCAAGAAAGACGAAGCGATCGGCGCTGAACCCGGAGAGGGCCAGCGCCGCGGTCACCGCCGACGGCCCTGGGATCACGGCGACGTCGTACCCGGCGTCGCGGGCGCGGTCGACCAGGTGCGCCCCGGGATCGGAGATCGACGGCATCCCCGCGTCAGTGCACAGCGCCACGTCACCATCGCGCAAGGCGTCGACGACCTGCGCCGCCCGGCCGCGCTCAGCGTCGGCATGGACCGAGAGCAGCGGTTTGCTGATGCCCAGGTGGGTCAGTAGCTGGCGAGTGCGCCGGGTGTCCTCGGCTGCCACCAGGGCGACCTCGCCCAGCACCCGCGCCGCCCGCGGCGTCAGGTCTTCGAGGTTGCCAATCGGCGTGCCGACCACGTACAGCGTCCCCATCAGCGCGCTCGAGGGATCAAACGCCCCAGTCGCGGGGATAGCGGAACTCGCGGTCGATGGTGCGAGCGGAGAGCTTGGCGATGATCGGAGGCCGCCGCTTGTACTGGTTGATACGAACCCGTTTGATGACGGCGTCGACAAAGTCGCGGTCGTGGCCCATCTCGACCAACTCCTCAGCGGTGACGCGCCGGTCGACCAGGTTGAAGAGCAACTGATCTACAACCGGGTAAGAGAAGCCCAACTCCTGTTCGTCCGACTGGCCCTCCCAGAGGTCGGCCGAGGGCGCCTTGCTGATAACCTGCTGCGGCACACCGACGTGCGCCGCCAGCTGCCAGACCTGCGACTTGTAGAGATCACCGAGCGGGTTGAGGGCCGAGGCCATGTCGCCAAATATGGTGCCGTAGCCGAGCAACAGCTCGGTCTTGTTGCTGGTGCCCACAACCAAGGCGTTCTCCGCCGACGATTGGTCGTACAGAACGCTCATCCGCTCCCGGGCCATCTTGTTACCACGTCGCGCGTCGCCTGCGTCGGGATGGCGCTCGAAGTAGGCGTCGACCTGGGGCGTGATCTCGACGACTCGGAGCTGGATCTCAAAGCGCTTAGCGACAACCTCGGCGTCGGCCTGGCTCTGTGGGTTGCTGAGACGGTAAGGCATCGCCACCCCGATGACGTTCTGATGCCCGAGAGCTTTCGCCGCCAGACCGGCGACCAGGCTGGAGTCCACGCCTCCTGACAGGCCCAGGACGACCTTATCGTAGCCGACGCGGCGTACCTCCTTACGCAGGAAGCCAACCAGGATCGACTCCGCCAGGGGCGCGTTGATCTCCAGCTGGTTGCCGCCTCGCGGCTCGGAGCCGCTCTCAGTAGGGACTGTCGGTGCGCTCATTCCAGATCCGCTCAAGTTCGCGGAGGGTGAATTCCGCCTTCTCATCGCGCAGCAGCGGCGTGGCCAGACGCTGCCGCTCGACTTCGCGAACGTCGATGTCGGCGATCACCAAGCCGGCGTTTTCCCCGGCGTCGACGACCATCTGCCCGTCGGGGCCGAACACGCAAGAGCCGCCCCAGAAGTTGACGCCGTCCTCGTAGCCGAGGCGGTTGACATAGGCGACATAGCTGGTGGTGTACTCGGCGACGGTTTGCAGCAGGTCGTTCCAGGACCCGACCGATCCAGGCGCAACGTCGGCGTCGGCGTTGGCAAGGACGCCGCGACCGGGGCTCGAGGAGATGCACAGCAGCAGGCTGACGCCCTGGACGAAGAGCAGGTAGGCGCTCGAGAGGTGCCACATGTCCTCACAGACCAGCATCCCGGCGCGGACCCCGGCGACGTCGAAGGCCCGAATGCGATCCCCGGGAGCGAAATAACGCTGCTCGTCGAACATCCCGTACGTCGGCAGGTAGACCTTTCGGTGGACGTGCTTGACCTCGCCACCGCTCAGGTAGAGAGCGGCGTTGTAGTAGCGAAAGTCCTCGGACTTGAGCACCACGCCGGTGGCGATGTCGATCCTCTTGGAGAGCTCAAATAGGGGCGCCAGCCGGGCGTCGTCGAGCGTCATGGCCACCTCGGGGACCAGGTCCTTGAGGAAGTAGCCGGTGAGGCTCAACTCGGGGAAGACAACCATGTCGGCGCCTTCAGTGATCGCCTGCTGGGTCAGCTCGAGATGGAGGTCGAGGTTGTCTTTGAGGTCACCCAGCGCCGGGGCGCACTGAGCCAGGGCCAGCCGTCGGCGTGGTTTGGCGGGAGCTTGCTCCATCTGAGAAGGATATATTCCGGTCTTCGACCCACTCCAAGATCGCCGCAGGCATCTCGGCGACCGGCCCCGTGAACGTGGAGCACTGCGGCAGCGACTCCAGGAAGTGGCTCCCGTAGGTTCGGGTCGAGACGCGTCGATCGAGGATCACGACCGCCCCCCGGTCGGTGGCGCGGCGAATGAGTCGCCCGAACCCCTGCTTCAGCCGAAGCACGGCCTCCGGCAGGGCCAGTTCCAGGAAGGGATCGCGGAGGCGCTCGCTTCGCGCCCGGAAGACAGGGTCGCCCGGCGGCGCGAACGGCAGCTTGGCGATGAAGACACAGGCCAGCGCGTTCTCGGGCAGATCGAGGCCCTCCCAGAAGCTGTTGGTTCCGCACAGCACGGCCTCGGGGAGACTGATGAAGCGCTCGACCAGGGCCCGCCGGCTGCCCGCGCCCCGGCCCTGAGCCAGGACCTCGATGCCGTCCCCGATCAGCTCCGTCTTCAGCTGCGCTGACGCCTGGCCCAGCTGCTCGGTGGATGTGAACAGAACCAGCGTCCGCCCCGACAGCCGGCGCGCCGTCTCCGCGACCGCCGAGACCAGCTGCTCGGTGAAGCCCTCCTCGGGCGGCGCCGGCAGGTTGTCGGGCAGGCACAGGAGCGCCTGCTGCAGGAAATCAAACGGGCTTGGCAGCACCAACTCGCTGAGACGCGAGGCGCTCAGCCCGATCCGCGACCGGAAGTAGTCGAAGGAACCGTTGAGGCTGAGGGTGGCGCTGGTGAGGATGACGCTCTCGCGGTCTTCAAAGATGGCATCCGCCAGGAGCGGCCCCACGTCGAGCGGCGCCCGCCTGATGGTGCTGCGACCGTCGCGACCAAAGCCGACCCAGGTCACCTGCCCCGAGTCCGGCCGCGAGGTCAGCTCGACCAGGCGCAAGATCCGCGCCTCGACAACGGCCGCCGCACTCACCGGCAGGCCGCGTAGCGCCGCCGAGACTCGCGAGACGGCGTTGAGAACCCCGGCCATCGCCGGGGCCTCGAAGCTGGCCTCATCCAGCCGAAGGTCGCGGCCGAGCTCGCTGCCGTAGATGTATCGACACGCCCCTCGCAGGGATTCGAACAGGTCCCTGACGGCGCCCTCGAGCTGGGCCACGCCGGCCGACACGCCACCGCCCGAGCCGGCGATTCCGACCTGCCCCAGGAGATCGTCTTCACGAATCTCTTCGGTGAGCCCCTTGGTCGCGGCTTCCTCGAGGTGGTGCGCCTCATCGAGGATCAGATGGCGGGCGCGCGACGCGCCTGGGCTTTCGTTGAAGGCATCTGCGAGCAGCAGCGCATGGTTGACAACCACCACGTCGGCTTCTGAGGCGCGCTGCCGAGAGCGATGGTAAAAGCAGGGCCGCGGCCCCACGAGGCATTCGGCCGACCGGCAGTCGCCCCACTCCGAAGCCACCGACCGCCAGATGCGCTCCTCCTGACCGAAAAGCCGGAGCTCATCGCGGTCGCCGGTGGTGGTCCACCCCATCCAGACCGCCAACTTGAGCTTGAAGGTGAGGAGCTCGGCAGGATCGATGCCCTCGATCCCGGTGTCGTCACCGCTCAGGTCCTGGGCGGCGGTGCCCAGGAGCAGCTGCTCCCAACGAAGGCGACTGAGGTAGTGGCCACGACCCTTAAGCAGCACCGCGTGCAGGGGCACGCCCAGGATCCGCGCCGCCAGGGGCAGGTCCTTGTGGAGGAGCTGCTCCTGCAAGTTAATGGTGTAGGTGGAGACGCAAACCTGGCCCCGACCCGCGGCTGCCCAGGCCAGCGCCGGCAACAGGTAGGCCAACGATTTGCCGGTCCCGGTGCCGGCCTCGGCGACCAGGTTGATCTTGCGGTCGAAGGCCTGGGCCACCGCCAGGCACATCTCGTGCTGGCCCTCGCGGAGCTCCCAGCCGGGCTCCGACGCCAACGGGCCGCCCGGCCCCAGCATCGCCGCCAGCTGGTCGGGCGCCATCGGTGGAAGCAGCGGCGCCTGGGCGCGGGGGGCGGTGCCGTCGACCTCGGGGAGCACAGCCGGCGCCGGCGCCGTGGCCGCGGAGCTTGAAATCACCGCCTGCGGGACGAGCTCTTGAAAGAAAGTTGCCAGGCTGTGGCGGCTGCCCTTGGTGATCTCGCGGAGCGTGTTCAGCGTGCTGGTGGGCAGCTCCGCCGCGTAGTGCAGCAGCGCGAGGAGCAGCCGGAAGGTGGCCTCGGCGTCCTCGAGCGCGCGGTGCGGCCGGGGATGCTTGAGGCCGACGAGATCGCAGAGGCTGCCCAGCGAATAGGAGGGCGCGGCGGGAAAGACGACGCGCGCGATCTCGATGCTGTCGTACACGCGCCTATCCCCGATGCTGTTCCCCAGCGCCTCCTCGAGGAAGGCGACGTCATATCCGGCACCGTGGGCCAGCAGGTCGGCGTCACCGATGAAGTCGCGCAGGGCGGGCAGGACGTGGCCCAAACCCGGAGCCCCCGAGAGCTCGTTGTCGGAGATACCAGTGAGGCGGCGGATCATCGGCGGCAGCCGCAGGCCGGGGTTTACCAGGGTGTGGTACCGGGCGATGACCTCGGCGCCGCGGAACTTGACCGCCCCGATCTCGATGACATGGTCGATCGCCGAGCTCAGCCCGGTCGCCTCGAGGTCGAGACAGACGATCACCGGGAACTCGCCGCGCAGCTCGCGGTCGTGCTCGACCCAGTGGGACTCGATCTTCCCCCGCGGTCGCCGGCCCGCTTCGGGCCGCGCCGGCCGGGGCGACGTCACAGCAGGACCGCCGCCAGCTCCGCCAGCTCGGAGCGCTGACCCTTGGTTAGGGTGACGTGGGCGGCCAGGGGGCTCTCCTTGAACTTCTCGACGGCGTAACAGAGCCCGTTGCTGCTGAAATCGAGGTAGGGATGGTCGATCTGGTAGGGGTCGCCAGTAAGGACCAGCTTGGTCCCCTCCCCCGCGCGGCTGACGATGGTCTTGATCTCGTGCGGGGTCAGGTTCTGGGCCTCGTCGACGATGATCAGCTGTTGGGGGATGCTGCGGCCCCGGATGTAGGTCAGCGCCTCGACCTCGAACAGCCCCTTGTCCTGGAGCCGGGTGACCATGTCGGCCACCATCTGGTCCTTATACATCGTGCTCATCAGGAACTCGAGGTTGTCGTAGATCGGCTGCATCCAGGGACGCAACTTCTCGTCCTTGTCGCCGGGTAGGTAGCCGACATCCTTGCCCATCGGGATCACCGGTCGTGTGACCAGCAGGCGCCGGTAGGTGTGCTCGTCGAGGACGGCGTGGAGGCCGGCGGCCAGCGCCAGCAGGGTCTTGCCGGTGCCCGCCCGGCCGGTCAGGGTGACGAGGCTGATCTCCTCGTTAAGCAGCGCGTCAAGCGCGAAGCGCTGGCCCAGATTCTTGGCCTGGATCCCCCAGACATCCTTGCGCACCGGCGCCAGGGGCACGATCTCGCCGCGGGTCAGGTCGAAGCGGCCGATCGCCGAGAGGTTGTGGTGATCGGGCACCTGGAAGTGCACGAACTCGTTGGCGCGCAACCCCAGCTGGGTCGCTGCCAGGGTGCCTTCGCGGTTGAAGTGGTCCATGACATCGGCCTCGACCTCGAGGACCCTCATGCCGGCGTAGAGCTCGTCGATGCCGCTGACCACCTTGTCGCGCTCGTAGTCCTCGGCCGAGAGGTTGAGGGCCTCGGCCTTGACGCGCACATTGATGTCCTTGCTGATCAGGACCACCCGGCGTTCTGGGCTGGCGGCCTTCACCTGCTGGGTCACCGCCAGCACCTGGTTGTCGGGCTTGTGGATGTCGAGCTCGCGTGGCAGGTCGCCGCCGATCTCCTGGATCTGCACCCGCAGCGAGCCGCCGCCGGGTGTTGGCACACCCTCGGACAGCTTGCCCAGCTGCCGCAGGTCGTCGAGGTGGTGTGCCACGCGGCGGGCGCTGCGGCCTACCTCATCCTGGCGCTTCTTCTGGGAGTCGATCTCCTCGATCACGACCAGGGGAATGACGACGTCGTTCTCTTCGAAGGCGTTGAGCGCTTCAGGGTCGTGCAGGAGCACGTTGGTATCGAGCACGTAGGTCTTGGCGGCATCTCGGATCGGCTCAACCGTCATCCGCTCTTCGCTGCTGAGCTCTTCCGTTCTGGGGTCTTCCGCCCGGCGCTCTAACCTCATGCGCTTTTGGCGCCCTCAAACTCGAAGACGCCCCGGTACGCCGATGGCAGCAACTCCGCCACCTTGGACATCATGTAGGTGGCCGCCTCCTGGTTGTCCATGTCGGGGCGCGGTAGCTGGAACGGTTTGCCGTAGATCAGGTGGCAGTCAGCGGCCTTGGGCCAGTGGACGCCCTTAGCGGGGAGCACCTTCTCGGTGCCCCAGACCGCAACCGGGAGAATGGGCACTGCAGAGCGGCGGGCGACAAAGCCAACCCCAGCCTCGACCTCGTGGATGCGAGCGTCCTCGGCGCGAGTGCCTTCGGGGTAGATGCACACCGCCGCGCCGCGCTCCAGCAGCGTCAGCGTGTGCCGCAGCGCGCCCCGGTCGGCGGTGTGTCGAACCACGGGGAAGCACTGGAAGTTCCGCGCGATGAAGCCGAGAACGGGGTTCTTGAACCATTCGATCTTGGCCATGAAATGCAGTGGCCGGGGGAACCTGGCGCCGAGCAGGGGCGGGTCCCCGCTGGCGATGTGGTTACTGATCACCAGCAGGCCGCCTTTGCGGGGCACGTTCTCACGGCCTTCGATGTGGATGTGGTTGCGAACCAGGATCAGGATCAGGACGTTGAGGATCCAGCGGATCAGCCAGTAGATCGGCGTCGGCGTAACAGGCCTGCGATCCGTTGGGACCGGCGAGGCGACGGCGCTTGACTCGGTCATCCGAATCCAGGTTGGTCAGCGTTGCCGGGCGTCGAGCTGGGGATCAGGCTGAGGATCCCTTCGAATACTTCCTGTGGGCTCCGACCATCTGTGTCAATCGTATGCGCGTCCTCAGCGGGCCGCAATGGCGCGAGGGTGCGATTGCTGTCGGCGGCGTCGCGGTCGGCAATCTCGCCCTTCAAGAGGGCGTGGTTGTCGTCTTGCATCTGGCCGGCGCGGCGCCGTTTGCGCTCCTCTTCGGAGGCGGTGATGAACAGCTTGAGATCGGCGTCGGGGAAGACCACGGTGCCGATGTCGCGCCCGACCATGACCACACCGCGGTCGCGGAAGCGGCGCTGCTGGGCGACCAGCTCGGTGCGCACGGCGGGAACCTGGCTGACGCGCACCAGCGCGGGCGCGATGGCGGCGTCGAACACATCGGCAGTAAGGTCTCGTCCGTCGACCCTGACCTGCCACGGCGGCCTCTCCTCGGGGCTGGTGTTGACCTCCACGGCGGTCCGGCGGGCCAGGTCGCCGAGCGCCTCATTGTCGTACGGGTCGATGCCCGCCTGGTTCGCCAGGACGGTGACGGCGCGGTACATAAGGCCACTGTCGACGAGGGGCAACCCGAGGTGTCGGGCCAGCATCCGCGCCACGGTTGACTTGCCCGACGCCGAGGGGCCGTCGATGGCGACGATCACAGCCCCACCTCTCGGCGGAGCGCCTCGACCTCGCTCGCCCGCAGCTCGCGGACGCCGGCCTCCGGCAGGTCGCCCAGCCGCAGGGAGCCGATGCGGATGCGGCGCAGGTCCAACACGCGGTGGCCGACGGATTGGAAGGAGCGACGGAGCTGGCGCTTCCAACCCTGGCGCAGGACTACTCGAAGCCGGGTGGTGCCGGTGTCGGGGCCGCTGCCAACCAGCTTGACCTCCGCCGGCGCGGTCCGGCCCTCCTCGAGGACGACTCCCTGGCGCAGCTTTTCCAGCGATTCCGCCGACGGGCGCCCGCGCACGATCAGCTCGTACTCCTTGTCGACGTGGTGGCGCGGGTGCTGGAGGCGGAAGCTGAGCTCGCCGTCATCGGTCAGCAGGATCAGGCCACGGCTGTCGAGGTCGAGACGCCCGACGGGATGAAGGCGCTCCGCCGCCGGCCGGTTGCGCACCAGGGCCGTGACCAGGGGTCGATGGCTCCTGTCACTGACGGCGGTGAGGTACCCGGCGGGCTTGTTGACAGCCAGGTAGCGATGCTCCGCGAGAGCAGGCTTCACCTCGGCTCCATCGACGGCGACGATGTCCTGGCCCGGCATCACCAGCAGGCCGCCGGGAGGCGTCGGGCTGCCGTTCACTGTGACCCGGCCCGCTGCGATCAGCTCATCTGCCTTGCGTCGCGCCGCCACGCCGGCGATGGCGAGAAAGCGGTTCAGACGGATGGCGGTCGGGCCGGCGGGGCCTGTCGGGTCAGTCAGGGTCCGCCTCACCAGGCGCCGCATCGAAGCCGCCGCCATCGAGCGCGGTCCTGAGCGCTGCCAGGTTGGCGTCCTCAGCATCGGCCACGCCGGGCAGGTCTTCGACCCGGCTCACGCCCAGCAGCTGCAGGAATCGGATGGTGGTGCCGAAGAGCCGTGGCGTGCCGGGAGCCTCCAGTCGACCGCGCTCCTCGATCAGGCCGCGAGCCAAAAGCCCCTCGAGGACGCGTTCGCAGTCAACCCCTCGCACCTCCTCGATGCCGGCCTTGGTGAGCGGCTGTCGGTAGGCGATGATCGCCAGGGTCTCGTAGGCCGCAGGCGACAGCCGGCCCGGAACCTCGGGGTTGAGGAGGCGCCGTACGGCCGCCGAGGCCTCCGGTCGGGTCACCAGCTGGACCAGGTCGTCGTGCCGCTGGAGCATCAGCCCGCGGCCCTCGAGGGAGACGTCGAGGGCGTCAAGCACCGAGATCAAGGTCCGCAGGTCGACCTCGAGGGTGTCGGCGAGCTTGCGCCGCTCGATGGGGGCGCCGAGGCTGAAAAGCACCGCCTCGGCCTGGCGGCGCAGGTCATCCAGTCCTGGCAGGGCCTCCAGGTCAGGCATCGCCGTCCTTGCGTAGGATCTCGATCTCCCCAAAGGTGGCCCTCTGGCGGAAACGCGCCTCGCCAAGACGGATGATCTCCAGCAAGGCCAGGAAAATGACGACCGCGTGCAGCCGCGACGCGGCGGCGTCGAAGAGCACCGTGAAGCTGGTGGCGGGCTCGGTGCTGATGCGCGTGCGGATGCGATCCATCTCGTCTGCCAGCGAGTAGTTGGAAAGGTCGACCTGCACCTCCGACGGCGCCGGGAGGCGGTCGAGAATGGCCTGGAAGGCAGCCGCCAGCCCGTCCGGGTCGATCTCCAGGCGCTCGCTGGGTATGATCTCGCCCTCCACCGCGGATGGGAAGCTGAAGCCGCCATCCTGGTGCCGTTGCATCAGCTCCACGGCGGCGTCCTTGAAGCGCTGATACTCGAGCATCCGCTCGCGAACGGTCTCCTCCCACGCCTCCAGGTCCTCCTCCGCCTCATCACCGGGGGCATCGGGCAGGAGTGCGGCAGCCTTCAGGGCGAGCAGCCTTGAGGCCACCACCAGGAAGGCAGCCATCGCCTCTGGGGTGCGGGCGCGAGTCCCGTCGTCGGAGCTGAGGCTCTGGAGGTAGTCCCAAGCCAGGTCACCCAGGCGCACCTGGTTGAGGTCGACCTGCTGTCGCTGGGCCAGGGTCAGGAGCAGGTCGATCGGTCCGTCGAAAACCACGCTCTGCACCCGGACGTCGTCGAGCAGGCCGGCTTTGGCGGTCGGTGGCTCCGTCATTCGCGCTCGTCGATGGCCTGAAGGATGGCCGTCTCGGGGTGTGACGGACGCTTGGATTCGTGCTCGGCGACGATCTGGACCAGGGGGCCGTCGGCACCGGCATGACGGAGCAGCTCGGCGCCGATCCTGGGATGCTCGAGGTAGCGCTGGACCCTGGGGCCGAGGCCAGGGACTCGGGTCAGCAACCCTGTGGTCCCGGTCGCCCCCGCCAGCACCACCAGCGATCTCCCCGTCGTGCCCAGCGGCGCCTCGACCTTGCCGACGTCATGAAGCAGCGCGGCCTGCCGGAGCCGCGGCTCGGCGTCGCCGAGGCGCCGCAGGACGCGCAGAGCGTGTACCTGGTCCCGAGCCGCCATGCGCAGGAATAGCTCACCCAGCGCGGGGTCGAGGTGCGAGAGGGCCTCCTCCTGGTCGGCCTCGCTCATGGCGGCGCGATGGGCGGAACGCACCTGGGCGACCCGGTAGGCCCAGCGAGCCGTCATCACCTGCGGCCTTCGCGAACCAGCGGCTCGCCCCATCCCATCTTCTCCCGGAGTTGGCTGTAGAAATCCTCAGTGCCCGGCGCCCGCACCACCTGTAGTAGCGGCCCGTCGAGGCCGCAAGTAAGGATGGCGTTGGTGGAGACAGGGATGTTGACAGCGCCATCGAGAAGAAGACGCGTCTCCTCGTCGACGCGCAGCTCAATCGTCTTGCGAGCGGGCAGCACCAGGGCGCGCGTGGCCAGCGTGTGCGGGTTGAGCGGCACCAGCACGATCGCGTCCGCACGCGGGTCCAGGATCGGACCACCGGCCGAGGCAGCGTAGGCGGTCGACCCGGTCGGCGTGGCCACCACGCAACCATCGGCGTGGAACATCCCCGCTTCGACGCCATCGACGCTGACCTCGAGCTGGATCACGTTGGCGATGGGGTCCTTGAGGAGCGCTGCCTCGTTGATGGCGAGATACTCGCCGTTGCCGTAGCGCACCAACATTGTCGCCCGTTGCTCGAGTTCAAATCGACCCTCGGCCCAGGCGGTGCAGGCAGCCTCAGCGGTCTCCAGCGTGACCCAGGCCAGGAATCCCAGCCGGCCCAGGTTGACGCCCATCACCGGCACCTGGTGGACGAGGGCGGTCCGGGCGGCGTGGATGAAGGTACCGTCACCACCAAAGGTCACCACCAGCTTCTTGCCCTCAACCAGGGCGGGCTCCAGAGGGCGGTCGCCTTCGACCCGTCCGGGCTTGTCGTTGGGCACCTGCCGGTGGAAGAGCTCGACCGCATGGCCGTGCTCGGCCAGCCGGCCGCTGGCGCGGACCACCGCCGGGTCGTCAGCGCTGACGCGCGCATGGAGGACGAAGAGGACGTCAGGCACGGGCTCGCATGTGCACGAAATACTCCTGGTTGCCCTTGGCGCCGACCACGTGGGAGGCCACCGTACCGAGCAGCTTGAGGCCTTCGTCGGCGGCCCACGTGATGAAGCTCGAGAGCGCTTCATCACGGTCGTCCTGGCTGCGCACCACGCCGCCCTTGCCGACTCGGCCGCGACCGAGCTCAAACTGCGGCTTGAGGAGGACCAGGATCTCGCCACCCGGTGCCAGCAGGCGCCGGATCGCCGGCACCACCAGGCGCAGGGAGATAAAGCTGAGATCGCCCACAGCCAGGTCCGGCGCCGGCCCTTCCAGCGCAGCCAGGTGGCGGATGTTGGTGCGTTCGAGGACAACCACGCGCTCATCCTGACGCAGCCGCCAGGCAAGTTGCCCGTATCCGACGTCGATCGCGTAGACCAGTCTTGCGCCGCGCTGCAGGAGGGCGTCCGTGAACCCGCCGGTTGAGGCGCCGGCGTCGAGGCAGACACGACCGCCAGGATCGACACCCAGGTCGTCCAGCGCTCCGGTGAGCTTCTCCCCTCCCCGGCCGACAAAGCGCGAGCGCGCCGCCAGCTCTACGTCCGCGCCCTCAGCAACTCGCTGGTCGGCTTGCTCGGCGACCACGCCGTTGAGGCGGACCTGGCCAGCGCGAATCAGCGCTTGCGCTTTCTGGCGCGACTCGACCAGGCCGCGATCGACCAGGGCCTGGTCGAGGCGGTGCGCGGACGCCGCGGTTGTCTTGCTCACGAGCCCAGCATCACCACCGCCACCAGGAACCCCAGCAGTCCACCGGCGATGACCTCGACCGGGGTGTGGCCGAGGAGTTCGCGAAGGCGTTCTTCCTTGAGCCCCTCGGCGTGGAAGAGATCGTCGACGATGCGGTTGAGGACGCGCGCCTGGCGGCCGGCGGCACGACGTACCCCGGTGGCGTCGTACATCACCACGGCGCTGAAGATAGCCGAGATCGCGAATTCAGGGCTGTTGATCCCGCGCTTGGAGCCGATCACGGTCGTCAGCGAGAGCACCAGTGCGGTGTGGGAGCTGGGCATCCCTCCCGCCGTCGCCAACCTGCGGAAGTCGAGGTGGCGCTGGCGAACCGAGTCCTCGACCACCTTGATCACCTGGGCGATCAACCAGGCGACGACCGGGATGGTGATGTAGGGGTTGTTCAGCTCTCGTCCTCATCCAGGCTCGGCAGAGGCTCCTCCGCGGGCTTGCCGTCAGATCCGAGGACCAGCCGTTCCACCTTCTGCTCGGTCGCTTGCAGCAGCTTGGAGCAGTGCGCTGCCAGCGCCGCGCCACGCTCGTAGGAGGCAATCGAGTCAGCCAGGTCGACGCTGCCGCTCTCGAGCTTGCGGATCAGCGCTTCCAGCTCCTTGAGCGCGTCCTCATAGCTCAACGCCTGGATTTCGGTCGGGGTCTCAGCCATGGCTTCCCTCCTGCGCCGCACGCACCTCGATCACCTCGCCGAGCACCGAGCCGTCGGCAAAGACGGTGGTCAGCCGCCGCCCCGGCGCCAGCCCGGCGATCGACATCACAACGGCGCCGGACTCGTCGCGCGCCAGGCTATAGCCGCGGCCCAGTACCGCCATCGGGCTGAGTGCCTCCAGGCGGCCGCGTTCGGCCTCCAGCGCCCGACGAGCGCGCTCGATACCGGCCCGCAACGCCGCGCCGAGCCGCTCCTGGCGCTCGTCGAGCCGCTGGCGCAGCTCCGGCACCCGCAGCGCCGGGCTCTGACGGCCGAGCCGGTCGCTCGCCGCCCGCAGCTGCTCGCGCTTGGTGTCCAGCTCGCGACTGACGGAGACGTTGAGCCGCTGCCGTCGGTCCACTACCTGGCGGCGCAGGTCGGCCAGGTCCGGCACCGCCAGCTCCGCCGCCATCGAGGGGGTCGATGCCCGCATGTCAGCCGCGAAGTCGGCGATCGTGTAGTCGGTCTCGTGGCCCACGCCGACCACCACCGGCACCGGGCAGGCCCGGATACCCCGAGCCAGGGTCTCGTCGTTGAAGGAAGCCAGGTCTTCGATCGAGCCGCCGCCACGGACTAGCAGCACGACATCGACACCCGGCCGGGTCGCCACTCTACGCAGCGCCCGCACCAGCGCCGCCGCCGCCACCTCGCCCTGGACCGGCGCGTGGGACAGTAACACCGGCACCACGGGGCAGCGACGCCTCAGCACCTTGATCACGTCGCGCAGGGCGGCGCCCGACTCAGAGGTGACGATGCCGACCCGCCGCGGGAATGCCGGCAGCGGGCGTTTGATGTTCTCCGCGAAGAGGCCCTCCGCCTCGAGCTTCTTGCGCAACTGCTCGAACGCCAGGAACAGGTCGCCAACCCCTGATGGCTGGGCACTGTCCAGGATCAGCTGAAGCTGGCTGCGGTCCTTGTACAGCTGGATCTTGCCGTGGACCAGGAGCATCATCCCGGGCAGGATCTGGAAGCGAATGCTGTTGTAGGTGAGGCGGAAAGCGACCGCCTGGAGGCTGGCGCGGTCGTCTTTGAGAGTCAGGTAACAATGTCCCTGGCGCGAGACCTTGCAATCCGCGACCTCGCCCTCGACCCAGACATCCTGCAAACCTGGTTGGTCGGAGATGACCTCGTCCAGGAACTCGGCCAGGTCACCAACCCGCAAGACATTCACGGCGTGCCACCGGCCGCGCGCGGCACCTGCGTCACGATGCGCCCCAGCACCCCGTTGACGAAGCGTCCGGCCTCGTCACCACCAAAAGTCTTGGCCAGCTCGATCGACTCGTTGATGGCGGCCTTCACCGGCACGTCGGGGCAGAACAGCAGTTCGTAGGTGGCGAGGCGCAGGACGGCCCGCTCCACGCCCGCCATCTGCTCCAGCCGCCAGTGGGTCGAGGAGTCCCCGATCACCTTGTCAATCTCGCTCTGGTGGGCGAGGGTGCCCCGCACCAGGTCGACCGCGAAGTCCCACTGCGCCTTGTCGACGCCGCCCTCGTCGAGGTGGTATCTCACCGCTGCCTCGGGATCGTCGGCCCGATGCTCGAGCTCGAAGATCGCCTGCATGGCCACCTCTCGAGCCAGGTGACGTCTACCCACGGTTGCCGACCGAACGGAAATCAGGCTTCGGCTTCGTTGAAGCGCACGTCGGCGAAGAACACGTCGACGTTGCTGGTCTTGAGCCCCAGCATCCGATCCACCGCCGCGATCACCCGCTTCTGAACCTCGGCGGCGAGTTCGGGAAGGTTACGCCCGCTGTAGGCCACCAGCAGGACCTGGAGCTTGAGGGTGTCTTCATCGGTCAGCTCCACGCGCACGCCCTTGTGCAGACCGCCGCGGCGGATGACGCGAGTGATCTGGTTGCTGCGGTCGGCCACGCCCGCCACGCCGGGGATCTGCAGCGCCGTCATCGCGGCGATCTGGGCGATCACCTCATTGGCCACCTTGACCCGACCGTTGGTCGGCTGGAACGCTGGCGCGATCTCGGTCATATCAGGCCCTCTCCATGTATTCGCCGGTTCGGGTGTCGACCTTGATCCTATCGCCCTGGTTGACGAACAGGGGCACCGCCACCGTCAACCCGGTCTCCAGCGTCGCCGGCTTCGAGGTCCCGGTCGCGGTGTCGCCCTTGAAGCCGGGGTCGGTTGCGGTCACCTCGAGGTTGACGGAGGTGGGTAGCTCGGCCCCGATCGGCTGGTCCTCGTATGACAGAACGGTGATCTCGGAGCCTTCTTTGAGGTATTTGAGGGCGTCACCAATGGCTGAGGCCGGCAGCGCCACCTGGTCGTAGGTGTTGGTGTCCATGAAGTGGTACTGGTCGCCGTCGCTGTAGAGGTACTGCATGTTTCGCTTCTCGATGCGCACCTTGGCGAAGCGCTGCTCGGGACGAAAAGTCTCGTCGATGATGGCCCCGGTCTTGAGGTTGCGCAGGCGAGCGCGCACCTGGGCGGTGCCCCGCCCCATCTTCATGTGCGAGTAGCCGACGCAAACATACAGCTGTCCGTCGCGCTCGAAGACCGAGCCGTTGCGCAGGTCGCCGGCGTCGATCACGAGGACACCTCGGTCGCCGCCCGCGCGGCCAGGAACTCGAGCGCCTCGATGTACCCCTGAATGCCCTTGCCTTTGATCATCGCCACACACGCCTCGCTGGTGACCGACTTGCGGCGCCATTCCTCGCGCTGGTCGATGTCGGAGATGTGGACCTCGACCGCCGGCAGGTCCACCGATTCCAAGGCATCGAGGAGCGCATAACTGTAATGGGTCAGGGCCCCAGGGTTGAGGATCAGCGCGTCGGCATTCTGGTCGGCGGCCGCCTGGATGCGATCGATGAGGTCGCCCTCGTGGTTGGACTGGTAGGTCTCGACGGCCCAGCCCAGCTCGGCGCCGCGCGCGACCAGCATCTGTTCGACCTGGCTCAGGGTGGTGGTGCCGTAGATCGCGGGCTCGCGGACTCCGAGACGGTTGAGGTTGGGGCCATTGAGGACCACGACGAGGCGCATCAGCCCGCCCCCAGAGCCCGGCCGATGAAATGCTCCGCCATGTCGCGGTTGACGCGGTGCCCGGGCACCGCATGGCCGAGCCGGTCCAGCAGCACCCACGGGGTGACGCCCGCGCGGGCCTTCTTGTCCCTGGAGATGACCGCCATCACGTCGCCGACGGAGGCAGCCTTGGGGGCTCGTTGCGGCAGTTTGTACGACTCCAACAGCGCCCCCTGGCGCTCGACCACATCGACGGGGGTCACCCCCAACTCGGCGCCGATCTCACCCGCGACCGCCATGCCGATGCTGATGGCCTCCCCGTGGGTGAAGCGCGCATAACCGGTGGCGGCCTCCAGCGCGTGCCCCAGCGTGTGGCCGTAGTTGAGGATCGCCCGCTCGCCCGTCTCCTGCTCGTCGCGCGAGACCACGCCCGCCTTGATGGCGCAGCAGATCGTGACCACGTCAGTGAGCAAATCGATGTTCCTTTGAAGCACTTTTTCGCGATTGGCAAGGAGCGAGTCGTACAACTGTTCGTCCGCAATCATAGAGTACTTGAGCACTTCGGCCAGCCCGCTCCGGAACTCGCGGCCGGGCAGCCCGGAGAGCAGGTCGGGGTCGATGAAAACCTCCACCGGGGGCTTGAAAGCGCCGACCAGGTTCTTGCCCGCCTTCAGGTTCACCGCCGCCTTACCGCCGATGGCGCTGTCCACCATCGCGAGCAGCGTGGTGGGGACCTGCAGCAACCGGATTCCGCGCATGTAGGTGGCGGCCACGACCCCGGCCAGGTCGCCCACCACGCCCCCGCCCACCGCCACTATCAGGGAGCCGCGATCGAGGCCCGTGACGGCCGCCGCCGAGCAGGCCTTCTCGACCCACCTCAGGCTCTTGCTGGTTTCCCCTGGGGGGATCCGGAGCAGCGGCCGGGCGGCCTGGAGGGCCAGGCCCCGAGGCAGCAACTTGGCGGTGTTCTGGTCCGCGATGATCAGCACCTTCGAGCCGCCCGCGAGCTCGTCGATCCGGGCGCCGAGCCGGGCCAGGCTCCCCCCCTCGATCGCGATCGGGTACGCCCCGGAGGCGGCGCTGACCGTGAGCTCAGGCATCGGCGGTCGCGCTCCCGATGCCGGCGCCTCGAGCCAGCTCGGCTACTTCCACCGCGACGGCCTCGATCGAGCGCCCGGTGGTGTCGAGCTGGACCACAGCCTCGGAGTAGCGGCTCTCGCGGGCGGCCGCCAGGGTAAGCAGCTTCTGCTGCAGCTCCGGCTGGTCTTTTAGCCGCCCCGCGCCGGCAAGCGGCCGCGCCTCGCCATCGCCAAGCCGTTCCAGGGTCGCCTCTTCCGACGCCCGCAGCCGGACCACCAGGTTGCCGTCCTGGATCAGCGCCCAGTTGCGGTCGTCCATCACCGCGCCACCGCCGACGGCAACCACGCTGCCGCCATCGGCCAGCGCTCGAGCCAGCGCCGCCGACTCGAAGTTCCGAAAGCGCGCCTCACCCTGCTGCTCGAAGATCGCCTCGATGGATTGGCCCGTCATCTCCTCGATGCGCTCATCGAGATCGATGAAATCAACCCCCTGGGCGGCGGCGACCAGGCGGCCGACGCTCGACTTGCCGCTGCCCATGAATCCGACCAGGACCAGGTTCTTGGCCACGCCTCAGCGGGCTGAGCGCAGGAATGCGTTCAGGTTGCGCCGCATCTCTTTGATGGAATCGCCGCCGGTCTTGGCCTGCAGCGCCCCGGCCAGCGTCAGCGCCACCATCGCCTCCCCGATCACCCCGGCAGCCGCCACCACGCAGATGTCGCTGCGCTCGTAGTGGGCCTGGATCTCCTTCTTGGTGGCGATGTCCACTGATGTCAGCGGCTTCTTCAGCGTCGAGATCGGCTTGAGGTAGCCGCTGACCACCACTGGCATGCCGTCGGTGACACCCCCGGTGAGGCCACCCTGGCGGTTGGTCAGGTGGTAGAAGCCCCTGGCCTTGCTGTAGCGCGGCTGGTCGTGGACCTGCGAGCCGGGCAGCGAAGCCGCCGCCACGCCCGCGCCCAACTCCGCCGCCTTGACCGCCGGCACGCTGACAATGGCCTGGGCGAGCAGCCCGTCGAGGCGCCGGTCCCACTGCGCGTAAGTGCCGAGGCCGACCGGTACCCCGCTGGCGACGACGGTGAAGACGCCGCCCAGGGTGTCACCGTCCTTGCGGGCGCGGTCGATGGCGCGGATCATCTTGGCCTCGGCGACGGGGTCGGGAGTGCGCACCGGGGAAGCCTCCACCTTCTCCCAGTCGATGACTTCGGGCACTTGCGCCTCCACCTTGCCGACGCGCGATACGTAGCTGTGGATCTCGATCCCGAACGTGCGCAGCAGCTGTTTGGCCACGCCACCGGCGGCGACGCGACTGGTTGTCTCCCGCGCCGAGGCCCGCTCGAGGACGTTGCGGACGTCGTCGAAGCCGTACTTGAGGGCGCCGGCGAGGTCGGCGTGGCCGGGTCGGACCCGGGTTACCTTGGTCGGCGGGAACCCGGTGGGCGCCGGCGACATCGTCTTCTCCCAGTTGGGGAAATCGCGGTTGACGAGGACCATCGCGATCGGCGTCCCCAGGCTCCGGCCGAGGCGGACGCCGCCCACGATCTCCACCTCATCTCGCTCGATCTGCTGCCGCCCGCCCCTGCCGTAGCCGCCCTGGCGCCGGCGCAGGTCGGTGTTGATATCTGCGGCGCGCAGCCGCATCCCCGCCGGCAGGCCGTCGACGATGACCACCAGGCGCGGACCGTGGGACTCCCCCGCGGTGAGGAACCGAATCACGTCGCGGCGCCGGGAGGGGCGTTGGGACCGTGAAGCTGCTCGAAGAGGATGTTTCGGAAACGCTCGGGATCGGGCACATAGGTGAAGATCTCGGCGCCGTCCTTGCCCGCGGATTCGATCTCCACGTCGCCGAAATCAAAGAGCCGGCCAAAGACGCTTTGAGACGTGCTCACATCCTGGACGCGGGCTATCCCAATCGAACGGGTGAACTTACCCAGTACGCCCCGCCGCTGCAGGATGCGCTGGTCTGTGATGGTGTACGTCACCGAGCGCCAGATGATGTATCGGACGTCGAGGTAGACGAACAGCCCCAGCAACATCGCCAGCACAATGAACCAGCGGAGATCTCGCAGCGTCCCGCTGAATTTGATCAAAACCAGGACTATCGAGATCGCCAGGTCCACCAGGGTGGGAACCAGCACTTCCTTCACCAGCACCAGGGGGTGGCGGTTGATGTGCAGCAGCCGGGTCTCCCCGGGAAGTAGATCTTTGTCTTCAGCCATGGCTGAATCTTAAGCGGCGCCCCGGTGCGGGCGTGCTGATCAGCAGCTGGCCGGGCCCAGCAGGCCGCAGGGCAAAAGCACGGCCGCCGCGCCGCCGAGGCAAAGAAACGGCCCGTAGGGGATGAAGTCGCGCATCCCGCGCACCCGCGAAATCAGCAAGAATGCCGCCGCCACGCCGCCGACGATGATGCCGTAGATGAGGGCCCGGATGATCGGCGAGGTCGGGATCGGCAGAAACCCGAGTGTGGCGCCCAGCAAGAACGTGAGCTTGGCGTCACCAAGGCCGACGCCGCCACGACTGATGATCACAAAGACGAAAAAGATTCCTCCTCCGAGCGCCGCCCCCAGCAGGGCCGAGTCCAGCTTTCCCAGCCCGTTGTCGCCCTGGAGCAGAGGATTCACCGGCGAGGTCAGCAGCGCCAGCGCGATCGACGGGTAGATGACCTTGTTGAGGATCAGGCGATGGCGCGCGTCGAAGACGAAGACCTGGACCAGGACCACCAGCAGCAGCGCCGCCGCGAGCGAGCGCGGGTTGACGCCGAAGCGGAAGCAGAGAAAGCCCAGCGCCGCCGCATCCAGCACCGGGGCCCAGAAACGCTCGCCGGGCAAGGGCGGTTCGGTCGCCTCCTCTTCGCCCCGGCCAAGCCTCTGGTTGAGCCGGTGGGTGCCGATGCCGACGGCCGCCCCTACCAACGCGGCCACCAGCCCGGTGACGAACGCGGTCACCCGATCATCACCGGGGTCATGCCATCGCCTCCTGAAGGGCGGCCCGCATCGCCTCGATCGGTGGATCCACGCCCGTCCAAAGCCGGAACCCGTGAGCGCCCTGGTGGAGGAGCATCTGGTCGCCCTGGAGAGCGCTCGACGCTCCCTCGGCGCGCGCCCGTCTGACGAGCGGCGTGCCGCCTGGCGCGTAGGCCAGGTCGAGGACGGCCCGGCCGGCAAGCGCCACCCCCTCGAAGGGGTCCTCTCCGTGCAGGCCCAGCGGCGTGCAGTTGATGAGGACTTTTGCGCCTTCGCAGGCGTCGATCAGCTCGGACCAGGCCGCGGCGCCGGTTGATAGCCCACGGCGGGATCCCAGCTCCGCGACCTCTGCGGCCTGGGCATCGTCCCGCGCCATCACCACGACCAGCGCCGGGGCCCGGTGCAGGGCGCGTTCGAGCGCGGCAATCACAGCTCGAGCGCCGCCGCCTGCGCCGGCGAGCACCACGCGCGCGCCCCCGATGGTGTCAACCACGGGCTCCAGCAGGCCTTTCCAGGCCCCCTCGACGTCGGTGTTGTAGCCGGAGAGGCGGCCGCCGCGATTGACGATGGTGTTCACCGCGCCGATCGTCTCCACGAGCGGGTCAAGTTCGTCCAGGAAAGGCACCACCGCCAGCTTGTGCGGCACCGTGACGTTGGCCCCCAGGCAATCGTCGTGGCGCAGGTCCTCCAGCGCTGCGCCGACCGCCTCAGGCGCGACGTCGACAGGCTCGTATCGGTGGGGCATGCCCCTCGCGGCGAAGGCGGCGTTCTGCACCGCCGGCGAAACGCTATGGGCGACGGGGTGGCCGAGCAAGAGCACCCGCATCGCCGTCAGGGAGCCATGGGGCAGGCGCTGAGGTTGACCTGGCACTGGTTGTGCTGGTCGAGGGTGCGACTGAAATGAGCGTGGCCGCTGGGATCGGTCAG
Organism: Candidatus Dormiibacterota bacterium; assembly: GCA_036824145.1. Lineage (GTDB taxonomy): Bacteria > Chloroflexota > Dormibacteria > DASZGP01 > DASZGP01 > DATMMS01. The sequence goes on from DAITAT010000002.1 coordinate 65,953, forward strand.
GAAGTAGAGGTAGGTGAACCCCGACGCGGGCATCAGTGCCGCCCGGATCGAGGCCAGGCCAGGGTTGCTGATCGGCGCCGGCGGCAGGCCGGTGTGGAGATATGTGTTGAAGGGAGAGTTCAGGGCCTTGTCCTCTTCGGTGATGACGGTGGTGCTCTGCCCCTTGGCGTAGGCCACCGTCGCGTCCGACTGCAACGGCTGCCCCTGTGCCAGCCGGTTGTAGAACACCGCCGCGACGTAAGGCCGATCCTTGTCGAACGCCGCCTCGCGTTCGATGATCGAGGCGAGCACGAGTGCCTGGGAAAAGCTGCCGTGCTGGTCGGCGGCGTGGGCGCGGAGGGCGGCGGGGACCTTGGCGGCAAAGTTGTCGAGGAGAACATTGATCGCCGCCGCGGGCTTGACCTTGGGATCGAAGAAGTACGTGTCAGGGAAGAGGTAGCCCTCGAGTCCGGAGCCGGGGGGGCGGCCGGCCAGGAAGGTCTGGGACAAGGTGCCCTTGTTGGCCGCGTTGAGGAAGGCAGCGGCGCTAAACAACCCCTTCTGCTCGAACAATGCGGCCACCTGCTTCTGGATGAAGCCCTCGGGAATGGTGACCCGGACCTGGGTGCCGGTGGCGTGGGACATCAGTGCCAGCGCGGCGGCCATGCTGGAGCCGCCCGGAATCGAGTAGTGACCCGCCTCGAGGCGGTCGGCCAGCCCATTGGTCCGGACATAGATCTCGAAGGCCAGCGAGCTGCCGATCACCCCCTGGCGCACGAGGATGTCCCCCACTCCAGAAACCCCGGCGCCGGCGGGAATGTCGACCACGGCGGGACCCTGGCCCAGCCGGCGCGCGTCATAGACCTGGCCGTGGTATTGGCTGTAAGCGGCGAAACCGCCGCCGCCGATCAGCACCACCGCGACCGCCGCCGCGATGAAGAAGGTGCGCCCAGGGTTCATCGGGGGTTGGCGGCCGACCGGTCGAGGTAGGACTGCAGCAGCACCGCCGCCGCCACCCGGTCGGTGGCCTCGCGCCGGGCCGTGGCTACCTTCCGCCCGCGCTTGGGGCGGGAGCTACGGAGGGCGCTCTCCGCCATCGAGCTCGTGAAGCGTTCGTCCCAGAGCTCGACGGCAAGCCCGCTGGCGGCAGCGATCTCATCCGCCAGCGCACGAGCCGCCTCGGCCTCCGGTCCCTCGCTGCCGTCGAGGCGCCTGGGTAGGCCGACGATTACGGAACCGGCGCCCGCCTCCAGGGCGACATCGGCAATCCTTTCCGCCAGCCGCGCGCCCGCCGACAGGGTCGAATGAGGCGTGGCCAGCCGGCCGCCTTCGTCGCTGAGGGCCAGGCCGACCCTGACCTTGCCGGGGTCGACGGCCAGGACCCTCATCCTGGCTGAGGGTTCTCCACCGTGGTCTTGACGTCGATGCGGCTGCCGATGTACGGCAGCCACGGGATCAGCGACGGGCTCTCGTTGATGATGATGGTGCTGGAGTCGATGTTGCCGTGGATGTACGCCCGCGCCTTGGCGATCGATTTGCCCGTGATATGGCTGCGGATGTCGTCCTTGTTGATGGCGGTGGCCATGAACCCCGACGCGGTGCCGCTGAGGACCACAGCTCCCTTCTCATCGTGCTGCGTCAGCTTGTAGTCCAGCTTGAGGGGGTTGTCGGTGATGGCGTAGCCGGCCGGGGCCTGCTTTTTCAACGCCTCGGTGAGCAGCTGCTTGACCTTGGCGTCGTCGAGACTGAGCTCCGTCGCCTTGACCGTCACGGTGCCGTTGAAGTTGGGCGCTTCGTCTCCCGCCTTTTTGTCGAAGCTGGCATCCACGCTGATCACCAGTGTCTCCGGGAGCAGCTTTGGCTTGCCGGCGCTCTTGGCCAGGTCGGCGTTGACCGTGGTCGTCAGCTGATCGCCCAGCGCCTTCTTGACCTTGTCCTCGTCCGTCTGGGCCACCACGACCTTCGTGGTCGCGTCAACTCCACCCGCTGCCGCCGCTGCGTTGTCCGCCGTGACATTGGGGGGAGCTCCTGAAATCTGAGTAATGGTGTGAGCCTGGACGTTGCCAGCCACACCGGCGGTCTTGGCAGTTACGGTCTCTGGCGGCGATGATTTGCCGCTGTCCACGGTCACGTCGGAGGCAGGAGTGAGTGCGAATTTTTGGCTGGCATCGGAAGTCACCACCTCATAGCTGTGGCCTGTCTGGAACGTGATCCCAAACCCCGAATTGTTCCTGATAACAATTTGGGCCGTTGCAGGCACGGCAGGAATCGCCTTCTGCCCAGTGGCCGGGATATTGGCCTGCTGCATCTGCTCCTGGGCCTGCTGGATCACGGTCTGGACGCTGGCGGTGTCATTGGGCCCGGGCGCCGCCGTCGACCCGGTGATGGTGGGTTGGG
>DAITAT010000002.1:68428-81580 GCA_036824145.1 Candidatus Dormiibacterota bacterium
CTGGCGGTGTCATTGGGCCCGGGCGCCGCCGTCGACCCGGTGATGGTGGGTTGGGCCGAGATCGCACGCGCCGGGATCACGATCTGCACCGTCGCCGACGGCAATACAAACAGGAACAGTATGAGCAGGATCAGCAACACCCCGACCCCGCCGAGAACGTAGGGGATGTAGCGGGCCCGTCCGCCACTGACCTCCGCCGCCGCGGCGGCGGGCTTGGGCCGCGTTCGCGGGGTCACAGGCGGAGGCGGAGGGCGTCGGGTGGTGGGCACGGCCTCGAACTCGCCGGACCCCACCGGCAGCGAGGCCAGCATGCCGGGGCTGGCCTCGGGTGCCGCACCCGCGTCCACGGCCCTGTCGATCGCCTTGCCGGACTCGAACGCAGCCATCGTCGGGAAGACTGAGAAGCCAGTCTCAATGGCAACCGCCTGGGTGCGAGCATCAGGGCTGATCACCGAAGTGCTCTTGCCGAGCGAGTTGCTGTACTGCTTGAGCAGCCGGGCGTTGAGGTTGGAGTGCAGTACCCGCGAGCCGCCGGGCAGGACAAAGACCAACTCCTTCTCCGTCTTCTCGGAGCGGAGCCGGTCGACGAGATTGGTGATCTCGTCGTCGGGCTCGGCGTAGATCACCTTCGACATCGCTTCAGATCAGACCTTCATCGCACGCATGATGCGGCGCATGGTGCTGTAGAGCAGGTCCTTCTCCCCCTCATCCTCTTGGATGGCCTGGTAGCCCAGGCCCATGGGGGTGATGTCCTGCTGGCTCAAAAGTAACCCGGTGGAATCGTAGATGTTACGCACGTCGGTTGGCGCCAGCGCTCTAACCACAGGCTTCCGCGGGAAGGGCAGCTGCTCCATCCAGGGATAGGCGTTGAGGTATTCCTCGATCTCGGGGAGGGCGCTGCCACCCCCGGCGAGGTAGATGTTGGAGGGTAGCCGGTCTGCCTTCGCCAGCTGCTGCAGGGTGAGGGCGACACCATTGACAAGCACCTCCGCGTCGGGCGCCAGCAGCGCGCGGAGCTGCTTCACCCGGTCTTCGGAGACCTTGCCGCGCGAGTAGCGGACCTTGAGCTCTTCTGCCTCGACGAAGCTGAGGTTGAGGTGCGCCGCGATCTTCTTGGTGAAGACGCGGCCGCCGATGGTGAACATCTTGGTCCCCTCGATGCCGCCGTTGCGGATCAGTGCCACGTCCGTGGTGCCGCCGCCGACGTCGACGAAGATACCGCCGAACTCGTAGACCTCGTCGGTGGCGCAGCAGCGCGCCATCGCGAAGGGCTCCGCGACGGTCGCGATCAGCTCCAGGTCCAACTCCGCGGCGATCGTCTGCAGCGCGCCGATGTGGGTCAGGGGGGCGAAGGTGTTGAAGACCGTGATCTCCATCGACTTGCCCTGGAAGTCCATCGGGTTGGTGACCAGGTAACCGTCGATGCGGACGGTGGTGATGGTGGAGTGGATCAGCTTGAGGCTGACCTCGGGCACGCCCAGCTCCTCGCCCATGAGGTGGGCGGCTTCGCGCATCGCCCGCTTCTGGACCATCTCAAGGGTGTTCTGCAGCTCGACCCGGTTGATGCGCTGACCGGGGTCGTGGCGAGGCACCGTCACAGCCGTGGAGAAGCCCTTGACCTGCTCGCCGGCGATGCCGATAACGGCGCGGCCAGGAATGGCCTCGGCCATGTCCTCGGCCTGTTCGAGCGCGTGGTTGCAGTTGTCTATCACCGCCTGGATGTCGGCCACGGCTCCCGACACCATGTCTGCGTATGACTGTTGCTGCCGGCCGACGCCGAGCACGATGCCGTTGTCGCCCTCGCGGCGGATGATCAGTGCCTTGATGTACTCGGTGCCGATGTCGAGCGCGGTGTAGTGGTTAGCGTTCTGGTCGCCACGGTTGAAGAAGCGCTTCATCCCGGGTCTTTCGCTTCGCCGTTCTCGATGATCCACGTCTTTAACGCATCCACGATGCGGTCGAACTCGGTCACGCTGAAGCCGCCGCCCTGGGCCAGGACCTCATTGCCACCGCCCTTGCCGCCGACGGCCGCCCTGATCCGTCCAAAGGCATCGTTGGCGTTCAGATTGGCGCCTCGCCTGGTCTTGACGACCACCCGGCCGGAATCCCCCGAGCCGCCTATCACCAAAGCCGCCTGCGCCGTGGTCTCAACCTCAAGCAGCCGATCGGCGAGGGAGCGGATGAAGTCGGCATCGTCCGAACCGACGATCTGGTAAGCAATGCCGTCGGCAAAACCATGTCCAGGCACATTACCGTCGCCTTCGACGCTCCGCCGCCGCAGGTCGTCGATGTCCTTCTGCAACCGCTTGCGCTCCTCGATGAGCGCCTCCACGCGGTCGGCCAGCTCCGCCCGGCCCACGCGCAGCACCCGCGCCGCCGCCTCGGCCGCTGCTTGGATGTCTCGTTGGTAGCTCTCGGCCCGCTCGCCGGCGAAAAACTCAAGGCGTCGCAGGCCGGCGCCAACGCTCCTCTCGGTCACCGGCACCACCGCACCGATCTGCCCGGTGCGCTCAACGTGGGTGCCGCCGCAGAGCTCGGTCGAGAACTGCCCGAAGCTGACGACGCGGACAACGTCGCCGTACTTCTCGCCGAAGAGCATCATGGCGCCGCTCCGGCGCGCATCTTCAAGCGCCATCACGTCGGTGGTTTTGGGCAGGTCGTCTCGGACAGCGCGGTTGACGATCCGGAAGACGGCGTCCATCTCGTCGGCGCTAACGGCCCGGTCGAGGTTGAAGTCGAACGTGCAGGTGTCGGGCGCAACGTATGAACCGGCCTGGGTGGCGCCGTCGCCGAGCACGGTCTGAAGCGCCCTGTGCAGCAGGTGGGTGGCCGAGTGGTGGCGCATGGTGGCCCATCGAGCCTCGTGGTCGACCTCGACCTGGACCTCCTCACCCACTAACACGTCACCCGAGACCACGACCCCGTAGTGTGCGTGGGCGTCGCCCTGTCGCTGCACGTCGCGCACTTCCACCGTCCCAAGTGGCCCCTCGATGATGCCGATATCGCCGACCTGGCCACCGCCCTCCGCGTACATCGGTGTGCGGTCGACGTAGACCTCGACTTCATCGCCTCCGTGCGCCGCCTCGACTTCGGCGTCACCGCGGAATATCCGCTGAACGATGCCCCCGGCGGCCAGGGTGTCATAGCCGAGGAACCGGGTCGCGGGAATACCGGTGCGCTGAACGGCGGTGCGCTTGGCACCGCGGCGGCTCCGCAGCCGCTGTTGCGCGAGCTGCTCGTTGAAGCCCTCGCGGTCGACCGACAAGCCCTGCTCCGCGGCCAGTTCCACGGTCAGGTCGATCGGGAACCCATACGTATCGTGAAGCCGGAAGGCGTCCTCGCCGCGAATGATCCCAGAGCTCTTCGAGGCCACCTCGGCGAACGCGCTTTGGCCGGCATCGAGGGTGCGGCGAAAGGCTCCCTCCTCAGACTTCAGGGTGGCCTCGATCGCGCTCCGGCGCTGACCAAGCTCCGGGTAGGCGTCACCCATAAGCTCGACGACCCGACTCACCGAGCCCGAAAGCGGCCCCTCGATCCCGAGGCGACGCTCGCCGTGGAGGGTCGCCCGCCGGATCATTCGACGCAGGACGTAGCCTCTGCCCTCGTTGCCCGGTCGGACGCCGTCGGCGATCAGAAACGCGGTGCCCCGCGCATGGTCGGCGAGCAGTCGCGAAGAGAACGCGACCCCGTCACCAGAGCGACCGCCGGAGGCACCCGCGCGCGACTCAAATTGATCGCGCAGCGCCATGAAGATGTCGGTGTCGTGCACACTCTGGAGTCCGTTGACGACGACCGCCAGCCGCTCCAATCCCATGCCGGTGTCGACACCAGTGCGCGCCAGCGGCTGCCGCGAGCCGTCGGGAAGCTGGTCGAACTGCATGAAGACCAGGTTCCACACCTCGAGGTAGCGATCGCAGTGCCCGGGGTAGCAGTCCGGCCCCCGGCAGCCGGCCTCTGGACCAAAGTCGAAGTGGACCTCGGAGTCGGGCCCGCACGGTCCGGAGGCGCCGGCGGGGCCCCAGAAGTTGTCCTCCAGGCGAATGACGTCCTTGCCCGAAACCTTCTTCCAGAGCGCGGAGGCATCGTCGTCGGTTGGGTGCGCGGTGGGCTGCAACCGAGCCGCATCGAGGCTGAGTTCTCGGGTCAGGTACTCCCAGGCGAACTCGATCGCGCCCTCCTTGAAGTAGTCACCGAATGAGAAGTTGCCGAGCATCTCAAAAAAGGTGAGATGGCTGGAATCACCGACCTCGTCCAGGTCGACCGTCCGGAAGCATTTCTGCACTGTCGTCGCCTTCGGCGCGGGCGGCTGGGCCTGGCCCATGAAGATCGGTTTGAACTGCTGCATGCCCGCGGTTGTGAGCAGCACCGAAGGATCTTCGTGGGGGATCAGGGATGAGCTGGGGAGCTTCCTGTGACCCTGCCGTTCGAAGAAGTTGAGGAAGGACTGGCGGATCTCGGCGCTCAGCATCGGGCGTTGGATGCATCGTATCAGAGGGCGGGGTCAACGCCGAATACGAGGATTAAGCTTGGACTGAGCCCTCCAGCTGGCGTTTGAGGTTCTCGACGGCGGCGCGCTGCAGCCGGGAAACGTGCATCTGGGAGATCCCCAACCGGCGCGCCACCTCGCTCTGAGGGAGCTCCTCGACGAATCGCAGGTACATTATCTCGCGCTCCCTGGGGGTCAGGTGCACCATCGCCGAATCGAGCACCCCCTGCAGCTCCACCCGCTGCAGGTTCTCGTCCTCACCACCCAGCCGCTCCGACAGCGACAGACCGCCTTCGCCTGACGGTGAGCTTCCGCCCGCGTCCAGCGGAACGGTTATCTGCGCCGGCCCCGCTTCGTAGGCCTCCAGGATCTCTTCCTCGCTGACGCCCAGGTCGGCGGCCAGGTCGTGGACGCTGGGCGCCCGGCCGAGCTTGTGCTGCAGCCGCTCCCCGGCCTGGCGCGCGCGCAGGTTGAGCTCCTGCAGCCGCCGCGGGATCCGCACCGCCCAGCTCTTGTCTCGGAAGTAGCGCTTGATCTCGCCCACGATGGTTGGCGTGGCGAAGGTTGTGAACTCGAGCCCCCGCTCGGGATCAAAGCGATCGATGGCCATCAGGAGGGCCATGAAGCCGACCTGGACGACGTCCTCCAGCGGCTCCCCCCGGTTGGCGAACTTGCGAGCCAGGAAATAGACCAGGTTGGAGTAGGCCTCCACCAGCTGCTGGCGGATTGCCGGATCGTGAGTCTGGTGATATTTGACCAGCAGCTCGCGCTGGCGCTCGACGTTAGCGCTTCGGGTCTTCTCGTCGCCTGAAGGCGGTCGACTTCGGGGCTTGTCCTCGGCTGAACTCAGTCGACGAGGTACTTGACCATCCTCATCCGCATGCTGCCATGCGAGTCCACGTTGTAGCGAAGCTCATCGACGAACAGTCGAATCATGTTGACGGCCACATCGTCGAGGTCCACATCAGCGTCGGGCTGGCCGCCCGCCGTGGTGGCGAGGTGAGCCTCATGGGTGAGGCGCACGGCCTCCCGCTGCGCCCGTACGCGCTCCTTCCGCTCGATCTCGACCTCCTGCGAAAGGCGCAGGGCGGTGCGGCGTAGCGACTCGCTGCGGCGTTCCAGCTCGACCTCGCGGCGGACGGCCAGTTCGTCGGCGGAGGCGAGGCGGGCCGGCAGGTTGCGCACCTCCACCTCCATACCACCGTCGACCATCCGGAAGCTGAGCTTGAGAACCCCGTTGCCGGGACCCCACATCCGATCGCCGGCCGCGATCGCCTTCTCACAAGCCTGGGCGACCGCGATGTTGAGGTCGTCGATGCCCTCAAGCGAGAATCCCGCCGTCGAACCCAGCGCGCTGGCAGCGCGTTTGGCCACCATCACGAAGGGCGCCTGGGCAGGGATCTTCAGCTCGCTGATCAGCGCGCCGCGCGGGGAGCGGCTCATCGGTTCAGCCTCTCCAAGCAGAGGTCAGGCAGGCTTCTCTTCAGCCTTTCCCGGGGCCTTGGCGGCCGCTGGAGCATGGTTCTTGAGCTCGATGGTGGGCGTGAGATCGATGGAGCCTATCGAACCGTTGGCATCGGCTTGGCCATCACGTGAGAGGAGATACCCCGCCGCGAACCCGCCCAAACCCCCGACCAGGACCCCGATCACAAAACCTGGACCGCGCGCCATGCGCTCATGTTACCTTTCCGGCCGCCTTCTTACGGACGCCGCTTGAGGGTCGTGGCTCGGGGATTGGATGGACGACGCTGTTGACTTCGACCCCGACCATCATGATCAGGCCCAGGAAGAAGAAGAACGTCATCAGCACGAACAGCAGGCCGAAGGCCTGGCCGTACCTCTGCAGCCCAGAGTTGAGCGAAACATAGAGCGGGAAGACCAGCGTGACCAGCTCCAGCAGAACCCCCGCAACCAGCGCGCCGGGTACCACCTCGCGCCACTTGATCTTGTGGTTGGGGACGACGTGGTAGGTGGTCGCGAAGAAGGCGAACGACAGCACCGTGCCCACGAACAGCTGCGCGACGAGACCCAAGGCTCCTCGGGTCATGGTCAGCGGGATGTAGCCGACAAGATCCTTGAGAATCGGCAGCAGCAGCGCACTACCGATATCCAACCCGACGAGCGCGGTGAAGACGAAGACCATCCCCACCGACATCACGCGCTGCGCCACGAGGCGGCGAGGCCTGACCTTGTACACCGCCGCAAAGGCGCGATCCATGTTGCCGAAGAGAGCCGTGCCTCCGACCAGGAGGCCGCCAAAGCCGATCAGTGCCAAAAGGCCACTGGACTTCTTGAACTGCCGGACCGCGATCGTCACCTGGCTGCCCACGTCGCCGTTGGGTATGACGGCGACGAAGTTCTTGCGGATGTCCTCGCCCTCGATGCCTGCGAAACCAAGGACCAAGCCCAGGATCCCGGCCGCAAACAACAGGATGGGGAACATCGACAGCAGCGAGTTCCACGCGATCTGGACGGCCCAGTCGGGAGCCTTGTCGTCGACGAACTTGGCCACCACGCGCCCCGGCAGGGTGGCCCGGAGTCGCTCGCTGCGGTGCGTCCAGTCCGACTCCCAGAGGTCTTTGACCAATCCCCTGAAACCGGCGGTCAAGGCTTCAAGCCAGGTACCGGTTCCCGAAGAGCTGCAGCGCCGTGGTGACGCCCGCATCCCACACCAGGTGAAGCTCGCCGAGCCTGAGCCCGCCGGGCAGGAACCGCCCCCCGACTGCCTCGCCCAGCAGCACACCGACGATCGTCAGGATCACGCGTCGAAGGTAGCTGATGCGGCCCGGGAAGAGAAGGTGGAAGAGTTGCGTCAGGATCAGGACGACGAGGACGAAGAGAATGACGACGGGCGGCATCTAGTCCTGGTCGGCCCCGGCGCCGCGCACTAAGGCTTTGTCGGGCTGCCTTCGGCGGCGTCGGCCCTGGGCTTAAGGACGGCGATGCCAAGCTCGGTCAGCTGCGCCGGGTCCACCCGCGAGGGCGTGCCGGCCATCAGGTCCTGCGCCTGCTGGGTTTTGGGGAAGGCGATCACTTCGCGGATCCCCTCCTCGCCGCAGAGCAGCGCCGTGATGCGGTCGAGCCCAGGGGCGATCCCGCCATGCGGAGGCGTGCCGTAGCGCAGGGCCTCCAGGAAGAAGCCGAAGCGGGCGTCGGCGGTGGCGTCGTCGATGCCCAAAGCCCTGAAGACTCGCGCCTGCACTTCGCTGTCGTGGATCCGGAGCGACCCGCTGCCGAGCTCGTTGCCGTTGCACACGATGTCGTACGCCGCGGCCCGGACCTTCAGCGGCTCGGTCTCCAGCATCTCGAGGTCGCTGTCCAGCGGCCGGGTGAAGGGATGGTGGAGCGCATCGGGGCGCTTTTCGTCAGCGTTCCACTCGAACATCGGCATCTGGTTGATCCACAGGAAATCCCAGGCCCGGTCGGGCACGACCTCGATCCGGCGCGCGATCTCGACGCGCATCACCCCCAAGAGGGACGCGGCCTCGGCGGCCGGGCCGGCGGCGAAGATCACCATGTCCCCCTCCCCCGCCCCCGTGCGTTCGGCGGCCACTTTCTGCTCCTCGACGGAGAGGTATTTGGCCACCGGGCCGCCCGGTTCGGCGGTGACCGGGAGCCAGGCCAGGCCCCTGGCGCCGATGCCACGCGCATGCTCGACCCAGGCGTCGATCTCCCGACGCGGCCGGGCCGCTCCACCTCGCACCGCCAAGGCGCGCACCACTCCGCCGGCGGCGATCGCCCCCGAGAAGACCTGGAAACCGCAGTCGCGGAAGTCGTCACTGAGGTCGCCTATCTCCATGCCGATGCGCCGGTCCGGTTTGTCGGTGCCGTAGCGGGCGATCGACTCCTCGAACGGGAGGCGGTCGAATGGGGTCGAGATCTCGATGCCGATGAGCCGCCAGAGCTCGACGAAGAGCGGCTCCATGAGGTCGAAGATCTCGTCCTCCGAGACGAAGGACATCTCGAGGTCGAGCTGGGTGAACTCTGGCTGGCGATCGGCCCGCAGGTCCTCGTCGCGGAAGCAGCGGGCGATCTGGTAGTAGCGCTCGAAGCCCGCGATCATCAGCAGCTGCTTGAGCGTCTGGGGCGACTGCGGCAGGGCGTAGAACTGGCCGGGATGGACGCGGCTCGGAACCAGGTAGTCGCGGGCGCCCTCAGGGGTCGATTTGTAGAGGATGGGCGTTTCGACCTCGAGGAAGTCACGGGCGTCGAGGTAGTCGCGGATGGTCTTGTTGACCCGCGCTCGCAGGCGCAGGTTGCGCTGCATCCGCTCCCGCCGCAGGTCGAGGTATCGATACTGCAGCCGGACGCGATCCTCGACGTTGCTCTCCTCGTTGACCGGGAAGGGCGGCGTCTTGGCCCTCGAGAGGACCCTGGTCAGGTGCGCGACCACCTCCACCTCGCCGGTCGGCATCTTCGGGTTGACGCCGTCCGCAGGGCGCTTGCGGACCTCGCCCTCGACCTCGACGACGTACTCCAAACGGAAGGTGTCGGCGGTCGCGTGCGCATCCGGCTGCAGCTCGGGGTTGAAGACGACCTGGATCACGCCGCCGCGGTCGCGGAGGTCGACGAAGAGCACACCGCCGTGGTCGCGGCGCCGGTCGACCCAGCCCTTGAGCAGCACCTGCCCGCCGGCGTTGGCGGCGCGCAGGGCACCGCCGAGCACGCGCGTCATTCGCCCACCACCGCGGGAACCCCGAGAATCGCGTCGACCTGCTCGATCAACTGGTCGGACTTGGCGGCGACCTGCTCGCCGCTGGTCATGTCGCGCAGGGTCAGCGTCCCCGCGGCCAGTTCGTCCTCGCCCACGATGATCACGCACGGCGAACCGAGCTTTTGCGCCTGGCGCATGCGAGCCTTGAGGCTTCGGGCACTGTGGTCGACCACCGCCGAGCGGCCCTCCCGGCGGAGGTCCCGGGCAGCCTGAAGGACCACCGCGTCGGCGCCCGCGACTGCGGGAATCAGGTACACCTCGACCACGTCAGCGGACACCTCGGCGCCGGCGCGCTGAAGTGCCAGCAGAACCCGGTCCGATCCCATCGCGAAGCCGACCCCGGGGGTGGCGTCGAACCCGAGGACCTCCGCAAGACCGTCGTACCGGCCGCCACCGCCGAGCGCGTTCTGGGCGCCCTCCAAGTCCAGGTGCCAGAACTCGAACGCGGTGCGCGTGTAGTAGTCGAGGCCGCGGACCAGCCGCGGGTTGTCCTCGTGCTCGATCCCAAGCGCGGCCAAACCCTCGAGCACGCGGCCGTGGTGCTCGCGGCAGGCGCCGCAGAGGTAGTCGACCGGGCTGGGCGCGCCCGCGTGGAAGGGTGTGCAGCTGGTCTTCTTGCAGTCCAGCATCCGCAGCGGGTTGATGTCGAAGCGGCGGCGGTCGTCCTCGCACATCTGGTCGAGATGCGGCCGGAAGTAATCGCGGAGGGCTTCGCGGTAGGTGGGACGGCAGGTGGCGTCGCCAATGCTGTTGAGCTGAAGCGAGACCCCGGTGACGCCGCAGGCGTCGAGCCACTCGCCCGCGGCCTCGATGACCTCGACGTCGAGCCCCGGCGAGTCATCACCAATGGCCTCCGCGCCGAACTGGAAGAACTGGCGGTATCGTCCCGCCTGGGGGCGGGCATAGCGGAACATCGGGCCCTCGTACCAGACTCGCACCGGCTGGGGTGCCTGGTGCAGGCCGCCCTCGAAGTACGCCCGAACCACAGACGCGGTGGCCTCAGGGCGCAGGGTCAGGGAGCGGTCGCCCTTGTCGGTGAAGGAGTACATCTCCTTGTCGACGATGTCGGTCCCCTCGCCCACCGCATGCGAAAAGAGCTCGGTGGGCTCCAGGACCGGCGTCACCACGCGCTGATAGCCGTGGCGCTGGGTGGTCAGCCTGGCGGCGGACTCCAGCAGCGCCCACGTCGGGGTCTGGTCGGGGAGCAGGTCGCGCATCCCCGGTACTCGACGAGGCGCGCGTGAACGGTCGAGGGGCATCGGTGGATTATCGCTTGGTCGAGCATCTTAACCGCTCCTGGGCTTTTGGGGGCTCAACTGGAGCGGCTTCTCGGGGGGGCCCGCCTTCAGCAACAGCCGGAGATGCCCGGCCAGGCCGGCCGGGTAGACCCTGTCGCTCGTCTCCTCCAGCGCGGTCAGCGACCACCATCGATGCTCCACCATCAAGTCGCTCTCGATCTCGTCCTGCCCGCTGACATCGACCTTGGGGTTCTCGACCCTGGCGTGGAAATATCGGTCCTGCTGGTGCACCAGGTCATCCGGCGTGCGGAACCAGTGATCGTCGACCCAGATCGGCCCCACCAGCTGGTCCACCTCGATCCCGGTCTCCTCTTTGAGCTCCCGCCGCGCCGCGTCCAGGCTCTTCTCGCCCGCCTCGACACCGCCGCCAGGGGTCGCCCACCAGGTGTTGCCGCTCCGCGGGTTCTCCAGCCGGAAGAGCAGGACCCTGTCGGCCGGGTCGAGCAGGACGACGCGGGCCCCGAATCGACGGACGGCCACCCTCTAGGTGTCGCGGGCGACTGAGTGGACGTCCTTGATTGCCTCGATGCGCTCCAACAACCGCGACAGGTCTGAGAGGCTGGCGACTTCAACGACAGCAGAGATGACCGCCGTCTTGTCGTCGTAGACCTGGACTTCGACCCCGGTGAGGTTGGTCTTGTGATCCGCGATCACGGTGGCGATGTCGCGCAGCAGACCGGTGCGATCCCAGGCCTCGATCTTCAGCTGCACCGGGAACACCTCGCGAGCCGAGCGGTCCCACTCCACGTCGACGACGCGGTCGGGATGCTGCGCGTGGCGGATGTTGACGCATTCCTCACGATGGACGCTGACGCCTTTGCCGCGCGTGATGTAGCCCTTGATCACATCGCCAGGGACCGGCCTGCAGCACTGCGCCAGGGTGGTCATCAGGCCGCTATGGCCGTGGACCTTGACGTTGCCGCTGAGCGACTGCCGCGGCGTCGGCGGCAGCGCCATCAGCGGGGTATCGGGGGTGGGCTCCTTGGCCACCAGTTTGAGCAGCGCTGACTGGGTGCTGATGTCTCCGTAGCCCACGGCGGCGTAGAAATCGTCGAGCTCCTGGTACTGGAAATCGGCTGCCACCGCCAGCAGGAGCTTCGCGCTGACGTCGCCGAGGCCTCGCCGCTGGATCCGACGGAGCTCCTTTTCCAGCAACTCCTTTCCGCGCACGATGTTCTCGTCGCGGCGCTCCTTCTTGAACCACTGCCGGATCTTTTCCCGGGCCGACGAACTCTTGGCAAAAGTCAACCAGTCGCGGCTGGGCCCGTGCGCCGACTTGGTGGTGAGGATCTCGACGATGTCGCCGTTCTCCAGCTGGGTGTCGAGGCTGGTCATGCGACCGTTGACCTTGGCGCCGATGCAATGGTGCCCGACCTCGGTGTGGATGCGGTAGGCGAAATCGATCGGCGTGCTGCCAGCGGGCAGGCTGCGCACTTCCCCCTTGGGGGTGAAGACGAAAACCTCCTCCTGGAAGATGTCAACCTTGACGTGGTCGACAAAGTTCTCGGCGTCGAGGACGTCCTTCTGCCACTCCATCAGCAGCCGCAGCCAGCCGAACTGCTCATCGGTCTTGGAGTCGCCTTTGCCGCCTTCCTTGTAGTGCCAGTGCGCCGCCACGCCAACTTCGGCGGTCTCGTGCATCTCATGGGTGCGGATCTGGATCTCCATCGGCTCACCCGAATGCGAAATCAGGGTGGTGTGAAGCGATTGGTAGCCGTTCGACTTGGGCATCGCGATGTAGTCCTTGAAGCGCCCTGGTACCGGCTTCCAGAGCGAGTGGATCACCCCCAGCACCCCGTAGCAGTCCTTGATGCTGTCCACCGAGACGCGGATCGCGATCAGGTCGTATATGTCCTCGAAGGTCTTGCCCGTGGAGTCGAGCTTGCGCCAGATCGAATAGACGTGCTTGGGGCGGCCGCTGATGTCGGCATGGATCCCGACGCGCTCCAGCTCGCGCTCCAGGATCTCGCTGATCTCGGTGACGAAAACCTCCCGCTCCTTCCGCTTGCCCTTGACCAGGCTAACGATCTCGGCGTACGCCTGCGGATCGATCTGGCTGAAGGCAAGGTCTTCCAGCTCCCACTTGACCTGCCAGATTCCCAGCCGGTGGGCGAGGGGCGCATAGATGTCCATCGTCTCCCGCGCCATCCGCATCCGGCGCGCCTCGGGAAGGGCTTCGATGGTGCGCATGTTGTGGAGGCGGTCGGCAAGCTTGATGAGGACCACGCGGATGTCCTCGGCCATCGCCACCAGCATCTTGCGAATGTTCTCGGCCTGGACCTGCTCGGCCGAGTACATCGAGATCTTCTCCAGCTTCGTGACCCCGGCGACCAGCTTGGCGATCTCCTTGCCGAACTCCTTCTGGAGATCAGGAAGAGTGACGTAGGTGTCCTCGACGACGTCGTGAAGGATCGCCGTGGCCAGCGTCTCGGCGTCGAGGCGCAGGTCGACGAGGATGTCCGCCACGTTCAGCGGGTGCTGGATGTATTTCTCGCCCGAGAGACGGTTCTGGTCCAGGTGGGCCTTGGCCGCGGTCTCGTAGGCCTTGGTCAAGAGGGCAAGATCCTTCTCGGAAAGGTAGTCCGCCTTCTTGACCAGGTCGGTGAACTGCATCTTCCGATTATCGGCGGCTGGGCCGCCGACCAGACCTCAAC
>DAITAT010000099.1:0-2174 GCA_036824145.1 Candidatus Dormiibacterota bacterium
TGGTTCCGCAGCCAGCTGACGTGAGCACACCACCGGCCGGACCGGCGCCGATCCTGGTGGTCGGCTCGGTCGCGCTCGACAGCATCGAGACGCCTTTCGAGACGCGGGAGGACGTCCTCGGTGGGGCGGCCGTTCATTTCAGCGCCGCCGCCAGTGTCTTCACCCCCGTCCGCCTGGTGGCGGTGGTGGGGCGCGACTTCCCCCTCGATGCCCTCGACATGCTGCGGCGCCGCGGGGTGGACCTCGAGGGCCTGGAGATAGTCGATGGCCCCAGCTTCCGCTGGCGCGGCCGCTACCACCTCGACATGAATCACCGCGACACCCTCGACCTTCAGCTCGGCGTCTTCAGCGAGTTCCGGCCCAAGCTGCCGGAGTCCTACCTCGACAGCGAGGTGGTCTTCCTGGCCAACACCGACCCCGACCTCCAGCTTCAGGTCCTGGGCCAGGCCCAAGCCGCCCGGCTTACCGCCTGCGACACCATCGACCATTGGATCACCGAGAAACGCGCGTCTATCGATGAGCTCTTCGGCCGCGTCGACTTCGTCTTCCTCAACGAAGACGAAGCCCGCCTCTACGCCGATACCCCCAACCTGCAGAAGGCAGCCGCGGCGGTCCTCGCGCGGGGTTGCCGCGCGGTCCTGATCAAGAAAGGCGAGAACGGGGCGCTGGTGGTTTCGCGGAGCCCCGACGGCCGCAACGACACCTTCGTGTGTGCCGCCTACCCGCTCGAGGAGGTCACCGATCCCACCGGCGCGGGCGATGCCTTCGCCGGTGGGGTGATGGGCTCGCTGGCCGCCGCCCGGGATTACGAGCTCGCCTCGCTGCGCCGCGCCGTCGTCACCGGGGCCGTCCTGGCGTCCTTCAATGTCGAGGGCTTCGGGCCCCACGGGCTGGAGCCGATTGACCTCGCCGACGTCGATCAGCGCTTCGAGGCGGTGCGCGCCATGGTGACTTTGCCCGACAGGTAGACTTCCTGCCGTGAATGCGAAAGTTGGTGCTGTCGCGCACGACGTCACCGACCTCAACCTCGCTGACCAGGGTCAGCAGCTGATCGATTGGGCCGCCCGCGAGATGCCCGTGCTGGCCCAGGTGCGCGACCGCTTCGCGGCGAGAAAGCCGCTGGATGGCCTCCGAATGTCGGGGTGCCTACACATCACCAGCGAGACCGCCAACCTCGCCCTGGCACTCAAGGCCGGCGGGGGCGAGCTCACGCTGTGCGCCAGCAACCCGCTGTCGACGCAGGACCCGGTGGCCGCCGCCCTGGTCAAGCACCACGGTATCTCCGTATTCGCTCGCAAGGGCGAGGACAACGAGACCTACTACCAGCACCTCCGCGCCGCGGCCGTCGACGCGGCTCCTCAGATGACCATGGACGACGGTTGCGACCTGGTTTCGATGCTGCACAAGGGCGAGGGCAACATCGACGACGTCCTCGGCGGCACCGAGGAGACCACCACCGGCGTGATCCGGCTGAAGGCGATGCAAAGGGAAGGCGTGCTGCGCTTCCCCATCGTCGCCGTAAACGAGGCGCTCACCAAGCACATGTTCGACAACCGCTACGGCACCGGGCAGTCGACGCTGGACGGCATCATCCGGGCCACCAACGTGCTCCTCGCCGGCAAGACGTTCGTCGTCTGCGGTTACGGGTGGTGCGGCCGGGGCCTGGCCAGTCGAGCCTCGGGCATGGGCGCCCACGTGGTCGTCACCGAGATCGACCCGCTGCGCGCCCTGGAGGCCGTCATGGACGGCTACCGCGTCGCCCGCCTGGAGGACATCGCGCCCGAGGCGGACTTCATCGTCACGGTGACGGGGGACTTCCACGTCATCGACAGGCGCCACCTCGACAAGGTCAAGGATGGCGTCATCGTCGCCAACTCGGGGCACTTCAACGACGAGATCAACATCGAGGCCATGGATGAGCTCAGCACCCAGGTCAACCGGGTGCGCCCATTCGTCGACGAGTACAACCTTCGCGACGGCCGCAAAGTCTACCTACTCGGCGAGGGCCGCCTGATCAACCTGGCTGCGGCCGAGGGCCACCCTGCGGCGGTGATGGACATGAGCTTTGCCAACCAGGCGCTGGCGGCGGAGTTTGTGGCCAAGAACCATGCCACGCTCGAGAAGCGGGTCTACGACGTCCCCGAGGAGATCGACAAGGAGATCGCCCGCCTCAA
>DAITAT010000100.1:0-2055 GCA_036824145.1 Candidatus Dormiibacterota bacterium
CCGCGGGGGAGGCCTGCTTCCCCCGCGCTTGTTTAGAGTAAGTACTCATGGAGTATCGGATCGAACAGTTGGCCCGCACGGCCGGCGTGGCCGTCGACACCATCCGCTTCTACCAGGGCAAAGGGCTCCTGGAGGCCCCGCGCCGAGACGGGCGCGTCACCTGGTACGGAGACGGGCACCTGGAGCGCTTACGCCGTATCCGCGATCTCCAGCAGCGCGGCTTCACCCTGACCGTGATCCAGCGATTCCTGGCCGGGGAGCTCGAGCCGTCGGACGAATCGCTGGTCGCGGCGGTGACGCGGCCCACCTCGCCGCAGACGCTGACCCTGACCGAGCTGGCAGACCGGAGCGGCGTCGCCGCCCCTCTGCTGAAGAGCCTCGAGAAAGCAGGCCTCCTTGTCCCAATCGAGACCGGGGACGAGGCCCTTTATCCCGCCGAGGATCTCGAGGCGATCGCGGCCGGCATGCAGCTGATCGCCGCCGGCGTCCCCCTGACAGCATTGATGGACCTCGCGAAGGATTATTCGGCGGCCGTGGACCGGACTGCGCGCCAGGCCGTGGAGCTGTTCGACCACCACGTGCGCGAACGAATCCAGTCCGAAGGCGGCGATCCCGACGCTGCCGAGCAGACGCTGCTCGAGCTCTTCAACCAGCTGCTTGACGCAAGCGGGACCCTCGTCCGCCACCACTTCCAGCGCACCGTCCTGCGCGCGGCTCGTGACCACATCGAGAAGACATCGAGATGATCGCGGCCACCGGGGTGCGGACGTGGGAGCTGGATCGGACACCCGACCTCGTCGACCTCGTCAGCGCTGCGCGGGATGCCGGCCACGAGGTGCTGCTGATTGAGCGGCCGATGCCAGACGCGGTGAGCGTCGCCGCGCTGGGACGCGTCTACGACATGGTGGCGGCGCCCGGCGGCGTCGCGCTCGAAGCAGCGGCCGGGAACGTTGTCGATTTCGAACCGGGCGACGATCGCCTGCAGGCCGCGGCGCGACTATGGCGCCGCGTGCGCGAAAACATCGCGCCGGCCGGCCCGATTGGGACGGGGCCGATCGCGGTTGGCGGCTTTGCCTATCGACCGAACCGCGACCCGGGTGGGCCGTGGTCGGGCTTCCCCGCCGTGCTGCTTCGAGTGCCCGCGCTCGCCGTGACCAGGGTGCGCGGGCGTACGTTCGCCACCGCCGCGGCCGCCGGCGCCGAAGAGCTGCTCGAGCTGGCGCCGACAGGTGTGCGGGCGCCCGCGGCACGCCGGCTGGAGGTCACGTCCGTGCGCAACCCGGTCGCCTGGACTGCAGCGGTGGAGTCGGCCGCGAAACGGTTGCGCGCCGGCGATGCGGCCAAGGTGGTGCTGGCGCGTGAGGTGATAGCCCGCGGCGACGGAGTCGTCTCGGCCGGGATGGTCGTGCGCTCGCTGCGCGCCGCATATCCGTCGTGCTTCACGTACCTGGTGACCGGTGCGGATGGCACAGCATTCGCCGGAGCCTCTCCCGAGCTGCTGATTCGGCGCTCGGGTGGTAAAGCCTTCTCGCAGCCGATGGCGGGTTCGGTGGCGCGGGGAGCCAGCGAGGCCGACGACGATCGACTTGCGCGTCAGCTGGTCGAGAGCGCCAAGGACAACGCCGAGCACCGCATCGCATCCGAATTCGTGGTCGATGCGCTTCGAAAGTTTTCGCAAAGCGTGGAAGCGCGAGAGCCCGAGGTCGTCCGCTTCACCAACATTCAGCACCTCGCCACCTCCATCACCGCCGAGCTCGCCGCGCCCGCGGCCGAAGTCCTCGACCTGGCCGCGGCCCTCCACCCCACACCCGCTGTTGGTGGCTGGCCGCGTCCAGCGGCTGAGGCACTGATCGACGAGCTCGAGGGCCTCGAGCGTGGTTGGTATGCCGGCGCTGTCGGGTGGACCGACGGGCAGGGGGATGGCGAGTTCGCAGTAGCCTTGCGGTGTGGTCTGCTGTGGGAGGACGGCGCGCGCCTCTACGCGGGAGTTGGCGTGATGCCGGATTCCGACCCCGCCCGGGAGCTGGAGGAGACGGAGCTGAAGTTCAAAGCCCT
>DAITAT010000057.1:0-9507 GCA_036824145.1 Candidatus Dormiibacterota bacterium
TGGCGGAGGGTAGATTCGAACTACCGACATACCGGGTATGAGCCGGGTGCTCTACCACTGAGCTACACCGCCACGCGGAGAGGGAGTCTAGCGCAGGCCTGATCCGCAGGCCCAATACTGGAATCATGCCCAGGGGCAACGTCGTCGAAGCGGTTCTACGCGAGTGTCGAAGCGACACCATCCTGGCTCGCCGACCGCGCGTGGTGGTCGCGGTTTCGGGCGGGGCCGACTCCACGGCGCTCCTTCATGCGCTCGCCCGCGCCGCGCCGCGACTTGGCCTTGACCTGACCGCCGCCCACCTGGATCACGGCCTCCGACGCGGGTCGGAAGCCGACGCGACGAAGGTGGCGGCGCTCTGCGACCGGCTCGGTGTTCCCCTGGTCAGCCGGCGCGATACCCCCGCCGGCGGCGGCGAGGACGCCGCCCGACGCCTCAGGTACGAATTCCTCGAGGAGGTCGCCGCTGAAGCCGGCGCAGAAACGATCGCTCTCGGCCACACCGGCGACGACCAGGCCGAGACGGTGCTTCTCCACATCGTCCGGGGCGCGGGGCTGGAGGGCCTGGCTGCGATGCAGGTGCGGGAGGGCCTTCGATTCCGACCGCTCCTCGGCGTGTGGCGAGCCGACACCCAAGCGCACTGCCTCCGACACCACCTCGATCCCGTCGAGGACGCCACCAACCGGAGCCCGCGCTATGCTCGCAACCGAGTTCGCCGCAAGCTGATTCCGCTGCTGGAGACCTTCAATCCGCAGGTCAAGGCCGCCCTGGCCAGGCTCGCCGCCGGCGCTCGCGACGAGCACGACGTGGTCGTGGGTGAGGCGTTGCGGTGGCTGGCGGGTCAGTCGGCCAAGCTGGATCGCCGGGATTTCCGCGCCCTGCCGGCAGCGGTGGCCGTGGAAGCCTTCCGCCAGGTCTGGGCCCGGGCTGGGGACGGCGGACCCCAGCCGGGGAGCGCTGAGCTGCTGGAGCAGGCGGGGCGAACTCTTCGCTCAGATCGGGTCGAGGGAATGCTGAACCTGGGCTCCGGGTTGACCCTCTGTGTGCGAGAGGACCGCTTCTGGATCGAGCCCAAGGCTCAGAAATGACCCGGTCGGTCTTCCCCCGAATACCTCATGTGAAGAGTTCTTAACAAACGGGAAGTTGAATATGACCATGTTAGGATCCAAACATGCGACTGCAGCGTAGAGGCGTCGTATACCTCCTTCTCCTCGTGGTCTTCGTGGGCTTGATTTTCACGCTCTCGAAAAGCTACTCCGGCTTCGGCAGCGGCCCCGCGGAAAAGAGTTATGCGGACATGATCCGAGCCGCCAACAACGGCGAGGTCGTCTCGTCGACGGCCAGCGGCAGCAGCAATGAGATCGACTGGTCGGACAAGAGTGGGCACCAGTACAAGACCGTGGTCAACACCGACCTCGCCAAGCTCGACAGCGACCTGCAGCAGAAGCTCAACATCACCTACAAGTCGCAGTCCAGCTCCAGCCTTTTCCTCTCGATCCTGCCGAACATCATCTTCCTGGTCCTGATCGGCGCCTTCATGTGGTACATGCTCCGCCAGACCCAGTCGGGCAATAACCAGGCCATGAGCTTCGGCCGCAGCCGGGCGCGAATGTTGGCGGGGGACAAGCCCCTGATCAGCTTCAGCGACGTCGCCGGCGTCGAGGAGGCCAAGCAGGAGCTCAGCGAGATCGTCGAGTTCCTCAAGTTCCCGGACAAGTTCACGGCCCTGGGCGCCCGCATCCCCAAGGGCGTGCTCCTGGTCGGGCCTCCCGGGACCGGCAAGACCCTGATCTCCAAGGCGGTTGCGGGTGAAGCCGGCGTGCCGTTCTTCTCCATCTCCGGCTCCGAGTTTGTCGAGATGTTCGTCGGCGTCGGCGCCAGCCGCGTCCGCGACCTCTTCGACCAGGCCAAGAAGAACTCGCCCTGCATCGTCTTCGTCGACGAGATCGACGCCGTCGGCCGCCAGCGTGGTGCAGGCCTGGGTGGCGGTCACGACGAGCGCGAGCAGACCCTCAACCAGCTGCTGGTGGAGATGGACGGCTTTGAGACCAGCACCCATGTCATCGTCATCGCCGCTACCAACCGGCCCGACGTCCTCGACCCCGCGCTGCTGCGCCCCGGCCGCTTCGACCGCCACGTCACCCTGGACCGTCCCGACATCAAGGGCCGCCTGGCGATCCTTCAGGTCCACGCCAAGAACAAGCCCCTCGATCCCAAGGTCAACCTCGAGGTCCTGGCCAAGCAGACGCCGGGATTCAGCGGCGCCGACCTCTCCAACCTGATCAACGAGGCCGCCATCCTGGCGGCGCGGGCCAACCACAAGATGATCGAGATGGAGGAGATGGAGGAGTCGATCATCCGCGTGATGGCCGGCCCTGAGCGCAAGTCGCGGGTCATCTCCGAGCGGGAGAAGAACATCGTCGCCTACCACGAGATCGGCCACGCGCTGGTGGCCAAGTCGCTCCCCAACGCCGACCCCGTGCACAAGGTCTCGGTGATCTCCCGTGGCCAGGCCCTGGGCTGGACGGCTTATCTCCCCGAAGAGGACCGATACCTGGCCTCCAAGGGTGAGCTCGAGGACCGGATCGCAATGGCCCTGGGCGGTCGCGTCGCCGAGGAGGTGATGTTCGGCGAGATCACCTCAGGCGCGGGCGACGACATCCGCCGCGTCACCGATATCGCCCGCAAGATGGTCACCGAGTTGGGCATGTCGACGCGGCTGGGCCCGCGGGCCTTCGGGCAGCGGGAGGAGATGGTCTTCTTGGGGCGCGACCTTGGCGAGCAGCGCAATTTCTCCGACGCCACCGCCGGCCAGATCGACGAGGAGATCCACTCCATCGTCGACGCCGGCTACAAGAGGGCGAAGGAGATCCTGACCCGCCGCAAGGCCGACATGATCAAGCTGGCCGAGTACCTCAAAGAGGTCGAGACCATCGACGGCGATGACCTGGACAAGATCCTTCGTGGCGAGACCCCAACCCCCAGCGGCCCGTCGATCACGGAGCAGGCTCGGACCCGCGAGGCGAAGACCGCCAGCGACGCCAAGGAGGCCGAGCGCAAGGCCAAGGAAGGCCCCCGGCCGCTCCGCCCCGAGCCCTCGCCCAGCTAGGCGAGACGCCGTCAGGTGGTCAGGCGGGCTTCCAGGTCGGCGATGAGCCGGTCCGGGGGAAGCATCGCCAGGGAGTCCAGCCGGTGGTTGGCCCCGCTCAAGTCGAGTGGTGCGGTCACCGGGTTTGGCACCGCGATCGCGAAGATACCCGCCGCCCGCGCGGCGGCGATGCCGTTGGGCGAGTCCTCGAAGACGAACGCTTCGCTCGCCTCAACCTCCAGGCAATCGAGCGAGGCCAGGTAGAGGTCGGCAAAGGGCTTGGTGCGCTCGACGTCCTCGCGGCAGCGGATGCAGTCGAAGGCCCCGAGGATCCCGCGACGCTCGAGGTTGTCCTCGACCCATTGGTGGGAGGAGCTCGATGCCACCGCCAGCTTGATGCCGCGGCTGCGGGCGTATTCCACCAGCTGGAGCACGCCCGGAAGCAGCGGCCGGGCATCGGTCATCTCCAGCTTGTGCCGCGTGCGGACGGCGTTCACCCTTTCGCGCTCCACCGGTGCCCCGTGGAGCGACTCGAGGTGCTCGATGGCGTCGAACCGGTGCTCGCGGGTGCCGATGACCTGGGCCCAGACCTCAGGCGTCAGCTCAACGCCGTGGTCGCGGTAGACCTTTTGCCAGGCTTCCAGAGCGGGCGACTCGGTGTCGACGATGAGGCCGTCGAAATCGAAGATCAGGGCACGGATCACCCAGCGAGGGTACATTTCCGCCGCCGGTTCGCCGAATCGCGGAGGGGGCCGATAACCGGCATATAATGCCGGTTGTCTAGGTTGCACAAATGCGGGCGACAGAAATGCGTCCAGCAATGACAGGTGCGATCGCAACAAGGAGCAAGAATCCGCTTGGATCGAAAGACCGGGACGGGAGATGGCAGGGTCCCTTCGTAACGATGCACAGCTGACCGGAACCCCGGGCGTGGCCCGGTCCGAATCAGCTGAGGCCCTGACGCTTGGATTCGTGGGCAGCGGTAGAGCCGCACGTTCGCTGGCGCGCAGCCTGGCCCGCCGCGGGCATCGCCTGGTGATCGCCAGGCGAGGCGACTCCGCGGAGCGGCTCTCGGCGGACCTGGGCGCCGAGCTGGCTGCCGCCGAAGAGGTGCTGGCCTCGGCTGACCTCACCATCCTGGCGGTGCCCGACGGCAAAGTTGCTCGGCTCGCCGAGGGGCTGGCCGTCGATGCCGCGGCGGGCAAGCAGCGCGTCGTCCTACATCTTGCCGGCAGCCTGGGGCTGGAAGCGCTGAGGCCGCTGGCCCAGGCTGGCTACGCCACCGCGGCGATGCACCCGCTGCAGGTGCTCTCGGGCTGGCGGATCCCCCCGGGCACCACCTTCGCCGTCGAAGCCGACGCCGCCGCCCGGCCGCTGGTCGCGCGGCTGGTCGCCGACCTCAACGGCGTCGAGATCGAGCTGCCCGCTGGCGCGCGGGTCGCCTACCACGCCGCTGCGGTGATCGCCGCCAACCTGGGGATGACCCTGCTGGCGGAGGCGGTCGACCTGCTGGACCAGCTCGGCATCGATCGAGGTGAGGCGCTCCAGGGCCTCTCCGGACTGGTCCGGGGCGGGCTTGAGGCTTCGCTTGATTCCGGGCTTCCCGCCGCGCTCACCGGGCCGGTTACGCGTGGCGATGCCGGCACCGTGGCGGCCCACCTGGAGGCGCTGGCTGGCGATCCCGAGCTTCAGGCCGCCTACCGGGCTGTGTCCGAGTTGGCCCTGCGGCAGGCCCGCAAGGACGGCCGCCCCGCCACCGGCGGGGAAGCCGTCGCCGAACTTCTCGAGGAACCCTCATGAGCGTGACAGTCAAGGAGCTGCAGGCGTACAAGCGGGAGGGCCGGCGCTTCGCCATGCTCACCGCCTACGACTTCACCACCGCGCGCATCCTCGACGAGGCCGGGGTGCCCGTGATCCTGGTCGGCGATTCGCTGGGCATGACCATGCTCGGCTATCCCGACACGCTCGCGGTGACGATGGAGGAGATGCTCCACCACACCCGTGCCGTCCGGCGCGGCGTCGCCAACGCGCTGGTGGTAGGTGACATGCCTTTCATGAGCTACCACGCCAGCATCGAGGACGCCATCGGCAACGCCGGGCGCTTCCTCAAAGACGGCGCCAACGCCGTCAAGCTCGAGGGCGCCGGGCGCGTGGTCGAGATGACCCAGCGCCTCACCGACATGGGCATCCCGGTGATGGCCCACCTCGGGTTGACGCCCCAGTTCGTCAACCAGTTCGGCGGCTTCAAGGTGCAGGGCAAGTCGGACGAGGCGGCCGAGAGGATCGAGCGCGACGCGCTGGCGCTGCAGGAGGCGGGTGCGTTCAGCCTGGTGCTCGAGGGCATCCCGGCCGACCTTGGCCGGCGCATCACGTCGGTCCTGGAGATCCCCACCATCGGCATCGGCGCCGGCATCGGCTGCGACGCCCAGGTGCTGGTGATCCAGGACATGCTCGGCCTTAGCGGAGAGAAGGTGCCGAAGTTCGTGAAGCGCTTTGCCGACCTGCGCGGCGAGATCAAACGCGCCGTCGGGGAGTACATCGAGGAGGTCGAGGCCGGCAACTTCCCGGGCCCCGAGCACAGCTACGGGATGGGCGCTGCAGCGAAGCCGGTCAAGGTGGTTCGGGCCGCCAGATGAGGATCGTCGAGTCGGTGGCCGAGCTGCAGCAGGTTTCGCGCAGCTGGCAGCAGCAGGGGCGCGGGGTCGGCTTCGTCCCCACCATGGGAGCGCTGCACGCCGGCCACTTGAGCCTGGTTGAGGCGGCTCGGCGCCCGGGCGACCGCGTCATCGCCAGCATCTTCGTCAACCCCTTGCAGTTCGCGGCTGGCGAGGACCTGGCCGGCTATCCCCGGCCCTTCGAGGTCGATCGCCGGATGCTGGAGGGCGCCGGCGTCGACGTGCTCTTCCATCCAGCCGTCGAAGAGATGTATCCGCCGGGCGCCGACACCCGGGTCAGCCCCGGGGCCGTCTCGCTGCCCCTGGAGGGTGAGTCGCGCCCGGGCCATTTTGCCGGCGTTGCCACCGTGGTGGCACGGCTCCTCAACGCCGCCCTGCCCGACCGCGCCTACTTCGGTCAGAAGGATGCCCAGCAGCTGGCCGTGATCCAATCGCTGGTCAGGGGCCTGGCCTTCCCGGTGGAGGTGGTTGGTTGCCCCAGCGTGCGCGAGCCCGACGGCCTGGTGATGAGCTCCCGCAACGGGTACCTTCAGGACGGGGAGCGCCAGGACGCGCTGGCGCTGATGCGAAGCCTGGCCCGGGCGCAGGCGCTGGTCAACGACGGCGAGCTCCACTTGGGCAGGCTGCTCGAGGCGATGCGCGCCGAACTCGGGCTGTACCCCGACGTCGCCGTCGATTATGTCGCGGTGGTCGATCCCGCTGACTTCAGCCCCGCCTCCGGTCTCGACGACCAAAGCCTGGCCCTGGTCGCCGGCCGCGTCGGTCGTGCCCGCCTCATCGACAACGCCAGGGTTGGCGATACCAACCTGCTGCAATACCTGCCACTCGAGGCGCAGGTGCCGGCGGGGTCCTGATTGGCGATGCCGTCGGCCGGTGCCGGCCGTCCCGACTTCATCGTCGTCGGGAGTGGCATCGCAGGGTCGTTCGCGGCCCTGCACGCATCAAGGGCCGGCCGTGTCCTGCTCCTGACCAAGACCGAGATGGGGGAGAGCAACTCCGTCTACGCCCAGGGCGGCATCGCCGCGGCGATGGGAGACGAGGACTCGCCTGAGACCCACATGGCCGACACCATTGATGTCGGTCGTGGCCTCTGCGATGTGGAGGCGGTGCGGGTGCTCGTCGAAGAAGGGCCCAGGCGCATCAGGGAGCTGGTGGCGCTGGGGGTTCGATTCGACCGCGAGGGCGGGCGCCTGGCGCTGGGGCGGGAGGCGGCCCACTCGCGGCCGCGGATCGTCCACGCCGGCGGCGATACCACCGGGGCCGAGATCCAGCGTGGCCTCCATCACGCCCTTCGGGACGCCAGTGTCGACGCCCGCGAGGGCCACCTGGTGCGACGCCTGGTCGTCGAAAACGGCGCCTGCGTGGGGGTCGTCGCGGAGTCGGAGGGGGAGCTGGTCGAGTACCACGCCGGCGCCGTCATCCTCGCCGCGGGCGGTGGCGGCAGTCTTTTCAGCCACACCACCAACCCACCGACGGCGGACGGCAGCGCCGCCGCGCTCGCCTACGAGGCCGGCGCCGAGCTGGCCGACATGGAGTTCTTCCAGTTCCATCCCACCGCGCTGCGCAAGGACGGCGCGCCCCGCTTCCTGATCAGCGAGGCGGTCCGAGGCGAAGGCGGCGTTCTCCGCAACTCCCGGGGCGAGCGCTTCATGGTGGCGCGGCAGCCGCAGGCGGAGCTGGCGCCGCGGGACGTGGTCGCGCGCGAGATCTGGGCGGAGATGGATCGCGATCACAGCGACTGCGTCTACCTTGACATCCGCGACCTACCCGCCGACCGCGTGCGCAGCCGCTTCCCTCAGATTTACGCCACCTGCCTGAGGCTCGGAGTGGACATCACCACCGACCTGGTCCCGGTGGCCCCGGCGGCTCACTACATGATTGGTGGTGTGCGCACCGACCTCTTCGGAGCCACCTCCCTGCCCGGCCTGCTCGCCTGCGGTGAGGCGGCCTGCTCCGGTGTCCACGGCGCCAACCGGCTGGCCAGCAACAGCCTGCTGGAGTCGGTTGTCTTCTCGAGGCGCGCCGCGCGCGCGGCGGTGGCCTACGTCGCCGCCGGGGGTTCGCGGGTGCCGGCGGGGGTAGGCGGTCGAAGCGACTCCTGGAATTACGCCGCGCCGAGCGGTCGCCGGCGCCAGCAGTTGCCGGAGATCGATCGGGGCAGGGGCAGGCTGATCAGCGCCGCCCGGCTGCCGGAACTGATGTGGCAGTCGGCGGGCCTGGTGCGCGACGGCCAGCGGCTGCGCCAGGCCCTCGACCGCATCGGCGATGGCTCGGCCTCGCCCCAGCACCAATCCGCTCGCCTGCTCTGCGAGGCTGCCCTGCTCCGCGAGGAGTCGCGCGGCGCCCACTATCGCCAGGATCATCCCCGGATTTCCGACCGCTGGCTCGGCCACATCATCCAGCACATCGATCACGGCACTCAGTTCGAGCTTGCCTGAGAACCGGGGCGCGGTGCCGGTGTTGCGCGACGCCGTCGTCGAGGAGCTGGTCCGGATGGCGCTGGCGGAGGACGTCGGCGAGGGCGACATCACCTCCGAAGCCACCGTCGACGCGGGGCGCACAGCACTCGCCAGGATTAAGGCCAATGCGCCCGGCGTGCTGGTCGGGATCAAGGTCGCCGAGGCCGTCTTCCATGCCGTCGACTCCAGCCTTGATTTCGAAGCCGCCCGCCTCGATGGCAGCCACCTGGCCGCCGGCGACCACGTGGCGGTAATCGGGGGACACGCCCGCTCCCTGCTGGCGGCGGAGCGCACCGCGCTCAACTTCCTGCAGCACCTCTCCGGCGTTGCCACCACCACCGCGGAAGCCGTCCTGGCTCTCAAGGGCACCGGGGTGCGCCTGCTCGACACCCGCAAGACGACCCCGGCGATGCGCGCCCTGGAGAAGTACGCCGTCACCATGGGCGGCGGTGTCAACCACCGTCAGGGCCTCTACGACATGTTCCTTGTCAAGGAGAACCACATTGCGTTGGCGGGCGGAGTCGCTGCCGCCGTCGCGGCCTGCCGGGCGCACCGACCGGGTGTCCGATTGGAGGTCGAGGTGCGCAACCTCGTCGAGCTCGACCAGGCTCTCGCGGCGGGGGTCGATCGAGTCATGCTCGATAACTTCACCCCCGCGCAGGCAATCGAAGGGGTCGGTCGTGCGTCGGGTCGGGCCGAGGTCGAGATCTCGGGCGGGGTCACCGCGGGCAACCTGCGCGCCTACGCCGCGGCCCACCCGGACTTCATTTCGGTGGGCTTCATCACCCACTCCGCGCCGGCCCTCGACATGTCCCTGAGCCTGCTCGTCTGACGAGTTCAGAGGCCAATCCCTTTGCTATGATCCCACGGTTTTGAGCACGACCACTTCAGATGCCCTCGAGGGCGTCCTCACGATGCAGGATTACCTCGACCTCGAAGACCAGAGCATCCGGCAACTCAGCCACGGTGACATCGTCGACGGTGTCGTCGTGCGCGTGGATCCAGATGAGGTTTTGGTCGACATCGGGTCGAAGTCGGAGGGCGTCATCTCCAACCGCGAACTGGGGATGCGCGGCGACCCCAACGCGATCCAGCTGTCCGAGGGCGACGAGATCAAGGTGTACATCCTCCAGCCGGAGAATGAAGACGGCAACGTCGTCCTCTCGCTGCGTCGCGCCAAGGCCGAAGGCATCTGGACCGAGGCCGCCGAGCGCGAGCAGGCCGGTGAGGTCGTCGAGGCCGAGGTTCGCGAGCAGAACAAGGGCGGCCTGATCGTCAACGTCCTGGG
>DAITAT010000058.1:0-9396 GCA_036824145.1 Candidatus Dormiibacterota bacterium
GAAGAGGAAGACCTCAGGCGTTTGGTTGAAGTGGTGCGGTACCAGACGGACCCTGGTGTAGATGCGGGCGAAGACGGTCGCCACGGCGTAGTCCTGGACGTACGCCGCGAGCGCCCCTGACTGGACGTCATGCGGGCCCTTGACGTCGTCGTCGTAGGGCAAATAGGTGATCGGCGTGCCGTGGCACTTGCCTTCGTTCTGGCGCAGCACCGCGGTCTCACCGGCACTTCCGCGGTTGGCTCCGACCCTGAGCCCGCAAAGGCTGTCAGGGCCGCTGATCTGGCCCTGGGCGCTGCCGGCCAGGATCGCGAGGCCTCCGACCAAGTACTCCAGCGTCGCGGCGCCGGAGTCGAGCTCGGTGGTCGCCGGCTGCGAAGCGATCCCTACGTCATAGCGATGCGCGACGTCGGCGAAGCCGGGCAGGATCTGGTTGCCGTTGATGTTGACCACGCCGAACCTGAGTCCCATCTCGCTGGCGATCTCTCCCAGGAGCTCAATGCTGAAGCCGGCGAATCGGTGGGTGTGGTCGTAATAGACCAACGGCGCCTCGGTGGGGTCGGCGGCAACCATCAGCTTGCCCGCCACGGCCATACCGCTGGGGACCGGAATGGGTCGGCTCGAGAGCGCTGGTTGGTTCTGTGATCCCGGCAGGGTCTTGCCGGTACTGGTACCGGTGGAGGACCCGCAGGCGGCCGTCAGCGCGACCACCGCCAGGATGGCGCCGATACGGAGGCGTCTCAATGAGTCAGGATCGCAGTGGTCACCAGGCCCACGCAGATCACGATACCGACCACGTACTCCAGGAACACGTTGCGAGTCATGGTGCCCTCGAGCAGGTAGAAGACCATGCCGGTGTTGACGTACCAGGCCACCAGCAGGATCGTGGCCAGGCGGCCCAGGTCCAGGAACTGCGCCGAGATCAGCCCGAAACCGATGGCTGTCGCAACCAGGCTGACGATGAAGCCGCCGACAACCGCCCTCCCCTGCTCCGATGCGACGCCGGAGAGCTGGATGTAGGAGGCTAAGAAGCTGGCCAGGAAGATCAGCCCCACCCGTAGGCCGAGGCTGGGGACGCCGGCCAGCAGGGCCACGTAGGCGCCCAGCAGGACCAGGATCAGGGCCGCGTTCTCGAGGAACTCTTGGCCCGGCCGGCGCCGGCCCTGAGCTCGCTCCACCGTGACGTAGGTCGAGCCGAAGATCGCCACCGCCATCAGCACCTGGTCAGCGATGTGGAGGCGCCAGTCGACGACCTGCAGCGAAACCGCGGCCGCAACCACGACCGCCATGCCGGGCAGGAGGTAGTGGCCGGCAGAGAATTCGGCGGCTTCTCCGCGGCGTTGCTGGAGCGCCGCGGCCAGCCCCACGGCCACCACCACCACCATCAACGCCACCAGCAGCGCCACCGCCAGGGGCGGCAGCAGGTCCGAGGGCTCGAGGAGCCCCAGGAGGAGCAGCCCGCCGGCCAGGTATGCCAGGAAGCGTGCGGTCGCCAGCGGGTTGGGCTCGGCGACCGACTCAGCCAGCGGTCGTTCCTTGGCGGCCATAACGGTCCTCGAGTCGAATGACGTCATTGATTTCGGGCGACGAGACTTCGAAGAACTCACAGTCTTCGACCGCCACCATGCGATGTGTCCGGCCCGGGACAATGCGGACGCAGTCACCCACCGAAAGGCGGTGAGTCTGCATAACGCCGTCCTCGCCGGCGAGTTCGAGGTCCATGACTCCAACGGTCATGAGCAGGGTTTCGTCCTTCTGCTCGTGGTACTGGAGCGAGAGGGCCTCGCCCAGGTTGACGTGGATCACCTTGCCCAGGTAGCGCTCGGTGATCGCGAAGCGCAACTCGTACCCCCAGGGCTTATCGACCTTAACGTCCTTGAGTTTCCTGACGGTTCCGGGCCGGGGCTCCGCCGAATCGCTCAGGCCGTCACCTCCAGTAGGTCCACCAGGGCCTGGATAAGCTCTTCGACCTCGGCCTGGGTGGGCGCCTCACTGTACACACGCATCAGCGGCTCGGTGCCGCTGAACCGGATCAACGCCCAGGCGCCGTCGCCGAGGTAGAACTTGAAGCCGTCGTCGTCGCGAATGCGCTCCACCTTCCGCCCTGCGATCTCCTTGGGCGGGTCGGCGGCGAATCGCTCGTAGGTCCGGCGCTTGAGCTCGTCGTAGCCTTCGCGGTCAGTCCTGATGTCGCGCCGGTTGTAGGCGTGCGGACCCACCTTCTCGTAGAGCGCCGCCAGGATCGCCGACAGCGGCAGTTGCCGGCGCACGATCATGTCGGCAAAGTAAAGGCCGGCCAGTACCCCGTCGCGCTCGGGGATGTGGCCACGGAACCCGAAGCCACCGGACTCCTCGCCGCCGAGGACGGCGTTGGTCGAAATCATCAGGGGGCCGACATATTTGAAGCCCACCTGGACCTCGTGGCACTCCACGCCGTAGATCTCGGCCAGCCGGTCGGCCATCGAGGTGCTGGTCAGGGTGCGAACCACCGGGCCGCGCTCGCCTTTGGTGCCAAGCAGGTAATCCATCAAGAGCGCGTACACCTCGAGCTGGTTGATGAAGCGCCCGGTTTCGTCGATGATGCCGACCCGGTCGGCGTCGCCGTCGGTGCAGATGCAGAGGTCGTAGCCGCCCCTTGCCATCAGCTCCAGGGTGCTGCCCAGGTTCTGGGGGATGGGTTCGGGGTGGATGCCACCGAAACCGGGGTTGCGCTCCGCGCGGACCTGCTCAACGACAGTCTTGCCGCCGGCGAGGAGGTCGACGACGTAGCCGGAGCCAGAGCCGTACATGGGGTCGTGCAGGACCTTGAGCCCGGCGCCTTTGAGGACATCGAGGTCGACCATGCGGGCCACCTGGGCGCGGTACGCGGGGCGCGGGTCGAGGATCTCGACGAGGCCAGTCGCCCGGGCATTCTCGAGGTCGAGCAGGTCCACCGACCCCGACTCGATGACCGCGGCGATCTCCTTCTCCAGCTCCGCCACGACCTCGGGCGAGGCCGAGCCGGCGTATTCCGGCTTGTACTTGATGCCGCAAAACTCCGCGGGGTTGTGGCTGGCGGTGACGACGACGGCGCCGTCTGCCTGCTTGTGAAGGATGGTCCAGGAGCTGACCTGGGTCGGCGAAGGGGCGTCGGTGAGGTAGGTGTGTACGCCGGCGGCCGCCATCACCCCGGCGACCTCTTCAGCGAAGCGGTCGGCGGAGAAGCGGCAGTCGTAGCCGATCACCACGCTCGGACTCGGCTTGCGGCGCAGGAAATTGGCGATCCCCTGGGCAGCGTAGCGCACGTTCTCGAATGTGAAATCGTCGGCTATGATCCCGCGCCAGCCGTCGGTGCCGAACTTGATGGATGGCTTCTGATGGAGCCCGGAAGCTGTCGGTGCGGACATCGCGGCTACTCTACCAATCGCTGCGAACGGCGCGGCCGGTCGGCCGCGCCGGGATCACAGGATCTTGGAGAGAAACTGCTGCGTGCGGGGGTGGGTCGGGGCGCTGAAGAAGGTCGCCGGAGGAGCGTCCTCGACGATGACCCCACCATCCATCAGCACCGCCCGGTCGGCCACCTCCCTGGCGAAGCCAACCTCGTGGGTGACACAGACCATGGTCATGTGCATATCCCGAGCCAGGCGCTTCATGGTGTCGAGGACCTCCCCCACCAGCTCGGGGTCGAGCGCAGAGGTCGGCTCGTCGAAGAGCATCACTTTGGGGTCCATCGCCAGTGCCCGCGCGATCGCCACCCGCTGCTGCTGCCCGCCCGACAGCCGGATGGGGTAGGCATCGGCCTTCTCTGGCACCCCCACTTGCTCGAGGAGCTCGGCGGCTCGCTTCTTCGCCTCGTTGCGCGAGACGCCCCTGACCCGGACCGGCGCCTCGATGATGTTCTCCAGCACGGTCATGTGCGGGAACAGGTTGAGGCGCTGGAAGACCATCCCGATCTCGGCTCGCTGCTTGGCCACGGCCCGGTCCGACTCCTCCTTGAGGCGGCCGTCTGGCCGCTCGCGGTAGCCGATCAAACGGCCGTTGACCTCGATCTTGCCGCTGTCGATCTTCTCAAGGTGGTTGAGGCAGCGCAGGAAGGTCGACTTGCCGCCGCCCGACGGCCCCATGATCACGACCACCTCGCCCCGCTGGACGGTGAGACTGACACCCTTCAGCACCTCGACGTCGTGGTAGCGCTTGAGTACGTCGGTAGCCCTGACAACGGGCCCGGCGCCACCGTCCTGGGCGGCGCCATCAGTCAACGGGGCGGTCGCTGCCACCTAGGTGCTCCCGGCACCGACCAACGCCCGCCGCAGGAAGCCCGGCCGCACCGCACTCCCGCGATCCTGTCTCTCGCCGAAGCGATCCTCGATTCGCTTCTGGACCTGTGTCAGCATGCTGGTGATCACCAGGTAATAGATCGCTGCCACCGCCAGGGCCTCAAAGGTGCGGAAGTTCGACGAGTAGAAGTTGGCTGCCTGCTGCAGGAGCTCGTGCACCCCGATCACGAACAGCAGCGAAGTGTTCTTGCTCATGTTGATGTATTCGTTGGTCGTCGGCGGCACCACCACCCGCAGCGCCTGGGGCAGGATGATGCGGCGCAGCGTCTGCCAGCGCGTCATGCCCAGCGCCTTGGCGGCGTCCGCCTGCCCCGGGTCGACGGCCTGCAGGCCCGAGCGAATGATCTCGGTCATGTAGGCGGCCTCATTGAGAGCCAGGGTGATGGCGCCCGCGATCACCGCGTCGCGGTTGAGAAAGAACAAGAGGGGTGAGTTGTTGGTCAACTCGGCGGTGCCGTCGTAGACGAAGAGGAGCTGGAGCAGCAGCGGCGTGCCCCGGAAGATCCACAGGTAAAAGTTGACCGGTGCGCGCACCAGCGGGTTGCGCGAGATCCGCCCCAGCGCCAGCGGCAGGCCGAGGATCACCCCGGAGGTCTGGGAGACTACGGTGAGGACGAGGACAAGCAGCGCCGGCCCGAACCAGACGTCGCTGAGAAGAATCGACCTGAAGCACGGGAAATCGAAACCGTTGACCTGCTCTGGGCAGCTCAGCGCGGCGAGGACGATACTCACGCTCACTCAGTCAAACCGGCGCCGCCGGTCAGCTCTTCTTGTTGGCGATGTCCCCGTCGATGACGCCCCATTTGACGAGGATGCTCTTGTAGGTGCCGTCATCCTGGATCGCCTTGAAGGCCGCCTTCAGAGGATTCAGGATGGCGCTCTCGGCCTTGCGGACGGCGATCCCCTCGGGCGCAACCTCAATCGCGCCGGCGGTGTTGGCGATCGCCAGGTTGCTGTCCCTCTTTACCTCGTAGCCCGCCACCGGCGAGTCGGTGAAGTGGACGTCGACGGCGCCCTTCTTCAGCTGCGCCAGGGCTTCGGTGTCGACCGGGAATACCTTGACGGTCAGCTTTTTGCTGGCGCAGGCCTTGCCGGCATCGTTGAGGCCGTTGGCCTCGTCCTTCTCGGCGGTGCCGTCCTCAACCGCGACGTTGTGGCCGCAGAGGTCCTCCAGCTTGGCGGGCTTGTAGCTGGCCCCCTTTTTGATGACGAAGGACTCACCGGCAACGAAGTAGGGCACGAAATCGACCTTGGGGGTACGGTCCGAGTTGATCGTCATCGCCGAGATGATGGCGTCGTACTTCTTGGCGTCCAGCGCGGGGATGATTCCGGCGAAGGCCTGGTTGAGGGCCACGAACTTCAGGCCCATCTTGTCGGCCAGGGCCTTGCCCAGGTCGATGTCAAAGCCGGCGGCGTTGGTGGAGCCTGCTGGATCGAAGAACTCCTGCGGCGGGTAGGAGATGTCGGAGCCGACGGTGAGCGTTCCAGCGGTGAACAGCGCGCTATCGGGTGGCGGGGTGACCTTGGCTGATCCTGAGCTGCCTGCACTCGAGCTGCCGCACGCGGTGATGGCCATCGAGCCCAGCAGTATCAACATTGTCGGCTTCAACTTCACCTTGATTCACCCTCCGTCGATTGATCCCGGCGCGTGGCGCACGAGAGCTGCCGGAATTACCGGGCCAGTCGCCATTGTAGGCAATCCGGGCCTCCACGGCGTCGCGGGAGGCGGTGTGGCTAGACCAGGTCGTCCCGGCCCTGGCGCTTCAGCTCGGCCACCAGTAGCTTGACCTCCTGCACCCGGTCCCGGGGACAGACCAGGATGGCATCCTCGGTAGCGACCACCACCATGTCCGAGACCCCCACCATCGCCACCAGGCGGCCGTCGCTGTGGACGACATTGCCGCCGCCGTCGAGGATCAGCGCCGGCCCTTGGACGGCGTTGCCATCGGCGTCGGTGGGGAGCACGTCGCGGAGATCGAGCCAGCTGCCGACGTCGCTCCAGGCGAAGTCCGCCTCCAACACCAGCAGGTCGTTGGTCCGCTCCATCAGCGCGTGGTCGACCGCCATCTCCGGGACCGCCAGGTAGCTCCGCTGGTAGTCGTCGAGGCGGCCTTCGGCCCGGGCCAGGGCGGCGGCCTCGGCGCCCACCGCGACCTCCGGCGCGGTCCGCGCCAGCTGCTCGAGGAAAACCTGGTTGCGCCAGGCGAAGATGCCGGTGTTCCAGAGATACTCGCCGGACTGGACCATCGCCTCCGCCTCCGCCGCCGGCGGTTTCTCGACGAAGCCGGCGGCGCGGAAGGCGTGGGCCCGGCCCGCAACCGTCAGCCGCTCACCCCGGTGAATGTAGCCGAAGCCGGTGGCGGCGCTTCGGGGGACGAGGCCAATGGCCACCAGTGAGGCCGACTCGTGCGCCCAGGCGGCGGCCGAATCGACGGTGGCGGCAAAGGCCTCCACGTCGGGGATCAGGTGGTCGGCGTGGAGCGAGATCATGACCTCCCCGGGCGGCAGCACCCGCGCTGCCAGGGCCAGGCACGCGGCGGTGCCGCGGCGGCCCGGCTCGACGATCCAGTCGCCCTCGCCAAGCTCGGGCAGCTCCGCACGCGCCGCGTCGAGCTGCGAGGCCTCGGTGACGACGACGACGCGGTTGGCGACGCGGGCGGCGCGCTCGTAGGTCGCCCGCAGCAGCGACTTATCGCCGAGCAGCTTGAGGAGATGCTTGGGGGTCGCCGACCGGGAGAGCGGCCACAGCCTGGTGCCCGCGCCCCCGGCCAGGATCACGGCGTCAGCCAGCGGTTGCCCCTGCCGGCTGCTTGAGCCCGGCATCGGCAGCCAGGACCTCGGCTTTGCCGGTTCGCTCCCAGGGCAGGTCCAGGTCGCTGCGGCCGAAGTGGCCGTAGGCCGCGGTCTGCCGGAAGATCGGCCGGCGCAGGTCGAGGTCCTTCATGATCCCGAACGGCGAGAGGTCGAAGTGATGATCGACCAGGTCGTGGATCTTCTCCCTGTCGATCTTCTCGGTGCCGTACGTGTCGATGCGCACCGAGACCGGCTTGACGACGCCGATGGCGTAGGCCAGCTGGACCTCGCACCGGCTCGCCAGTCCCGCGGCGACCACGTTCTTGGCCACCCAGCGGGCCGCGTAGGCGGCCGAGCGGTCCACCTTGCTGGGATCCTTGCCGCTGAAAGCGCCGCCACCGTGGCGGGCGTAGCCGCCGTAGGTGTCGACGATGATCTTGCGCCCGGTCAGCCCAGCGTCCGCCTGCGGTCCGCCCATGACGAAGCGGCCAGTCGGGTTGACGTGGTAGACAGTGTCCTTGTCGAGCAGGTTGCCGGGGACAGCTTCCTCGACGACGACCTCGCGGATGTCATCCGCGATCTGGCTCTGCTCGACCTCCTCGCTGTGCTGGGCGCTGACGACGACGGTGGCGATGCGCTTGACCACGCCGTCCTCGCCGTACTCGACCGTGACCTGGCTCTTGCCGTCGGGGCGAAGGTACTTGAGAGTGCCGTCCTTGCGGGCCTGGGCCAGCCGGCGGGTGATGTTGTGGGCGAACTGGATCGGCGCCGGCATCAACTCCGGGGTCTCATCGCAGGCGAAGCCGAACATCATGCCCTGGTCGCCGGCGCCCCCGAGGTTGACACCCTGGGCGATGTCTGGCGACTGCTCGTCGACGCTGACGAGCACACCGCAGGTCTCCCAGTCGATGCCGAAATGTGCCCGCGTGTAGCCGGCGTCCCTGATGGTGTTGCGGACGACCCTGGCCATGTCGACATAGCAGTCGGTGGTGATCTCACCGACCACGACTGCCAGGCCGGTGGAAAGGACCGTCTCGCAGGCCACCCGGCCGAGCGGATCCTTGCTCAGGATCTCGTCGAGGATGGCGTCAGAAATCTGATCGGCGAGTTTGTCGGGGTGGCCTTCGGTGACCGACTCCGAGGTGAAAAGACGCGCATGCGTCATGCGATTCCTCCTATCCCTGCCGGGAACCACAGCGCAGCCGATGCCTGCCGCTTCCTCCTGCCCAGGGCGGTTCTGATGTCCCCCGGATTGTACTGGACGAGATCAGTTCTTGATCAACTTCTCCGGGTCGAGCCCGGCCAGCTGCAGGTCGGACACAACCATCATCCGCACCAGTTCCTTGAAGGTGGTCTTGGGCTTCCAACCGAGCACCCTGGCAGCCTTCGAAGCGTCGCCGCAGAGGTGGTCGACTTCGCTGGGCCGGGTGAAGCGCTCGTCCTGCCTGACCACGGCCTGCCAGTCCATGCCCACCAACCCGAAGGTCTCATCGAGGAAGTCGCGAATGGTGTGCATCTCGCCGGTGGCGATCACGTAGTCGTCAGCAGACTCCTGCTGCAGCATCATCCACATCGCCTCGACGTAGTCGCCCGCAAAACCCCAGTCGCGCGCCGCGTCGAGGTTGCCCAGCACCAGCTCATCGGTTTCGCCGGCAAGGATTTGCGCCAGGCCGCGCGTGATCTTGCGAGTCACGAAGTTCTCACCGCGGCGGGGCGATTCGTGGTTGAAGAGGATGCCGCTGGAGACGTGCAGGCCGTAAGCCTCGCGGTAGTTGATCGACATGTGGTGGGCGAACACCTTGGCGCAGGCATAGGGGCTGCGGGGATGGAATGGCGTGGTCTCGTCCTGGAGGCGGGCTTCAGCGGCGCCGTACATCTCTGAGCTCGAGGCCTGGTAGAAGCGGGCGTTGAAGTCGTTGTTTCGAATCGCGTCGAGGAGGCGCAGGGTGCCCAGGCCGACGACGTCGGCGGTGAACTCCGGCATGTCGAAGCTGATGCGCACGTGGCTCTGGGCGCCGAGGTTGTAGACCTCGTCCGGTCGGATGGTCTTGACCAGCTGGTTGAGAGTGGTGGTGTCGGCGAGGTCGCCGTAGTGCAGCTTCAGGTCCTTGGCCCGATGGCCGAGCTGGTGATGGAGGTGATCGATCCGGCCGCGGTTCATGGAGCTTGACCGGCGCACCACGCCGTGAACCTCGTAGCCCTTCTCAAGCAGGAGCTCGGCCAGGTAAGACCCGTCCTGGCCCGTGATCCCCGTAATCAGCGCACTTGGCACGGCTGAACTATAGCGAGC
>DAITAT010000059.1:0-9352 GCA_036824145.1 Candidatus Dormiibacterota bacterium
CCGGGCCGGCCTCGCTCAGGACCTCGAACTTGAGGCGCCCGTCGCGGCGGACCCGGTCGATGACGAGGTTGCGGGCGATCCGGATCACCCAGGCTCGAGCCTCGGCGTCAGAGCCCCGAAAGCGAGGCCAGGAGTTCCAGGCTTTGCAGAAGGCGTCGCCGCAGATGTCCTCCGCGACGGCGGGCTCGCGGACCACGGATCGGAGATATCGCAGCACCGTTCTGGCTTCTCGGGAGTACAGGGCATCGAAGGCGTCGCTGAGTGAAGCGGTGGCGCTGGTTCGCATACCTTCCATCCCAATCATCATCCTGCCCTTCCCAACGAGCGGGGGAGGAAAAAGGGACATACCCCCGGGACGTAGGCTATGGCGATGCAATCGCTGACTGTCGACCTCGACGGCCCCTACCACTATGCCGACCACGGTGGCGACGGGCCCCCGATGGTGCTGCTTCATGGCATCGGCGGTTCGCACCTCAACTGGATGTCGGTGGCGCCGACCCTGGCCCAAAGCTTCCATGTCTACGCCCTCGACATGATCGGCTTTGGCTTCACCCCCAACGGCCGCCGCGACTCCAAGCTGCCGACCCAGGCCCGATACGTCGATCGCTTCATCGGCGAAGTGGCGGGGGCGCCGGCGGTGGTGATGGGGCACTCGATGGGCGGCCTGGTGGCGATCCTTCTTGCCGCCCAATATCCCGCCATGGTGGAGCGTTTGGTCGCGGTCGACCCGGCCGCCTGCGTGATCAGGAGCCAGGCAGCCGGTGTGCCGACCTGGCTGATGCTGGCGCTCGCGGTGTTTCCCGATATCGGAGGCCGCCTGGCCGGCCAGATCGCCCGCCGTCGCGATACGGAAGAGCTGGTCCGGGAGACCCTGGGTCGGGCCTACGGCGCGGGAACTCCAATCGATCCCGACTTCCTCGCCGCCCAAGTCGACCTCGAGCGGCGGCGCGGTCTCCTGCCGGTGCCGTATCGCGGCTACGTCGAGGGTTGGGCGTCGATGCGCAACGTCCACGCCGAGAGGGACACCTTCGTCACCGACGTCGTCGAGCGGGTCAAGGCGCCGACGCTGCTCGTTCGCGGCACCGTCGACCCCTTGATCCCGCAGCGCTGGTTCGAGCGGCTGACCGACGTCCGGCCTGACTGGGACAACGCGCGCCTCGAGGGCGTGGGCCACGATCCCCACATGGAGGCGCCCGAGGCCTTCCTTGAGGCGGTGGTCGGATGGCTCAGGGGGGTCAGGCGGCTGGAGGCGGCGGCCACTCCTCGCTGAGCAGGCTGTAGAGGAAAAAGTCCCGTCGACCCTGCGGCATCGCCGCCATCGATCTGAGGCGCCCTTCCCGCTGGAAGCCGAGGCGCTCGAGGAGTCGGTGGCTGGCCTCGTTGTCGACGTCGCAGTCGGCCTCGACCCGTCGCAGGAGCCCGCCGCCAACGGCTCGATCGAGGACCAGGCCGACGCCGCGCCGACCGACGCCCTTGCCCTGCGCCCACGGCGCCACGTTGAAGCTGAGGGTGGCGGTCCGGTGGATCCAGTCGATGTTGAAGAGCGAAACCCAACCGGCCCCGGCGCCGTCGGCCTCGACGATCCAGGTGATTCGATTGCCCCTCTCGGTATCGAGTGAGGAGCCGCCCTCGCGGCGCAGGCGGCGCTTCAGCTCGCCGGGTGCCATCGGTACCAGGGGTTGATATCGACCCAGCTCCTCCATGCCGCGCCAGGTCGCGATGAGGCGGGCATCCGAGGCGCGGGCGCGCCGAATCGTCACCTCGAGGGCGTCGTTGGCACTCAGCTCGGGCATCCCCGCATCTTGCCACCACCCGGCTGCTAAGTTCTCCGGGTGGCGGATCAAGACCAGAAACCGCGCCGGGGTTCGCTGCCGCGCGTCGCCAGCGCCTTGATCCTGACGGCGGGCGCGCTGGTGGCCCGAGAGCTCGTCAAGCCGCGGCCCAACGAGGCCGCCTTGCTGATCGACTGGGAGCGCGTCCACCGCCGCGCGGTCGGAAGCTCGGGAGAACCCGGCCCCACTCACCTCGTCTTCAGCGCCGGCGAGCTCGGCCGCCGCTACGACGCCATGCTCGCGGAGCTGGAACCCTGGATTGCCGAGGCTCTCGAAGAGCCTCTCCATGACGAGCCCTTCCCCAAATTCACGGTCGTCGATCGCCGCGGCTGGATCGAGGTCAACCTCGAGATGTTCAAGGGCCTGGTCGACCCCATCATGAAGCTCCAGGAACTGGTCCCCGCCAGCCTGCTCACCGACCTCGCGCGGCGCGGTGTCAGCGAGTACATGGGGATGCTGCTCGGCTTTCTCTCCCGGCGCGTCCTCGGCCAGTACGACCCGGTGCTGATGGCGGCGCCCGGGGTGGCGCGGCCGTCGTCGCTGTACCTGGTTGAGCCCAATGTCGAAGCCTTTGAGGCGAAAGCCAGAGCCGGTGGCGAGCAACTGCGGCAGTGGCTGGTGCTGCACGAGGTCACCCACGCCTGGGAGTTCGAGGCCCACCCCTGGCTCCGAGAGCATCTCAACGGCCTGATCCGGGAGCTCATCGCTCATCGCCTGATATCGCAGCCGGCCCCGCGTCGCCTGGAAGTGATTCGTGCCCTGACCATCGGTGCCCGCTCGCAGTGGCAAGCCATGAGCCAGATCCAGGCCACGATGTCCCTGCTCGAGGGCTTCAGCAACGTCATGATGCGCCGCGTCGGAGTAGCCCACCTGGCCGACTACGAGCGGATCGACGCCGAGTTCACCAGCCGCGCCGCCAACCGGGGGCCCGCGGAGCGCGCCTTCTTCAAGATCACGGGTCTCGACCTCAAGATGCAGCAGTACGTCCAGGGTGAGCGCTTCTGCAACGAGGTCATCGCTGCGGGCGGGATGTCGCGGCTGAGCCGCGTTTGGACGGCGCCCGATGCGCTGCCAACCCTCGAAGAGATCCGCGACCCCGGCATCTGGCTGCGTCGCACCACATAGGCCCAGGCCCGGTT
Source organism: Candidatus Dormiibacterota bacterium (assembly GCA_036824145.1). GTDB lineage: Bacteria > Chloroflexota > Dormibacteria > DASZGP01 > DASZGP01 > DATMMS01. Next base: position 2,972 of record DAITAT010000059.1, read on the forward strand.
CACGCCTAACGCGTTGGGACAAGGTGCTACGATGCCAAATTGGAGGAGGTGCCGGTGCGCGACGCACAGGACAAAGAGTTTCTCTCCCCTCTGGAAGAGGGTGAACGGCGAGCCGGACTAAGGCGACTCGACGACATTCTTCTTGCCCTTGAAGAGCTCAACATGCGCGAAGCGGGGGAGATCCCCAAGGCCCTCAAGGACAAGCTCCTCCGGGAAGGGATCCCGGTCAGCGGCACCACCATCACCGAGCTCATCGATGTCGTCCTTGGCAGCCAGGACCAGTTCATGCTCAAAGAGCGTCGCACCGGCCGCCGCCGCCGCCGCCTGACATTCGTTGCCACCGACGAGGAGTTGGTCTCCGGAATCTCCAGGCGCTACCAGGGCTGACCTCCGCTCGGGCGGCTTATGCCAGAATCCTCCACCGTGTTCAAGCGCGTCCTGATTGCCAACCGGGGTGAGATCGCCTCCCGCCTGGTGCGCGCCTGCCACGCCGCCGGAGCCGAGGCGGTGGCGGTCTACTCCGAGGTCGACGGCGAGGCGCCGTACGTCTCCCAGGCGGACTCCGCGGTCGCCATTGGTCCCGCCCCGCCGACCGAGAGCTACCTCAACATCGACGCCATCTTGGTCGCCGCCAAGTCTTCTGGCGCCGAGGCGATCCATCCCGGCTACGGTTTCCTCTCCGAAAGCCCTGCCTTCGCCGAGGCCTGCGAAGCCGCCGGCCTGACCTGGGTTGGACCACCGCCGGCGGCGATGCGGGCGATGGCCGACAAAGTCGACGCGCGGCGGTTTGTCCACGCGGCTGGCGTACCCGTGCTTCCCGGGACCGACGGGCCGGTCACGGTTGCCGGCGCGCTTGAAGCGGCGGCTGAGCTCAACTTCCCCCTGATGGTGAAGGCAGCCAAGGGCGGCGGTGGCATCGGGATGACGGTGGTGCGCGACCACGACCAGCTGGGCACCGCCGTGGAGACCGCGGCGGCTCGGGCCGATGCCGCGTTTGGTGACGCGTCGGTGTACCTCGAGCGCTACGTCGAAAACCCACGACATATAGAGGTGCAGGTGATGGGCGAGGCCGACGGCACCCTCTTCCACCTGTACGAGCGGGAGTGCTCGGTCCAACGCCGCCATCAGAAAGTGATCGAAGAGACGCCGTCGACGGCCCTCGACGAGGCCACCCGTGCGGACCTCTGCGCCGCCGCCGTCCGCGCTGCCGGGGCGGTCGGCTATCGCAGCGCCGGCACCGTCGAGTTCATCTTCGGCGGCGGCCAGTTCTACTTCCTCGAGATGAATACCCGGCTCCAGGTCGAGCACCCCGTCACCGAAGCCACAACCGGCACCGACCTGGCGCTGGCGCAGCTGCGCATCGCCGCCGGCGAGCATTCGGGAATTGAAACCGTGATCCAGCTTGGCCACGCCATCGAGTTCCGCATCTATGCCGAAGACCCGGTTCGCTTCCTGCCCTCCCCGGGACTGATTGAGGCCTGGGAGGAGCCGGTGGGCGACGGCATTCGAGTCGACAGCGGGGTGGCCGCCGGCTACCTCGTCACCCACTTCTACGACCCGCTCCTGGCCAAGCTGATCGTCAGTGCCGGCGACCGCGACGCCGCCATCCAGCGGTCGATCGAGGCGCTTCAGGCGTTCCGCGTCGAAGGCGTCAAGAACAACATCCCCACGCACCTCGAAGTCCTCGCCTCGCCCGAGTTCCGCTCCGGCGACTACGACACCGGGCTGCTGGCTGAACTCGGCGAACGGCGCAAGGCGGCGGCGGGGTAGGCGTCACCGCCTGCTGGGCGGGGAACTGAGTACGATTCCGGGATGTCCACGGCCTGCTCCATCACCTACATAGGCGGCCCCACAGCCCTGATTGAGATCGGCGGCCTGCGGCTTCTCACCGATCCGACCTTCGACCCTCCCGGCCAGCACTACAACTTCGGGCTGCCTTTCATTGGCTCGACCAAGACCCAGGGCCCCGCGATCGGCCTGGATGAGCTCGGCCGCATCGACGTGGTGCTGCTCAGTCACGACCAGCACCCGGACAACCTGGACACCCGGGGTCGGGATGCCCTGACTCGCGCCGGCAGGGTGTTGACCACCACCGCCGGGGCCAAGCGCCTGGGCGGCAACGCCGACGGCTTGCGGCCCTGGGAGTCGACGGTGTTGGGCGATGACCGCCGGCGGATCACGGTCACGGCAACCCCGGCCCGCCACGGGGTCCCGGGGATCAGCCTGCTCTCCGGGCCCGACATCGGCTTCATGCTGGAGTGGGCCGGTCAGCGGCACGGCGCGCTCTACCTCTCCGGCGACACGGTCTACTTCGGCGGCATCGATAAGATCGCCGGCCGCTTCCAGGTGAGCGTGGCGGTGATCCATTTTGGTGGCGTTCGATTCGCCGTTTCTGGACCCGCCCGGTACACGTTCAACGCCGGCGGAGGGCTGCGCGCAGCAGCGGCGGTTCGGGCTCGGATCGTGGTCCCGATCCACTTCGACGGCTGGAGCCACTTCTGCACGCCGCGCTCCGAAATCGATTCAACCTTCGCCGCCGCGGGCAAGGCAGACACGCTTCGCTGGCCCGCTCCTGGGCAGCCGCTCGAACTCGAGGTCTGACGGAGGGGGCGTTCCCCAGCGATAGGATTCACCGGCATATGCCTGCCGTGGAGCGATAGATGACCGAGACCAAGCATCCGACCGACGCCCAAGCCGCCGATAAGTCGGCCGCCGAGAAGCCGGCCACACCGGTGGTCACCGAGGAGGCCGGCCTGACGGCTCTCACGGCTGACCTTCACGCCCGTCGCGACAAGGCGCTGGCGATGGGCGGCGCTGACAAGATCGAGCGCCAGCACGAGAGAGGCAAGCTCTCGGCGCGCGAGCGGCTCGACCTGCTCTTCGACGAGGGCAGCTTCGTCGAGTTCGGCCTGCTGGCGACAGGCCAGAGCATGAAGGGCGAGAGCTACGACCCTGACAAGACGGCGGCCGATGGCGTCATCACCGGTCACGGCAAAGTGGACGGCCGCGACGTCTACGTCGCCGCCTACGACTTCACCGTGATGGCCGGTTCGATGGGCATGGTGGGAGAGCAGAAGGTCGGCCGCCTCCGCGACCTGGCGCTGCGCAACCGCTGCCCCATCGTATGGCTGCTCGATTCCGCCGGGGCCCGAATCCAGGACGCCACCGGCTCGATGTTCGCCGGCACCGGCTACCTCTTCTGGGACCAGGTCAACATGTCCGGGGTCATCCCCCAGGTCTCGGCGATGGTCGGACCCTGCGCCGCGGGCACCGCCTACATCCCCGGTCTCTCCGACTTCGTGCCCATGGTCAAGGAGACCTCCTCGATGTCGCTGGGCGGCGCACGCCTGGTCAAGGCCGCCACCGGCGAGGACGTCACCGATCACGAGATGGGCGGCTCCCAGGTCCACTGTTACGAGTCGGGCGTGGGCGACCTCGAGGTCGAAGACGACGCCGCCTGCATCGCCTCGGTCAAAGAGTTCCTCTCCTTCCTGCCGTCCCACAACCAGGAACCGCCGCCGATCAAGGCGACCGAAGACCCCGCCGACCGGCTCCTCGAGGGTCTCGAGAAGATCGTGCCCGCGAACATGCGCCAGGCCTACGACATGCGCAAGCTGATCAAGAAGATGGCCGACGACAACCACGTCTTCGAGATCAAGCCCACCTGGGCCAAGAACATCATCACCGCCTTCATTCGAATGGGCGGACGCCCGATGGGCGTGGTCGCCAACCAGCCGATGGTCAAGGCCGGGGCCCTCGACAACGATTCGGCCGACAAGGCGGCCCGCTTCATCCGCATGTGCGACGCCTTCAACGTGCCGCTGCTGTTCCTCCAGGACGTGCCCGGCTTTATCGTCGGCAAGGAGGTCGAGAAGCAGGGCATCATCCGGCACGGCGCCAAGATGCTCTACGCCGTCAGCGAGGCAACGGTGCCGAAGATCACGGTGATCGTGCGCAAGGCCTACGGCGCCGGCTACTTCGTGATGTGCGGCAAGGGCTACTACCCCGACCTGATCGTGGCCTGGCCCACCGCCGAGATCTCGGTCATGGGGCCCGAGGGCGCCGTCAACATCATCTTTAACAAGCAGGTGGAGGCGGCCGAGGACCCCGAGGCGGCCAAGACCATGTTCGTCGACATGATCCGCCAGCAGATCAACCCCTATATCGCCGCCAACTACGCCATGATCGACGACGTCATCGACCCCGCGGAGACTCGCCAGGTCGTCATTGAGGGGCTTGAGATCGCCAGCCGCAAGAGGGTCGAGCGGCCCTGGCGCAAGCACGGGAACATCCCCGTCTGAGAGCCAGGTGAGCGCCTCCAAGCCCACGCCGCCAAAGAAAGATCTCGACGAGCTGATCGCTCAGTTCGAGGACGAGATCCGCAAGCGCCCCACGCCGACCGAGCTGGCCGAGGCTGAGCGCGCGGGAGTCAAGGTCGAGCCCGCGGCGCCGCCGACCCCGATGGAGCCGGAGCCGGAGCCGGGGCCGGCCCCCGCGCCCAAACCCGAACCGGAGCCGGAGCCGGAACTGGCATTGGAGCCGGCGCCCTCCGCTCCGGCGCCGACCGCCCTGGCTCCAGCAGCCGCAAGGGTGGAAGACCTGCAGACCTGGTGGGCGGGCGGCGGGCGCGTCGAGGTCGAGCTCCTCAGCGGGGCCAGGTACGCCATCTTTACACGCGTCATCGGCGACGGGCCCTGGATGACCCTGATCCACGGGTTCCCCACCTCGTCCTGGGACTGGGCGCCGATCGCGCCGACGCTGGCGAAGGGGTATCGACTGCTGACGTTCGACCTGCTCGGCTTCGGCGATTCTGACAAGCCGTCCGGCCATGACTGGAGCGCCTTCGAGCAAGCCGACATCCTGGAGGCGTTGTGGCGTCACTTCGGCGTCAACGAGACCCGGGTCGTTGCCCACGACGTCGGTATGACCGTCGCCCTCGAACTCCTGGCCCGGCAAGAGGACGGACAGCTGGCCACTCGCATGAGCGACTACACGCTGCTCAACGGCGGGGTCTACACCGGATTTCACCGCCCGCGGCCGATCCAGGTCTGGCTCCAGCGGCCGATCATTGGGGCGTTGATCTCGCAGCTCCTCTCGGAGAGTCGGTTCAGCTCGGCGCTGGCCGAGGTCTTCGGCCCCGGGCATCAGCCGACGCCAGAAGACCTGCACCAGCACTGGCTGTCAGTAGTCCAACGCAACGGCCAGAAGACATATCACCGGCTGATCAAATACATCGCTGAGCGTCGCGCCAACAAGGACCGCTGGGAGTCTGCCGTGGAGAAGTCGACGACACCGATTCGCTTTGTCTGGGGGATGGCCGACCCCATCTCCGGCGCCCACATGGCCGCGGTCATCAAGGAACGCCGGCCCGGCGCCGACATCGTCGAGCTGGCGGATGCCGGACACTATCCGCAGCTGGAGGCACCCGACCGCGTCGCCGCCGCCATCATCGAAGGTCCGCCGCGTGGGGCGGCGGAGACGCGCCCAGCACCCGCCAAGTAGGAGGAGAGGGATGGAAACGTTCACCCGAAAGAAGGTCGTGATCACCGCTGCCCTCACCGGGGCGCTGACCACTCGCAAGCAGTGCGAGTACATCCCCTACACGCCGGTGGAGATCGCGGAGGAGGCCGCTCGGTGCGCCGACGCCGGCGCCGCCGCGGTCCACATCCATGCCCGCGACGATGACGGCCTACCCAGCTTCAAGGTGGAGAAATACCGGGAGATCATGGACGAGATCCGCAAGCGCAGCGACATCATCATCAATTTCTCTACCGGCGCCGTCGGCATCCCAATGGAGCACCGTGTTGGTCACATCGCCCGGCTCAAGCCCGAAATTGGCGCCCTCAACATGGGCTCGATGAACTACGCCATCTACTCCGAGAAGAAGAAGGAGTTCTACTTCGACTTCGTTTTCTCCAATCCCTTCAAGGACATCAGCTACCTGCTCGAGCGCATGAACGAGGGCGGCGTCAAGCCGGAGCTGGAGTGCTTCGACAACGGCCATATCGGCAACACTCGGCCGCTGCTCGATCAGGGCATTCTCAAGACGCCGCTCGATTTCTCGCTGGTGATGGGCGTGCTGGGTGGCATCCCCTCGACCACCCGGGCGCTGCAGTTCCAGGCCGAGTCGCTGCCACCGGGCTCGACATGGAAGCTGGTAGGCATCAGCCGGGACCAGTGGCCGCTGGTGGCGGCAACCCTGACGCTGGGCGGCAACGTCCGCGTCGGCCTCGAGGACAACTTCTACTTCCCCGACGGCGAGATGGCCCACGGCTCGTCCTATCTCGTCGAGCGGGCCGCGAGGATGGGCGCGGATGTCGGCCGCGAGATCGCCTCGGTGCCGGAGGCGCGGGAACAGCTGGGCCTCAGCGCGACGCCGCG
>DAITAT010000015.1:0-6619 GCA_036824145.1 Candidatus Dormiibacterota bacterium
GGCACGCGAGAGTGCTGCAATGACACTCGACGGAAGCGGCTGTGACCAGAAACTAATGGGGGAATGACCCTCCAGTCGCCCCGTCTCCCTCATCACCTCGTAGTAGTAGACGGGGGTGGGGTCCGGGGAGGGGGTTGCATTACTTCCTCGGGTGGGGAAAAGTCGTCTGGCAGCCGCTGGTGGGTGAGCACTCTCGGGAACTGGGCATCAAGCCCTACGCCTAGACCGTGCCCCCGCCGGTCGGTGAGGAGACCTGAGCACTGGTGGGATGTCGTGCCACTTGAGCACTTGTCCATTAGGTTGTTGCTGAGCTCCTCCAGGCTGACTTCATCCATAAGGGACGCAGGAGGATAGCGGTGGTCTTTTTGGGAGTTGACTGGGCCGAGGAGCATCACGATGTCTGCCTTCTCGACGGCGAAGGCAACAGGCTCGAGAAGGCGCGGGTCCCAGAAGGGATCGAGGGCGTGCGGCGCATCCATGCGTTGGTCGCCAACCACGCCGAGCCGGCTGAGGTGGCGGTCGGGATCGAGACCGACCGAGGTCTGCTGGTGGGCTCGCTCATCGGCGCCGGGTATCAGGTCTACGCCGTCAACCCGCTGGCGGTGAGCCGTTACCGGGAGCGGCACGGTGTCTCGCGAGCAAAGTCGGACAAGGCGGATGCCAAGTTGCTGGCCGACCTCGTGCGGACCGACAGGCACAACCATCGCCAGGTGCGCGGAGACTCTGAGCAAGCCCTGGCGGTCCGGGTCCTGGCCCGGGCCCACCAGGCCCAGATCGCGGCCCGGCAGCGCCAGGCCAACCAGCTCCGGAATACGCTGCGCGAGTTCTACCCCGCCGCCCTGGAGATCCTGGGCACCGACCTCGACAGCAAGATGGCCGTCGCGCTGTTGTCCACGGCGCCCACGCCGGCCGCGGGCCGCAAACTGTCGAGGGCACAGATCCGGTCGGCTCTCTCAAGGGCAGGGCTGCAGCGCAACCTCGACGAAAAGTCGGCGGCCATCCAGCAGCAGCTCCGCCAAGAACAGCTGGAAGCTCCTGCGGTCGTCGCCCAGGCTTTCGGCGCCATCGTCTCCGGTGCGGTGAAGGTCATCCGCGCCCTCAACGACGAGATCTCGGATCTCGAGGCGGAGCTGACCGCGTCTTTTGAGGCACACCCGGACGCCGAGATCATTCGCAGTCTGCCTGGACTTGGAGTAGTCCTCGGCGCCCGGGTTCTGGCTGAGTTCGGCGACGACCGAACTCGCTATGCCAATGCCAAGTGTCGCAAAAATTACGCCGGCACGTCGCCCATCACCAGGGCGTCAGGAACGCAGAAGGTGGTGCTGGCGCGCTTCGTTCGCAACCGTCACCTCGCCGACGCCACCTACCTCTGGGCGTTCTGTTCTCTGACCCACTCAGCCGGTGCCCGGCGCCACTACGACACTCGTCGTGCCAACGGCGCCAATCATCACCAAGCTCTACGTGCCCTCGGAAACCGCCTCGTTGGCCTCCTTCACGGCTGCCTTAGGTATCGGCAAAACTATTCAGAAGTAGCGGCTTGGAGAGAATCCGCCCTTGCCGCTTGACATTTACGCCCGTGGGATGTCTAGGCGCCCTCAGACGTCGTACGTGGTGATCTCAAGCCGGTGGCCGTCGGGATCGTGCAGGTACAGGGAGTGCGAGATCCCATGGTCCTCGAACTGGTAGGGGACGGCGTCGCGGCGGAAGCGCTCGCGCAGCTCCTCCCAGGAGGCGCGGTCGGTGCGGAAGGCGACGTGGCGCAAGGTCAGCATGTCCTTGCCAGGCGGGGCTGCCGGTGACGCGACGATCGAGGCGAAGAGGGCGAGGCCGGTGCCGCCGGCCCCGACTACCGCGGGTTCGTCGCCCCATGCCTCCTCGTAGTAGCGCTCGAAGCCGAGGATGTCGCGGTACCATGCCACCGAGCGGGACACGTCGGTGACCGTGAGCGCGACGTGGTCGAGGCCATCGATCTTCACCACCCCATGTTGCCACCGGCACGCCCGGAGGGGGCGGCGCCGGTACTCCTATCCCACCCGAGGGTGCATAAGGGACTCTTGACCGACGTAGAAGCATCCCGGCCGTCCGGCCGACTACGATGGCCGGGTGACCCGTTCTTCATCCCAGCCCGGGCTGCTGGCTCTTCTCGTCCTCTGCTTCGTTGTGGCCGGTTGTGGCAGGAGCGCAGATGTCAAGAGCCCTGGGCTCGGCGGTCGCACTGTCTCCCCCGCTCCGGGGACCGCCCAGGATTCCCCGGCGGGAGCGGCAACGTGTGCCGGAGTGCAAACCACCCAGGCTGGCTTCGTCAAGATCACGGGCATACGGGTATCCGCGCCTGCAAACAATCCGATCGCTGACGACACGCAGGCCGTGCAACCGGACAACGTACCCATTAGCTCTCTCGCGGTGGGGGTCGATGACGGATCCGCCGTCTGCACTTTTCTCTGGCCACGGAACCCCAGTACGCCCATGCCAGCGATGGGCGAGCGGATAACGGCAACCGGGCAGGTACTGCACCGTGGCGGCCGCGCCTACCTGGGGGTCACGCTCCACCCGTGATGGGCTGGGCCATGCGAGGGTGGCCTCGCGCGAATCTAGGGCTAGGTTCGCTTCTTGCGCTTCGCCTTGGCGTCGGGGTTCGGCGGGTGGATCGCCACCTCGAGCGCGCTGAGGATGTTGACCTCGGACGAAGTCGACTCGTCGGCCACCTCGCCGGCGATCATGACGCGGTTTTCGACCTCCGCGACGGCGTCCTTGACGGCCTTCTCGAGCCGGTGCTCGGCCCGGCTTAAGGCACCATTTTTGGCTTTCGTCGCGCGCTTCTTAGTGGCCAACGCGTCGCTCAGTCGACCGAAAAGCGGTAGCCGATTCCAGGAACCGAGTGGACATATTGGGGGTTCTCGGAGTCCACTTCGATCTTCTTGCGTAGGCGGTACACGTGGGCGTCGACGGTGCGGGTTTCGATATCGACGTCGTAGCCCCAAACGTCGCGCAGCAGCTCCGACCGGCTGAAGACCTGCCCCGGCCGTGAGGTCAGGAGGGCCAGCACGTTGAACTCGGTGACGGTGAGGATGACCTCGACCTCGTCGCGCCAGACCTGGCGCCGCGAGGTGTCGATGACCAGCCCGGGGAATTCGCGCCGAGACTTGCTGGAGGCCTCGCCGGCGGCATCGGCGTCGATCCGACGGAGATGGGCGCCGATGCGGGCTATCAGCTCGCGCACCTCGAAGGGCTTGGTGACGTAATCGTCGGCGCCGACCTCGAGCCCCACCACCTTGTCGATGGTGTCGCTCTTGGCGGTCAGCATGATGATCGGCACCAGAGATCCGTCCGCGCGCAGCTTGCGGCAGACGTCCAGTCCGGACATCCCAGGCATGTTGATGTCGAGCAGGATCAGGTCGGGGTCGGAGGCGCGCGCCAACTCCAGGCCCTCATCGCCGCTGGATGCCTCGGTGAGGATGTAGGACTGCGCTTCCGTAGCCAGCCGGACCACCTGGCGGCTCTGTGCGTCGTCCTCGATGATGAGGATGTGCTTGGTGCCTGGCACTGAGGCCTGAGTCTACTGTCTCAGGAACTCGGTGATGTCACGGACGAACCGTTTGACATCGATCGGCTTAGGGATGTAGCCGATGCAGCCGGCCTGGAGCGCCTCCTCCTTGGTCCCCTTCATGGCGTTGGCGGTCAGCGCCACGACCTTGATGCCCGCGGTGTCGGGATCGGATTTCAAGGCCCGAGTAGCCATGAGGCCGTCCATGCCGGGAAGCTGGATGTCCATCAGTATCAGCGAGGGCTTCAGCTCCTTGGCCTTGAGCAGGCCTTCCTGGCCGTCGGTGGCGACCTCGACGCGGTAGCCGCCAGCAGTCAGGATCATGCGGGTCAGCTCAAGGTTGCTGGGGTTGTCGTCGACCAGCAGGATCAGCCGCGAGAGAGATTGCTGCTCGCCCTGAGCGGCACCCGCCTCGAGCGGCATCGTGAAGCTGAATGTGCTGCCCTTGTCCTCCTCGCTGAAGACGTCGATCTGGCCGCCGTGCAGCTCCACCAGCTTGCGTACCAGGGCCAGGCCCAGCCCGGTTCCCTTTTGCGTCTGGTGCTCGCCCTGGACCATGTAGAACTCGCCCCAGATCTTGTCGATGTGCTCCGCGGGGATGCCCACGCCAGTGTCGGTGACCGTCACCAGCATGTCGCCGGCCTGCTCCCGCACCTTGGTGTCGACAAAGACGGAGCCGCTTTCAGGGGTGAACTTGATGGCATTGGAGAGCAGGTTGTAGATGACCTGCTTGAACTTGCCCTTGTCGGCGTAGACGACCAGGTCCTCCGGCTCGGTGGCGATGCTGAGCTCGATGTTCTTGCGCCCGGCCAGCGACTTGACCACCGTGATCACCTCGCGGATCGACGAGTCGACGGCAAACTCCTCGAGCACCAGGTCCATCCGGCCGGCTTCGATCTTGGACATGTCGAGGACGTCGTTGATGAGCTGGAGCAAGTGTTCGCCGGAGGCGTGGATGGCTTCCAGGCACTCCACCCGCTGCTCGTCGGACAGCGCGCCGGCAAGGTTGTCCTTGAGGATCTCGCTGAATCCCAGGATCGAGTTCAGCGGGGTGCGGAGCTCGTGGCTCATGTTGGCCAGGAACTCACTCTTGAGCCGGCTGACCTCGTTGATCTGGACGTTGGCGTCCTCGAGCTCGTGGTTCTGTTCTTCGATGCGGCTCATATGCCCGTGCATGGCGGCGTAGAGCTGGGCGTTCTCGATGCTGATGGCGGCCTGGCTCACGATCACTCGGACCAGCGCGGCGTCGACATCGGTGAACGGCTGGACCAGGCGCCGGGCCATCGTCATGGCGCCAATCACGTGCTGCGGGGAGCTGAGGGGAAGCAGCAGCATCGACCGCGGCGCGCGTGACGGATCGACGATCTTGAAGCGCGGGTCCTGGAGGGCGTCGGGGATGTTGACCATCTCGTTACTCTGTACCGTCCAGCCCACGATCCCCTCCCCGACCTTGAACTTGGCGATCTTGTTGATTTGGTCGGCGTACGGGTAGGTGGCGAAGGCGCGCAGCTCGGTGCGGCCGTCATTGAGGAGGAAGACGCTGGCGGCGTCGAACTGCACCATCCGGCTGGTGTGCTGCAGCATGAAGTCGATGTTCTCCTTGAGGTTCAAGGAGGACGTCAACATCCCTCCAAGCTGATCCAGGAGTTCAACAACGTTCTGCTGCGACGCCAGCTGGGACATGGCGACAGTATAGGTTGGCTCGGGGCTAATAACTGTCTGTTTCAACGAAGCTGAAACGCCGCTGAGACGCCCGATCTTGCGAAGTTGACGGCCCGATGGGCCAATTCGGCATCGGGTTGTTACATCCGGCCCCTAAATCGCGCCCATCTCCTTGAGGCTGGTGTAGCCGCTGCGCGATACCACCAGGTGGTCGAGCAGCTCGATGCCGAACAGTCGTGCGGCGCCCGCCAGCTGGCGGGTGACCTCGAGGTCCTCGGTGCTGGGGTGGGTGTCGCCGGAGGGATGGTTGTGGGCCAGGATGATGCCCGCCACCGGTAGCTGCATCGCCGGCGCCAGGATGTCGCGCGGCTGAATGACGCTGGCACGAAGCCCTCCGATTGCCACGACCTCGCGGTGCACCGGGCGGTTGCGCGAGTCGAGGTAGAGCGCCACCACCCGCTCCTGGGCCGCGCCGCGGATGTCGACCAGGTGAGCCAGCACATCCGGCGGGCCCGAGATCGGCGCCGGCATCGCCCAGGACTCGCGCTCCATCTGGGCCAGGATGCCGGCGCAGAGGCGAAGGCGGATCGATTGGCGCCGGCTGAGACCGAGAGCGGCGGCGCGACCAGAGGTGCCCTCTCCCGCCCACGTGAGCAGCCCCGCGGCCACCGCCTGCTCTGCCGCCTCCAGACGGGATTCGGGGGCGTCGAGGTCAAGGAGGCCGGCGAGGGCCTCGCTCAACTTCAGCGCCGGGTCGACGGCGAAGAGCCGGGACTTGAGTCCGGGGACGACAGCCACCCGGATATTCTACTCGCCTGTGTGTTTGTTCGCGCCTAGCCCAGGTGAAAGGCGTTGATCAACAGGACCATGAAGACCAGGGTCAGCACGATCACGATGAGCGTGTAGGTGACGATCCGCGCCACCGGGTGGTCCCATCCCATCCGCTTGGCGGGCGCCGGAGAAGGCGGGCTCTCGGAGCGGTTCGCGGCGAGCACCGCCTCACGCACGCCGCCCTCGTCGGGGGCTGCCACCTCTACCAGGGTCACGGCGTCCGCTGACGGCGCGCCGCTGGCCGGGATGCCGTCGATCTTGGATCCGAGATCTCCCGTCGGCTTGGTCACTGGGCCCTCCCTTCTATCCGTTCGGGCACTTCGCCGACCAGGCCCCGGTATGTCTGGCGTCGTCCGAGCTCGACGCCCTGCTCGACGGTGAGTTGGGTGAGCTTGCGGATGTTTGTGTCTGGCCATTTGTAGAGGATCTGGCCCTTGGCCGCATCGGGTCGGGCGATGAACTCGCGTCTGACTTCGTTACCAAAAAGACCCATTCAGTACTCTCCTAGCAGCGCTTTTGATTCAAAGCCGGCCCGGGGCGTTAACCCTGGTCGTCGTCGATGTCGTCGATGGGGAGCTCGGC
>DAITAT010000015.1:6719-15115 GCA_036824145.1 Candidatus Dormiibacterota bacterium
CCGGCCCGGGGCGTTAACCCTGGTCGTCGTCGATGTCGTCGATGGGGAGCTCGGCCATGTGCTCGTCCGACTCCTCGGCGTGCAGTCCGCCGCACTCCTCGCAGTAATAAAGGACCCCGCGAAAACCATCCTTGAGCGTCCAGCAGATGTACCTGGCCGGCCGGTCGACAGGGAAATCGCGTTCGAGAGCGTCGATGATCGGGAGCAGGTCGTCCTCGTCGCGGAGGACGAGAGTGATGACCGCCTCCTTGTCCATGATCTGGAGGGTGGCGTCGGCGTAGCGCTCGCCGCTGTCGGTGGCCCAGACCGTCCAGGACTCCGAGTACGGGGTCCGGAACTCGCGTGTGAGATACCGCACTGACCAGAATTCCTGGAAACGCTGCTCGCGCTCGGCCTCCTCGGCGGCGTACTCAGCCTCCAGCGCCCGCACCCCGCGGGTGATTCCGCGGCGGAGGCTCTGGTAGTGCGGCGACTCCAGCTTCTGCTCGGAAAACTCGCGTGGATAGACCTTGTTAAAGGACTCGACAACCGCGTTCTCGGACCAGGGATCGTCGGCGCTCACTCCCCGGCGAACCTCGTCGACGATGCTGGCCAGGTCCCGCCAGTGCTGGCCGTAGAGATCCTCCATGACTCCCACCGGCCGTTCCAGGCTCTGCTTGACGACCTCGGCCTCACTGAGCTTGCGGAAGGCGGTGGGGTCCTCGGTACCGCGAACCCGGCGGAGCCAGTAGTCGAGAATCGCCCACGCCGCACGGATGCGACCGGGCCGCTCCCAGTAGGTGTCAGGCCAGCGGCCGCCGCGCCGAACCCGGTTGTAGAGGCGGATAGCCTCCTCCTCCGGGTCGCCACGAACCCCAAATCGACGCATGCTGGGATTATCCGCCGAGGCGCCAACACCCCGGCGCCAAGGGTCGCCAAGGTCCGGCCGGCCTAGACCGCCGGTCGGGCCGTCCAGTGGACCCGGCGGACCGCCTCGACGGCGTCGAAGATGGCGTCCTCGACCTTGCAACCAATGGCTTCGGCGTCGGCCACGGTGAGGTCGGGGGCCACCCGCGCCTCGACCTCCAGGATCAGCGAGCGGCCCATCCACCGGCCCCGAACCAACGCTGATTCGACGCCCGGGACGGAGAGCGCCGCCGCCTGCGCCGCCGCGGAGTCGCTGGGGTCGAGGCCGTCCATCAGGTGATGGAAGACTTCTTGCGTGACCTCATAGCCGACCCGAGCGATGAAGAGGGTGACCGCGATGCCGGCCACCGGGTCACCCCATCGCTGGCCGAGCGCAACGGCGACCAGGCCGACCAGGGCGCCCAGCGACGACAACGAGTCCAGCAGCGAATGCTTGCCATCGGCCACCAGGGTCGCCGACTGGATCCGCTTGCCGATGTGGATCTTGTAGCGCGCCACCACCTGGTTGCCGATCACACCTACCGCCGCCGCGGCGACCCCCGCGGTCAGGTGGGTAGTGGAGGTCCCGCTGATCAGCTTCAGGAAGCTCTGGTAGCCGGTGAAGATCGCGCTCGCCCAGATGACCAGAGCCACCCCCAGCCCGGCCAGGTCCTCGGCGCGCTCGAACCCGTAGGGGTACAGCGCCGTCGGCGACCGCTTGGAAACCCGAAAGCCGAGGAAGACCACGAGCGAGGTGGAGACGTCGCTGAGGTTGTGAAGAGCATCGCCGAGGAGGGCGACCGACCCCGTGAGGACCGCGATCGCGAGCTCGATGCCGCCGGCGATGGCGAGGCCAAGCGCCGAGAATCCAAGCGCCTGGTTGACCTGGTGCCGGTCCCCCCGCTCATCGTGCCTGGGCCCGGCGGCGCCCACGGCGCTGATCTCGGCGGTCACGGCCGCGGGTGGTTGGGATGGGCCTGGACCACGTGGTCGGCGTGATGGAGGCCCTCGTGCAACATTGCCGAGACGTGTTCGTTGTCGGCCATGTAGATAACGCGATTGCCGTCGCGTCGCTGCCGTACCAGGCCTGCCAGGCGCAGCTTGGCAAGGTGCTGTGAGACCGCCGCGGGCTGAGCGCCGACCAGAGAGGCGAGATGACCGACCGACTGCTCGCCGTGGAGCAGGGCCCACAGGATGCGCACCCGGGTGCCGTCCGCCAGGAGCTGGAATGTCTGCGCCGCCACGCCGACCTGGTCGGATGTGGGCATCTCGCAGTCGTCGGCGTCGACGGCCGAACCAATCAATTCGCTCATCGTATATGCGCAGCTACGCATATTCTAACACGCGCCCAGAGGAATCCGGATACTGAGCCCGCCAGGCCCAGCTGGGCGCGGACTCAAGCGCTGGATTAGGGCGCCAGCGACACCCACAACAGTCCCCGTGGCATCCCCACCGGGGTACCCGTGGCATCGCTCAGGGTAATCGGCCCAGTCGCGCCCGAGGTGCTCCATCGGCCGTTGATGACAGTTCCATTGGCATACATCTCCGCCGCCCCTCCGGCCGCGAGGTTGTAGTCCATCACCGGCGAGCCGATGACGTCGACTATCGACGGGACGCGGAACTGCGGCACGTGGAGAACGGCCAGCGAGTACGGCCTCACCGACCCGAAGATCACATCGGTGAGCGGGGTGCCCTCGGTCACGACGTCGTAGGCGCCGGCGTTGTAGGTGAAGCTGGTTCGGTGCGCGGGGACATCGATCGTCGGGGCTGCTCCCGTACCGGCCCAGGTGTCGGAACGAAGCAGGTCGGTTGAGAGGGGCGGCAGGCCGCTGGTGGACGCCGCGGCCACCATTTGGTTCTGGCTCGTGTACACGTTGTGGGGCGCCGCGCGTCCCGACCAGCGGTAGAAGTGGCGGCCGTGGTCGTAGTCGTTGACCAGGGTTGGCACCTTGGCGGCGGTCAAGCGGGCCAGGGTGGAGCTTGAGCCACCACTGCACATGACCTCGGCGCTGAGCCGCTGGGCCAGGTAGACGGTGACAAACCGAGCCGACCGCACCGGACCAACCACACCCGGAACCCGGTGGAACAGCGCCGAGAAGCGGGTGATGTTGCCCTCGGCCAGCGATTGGAAGATCACCGACGCCGCCTCCAGGCCCGCCTGCGGCCGCGACGGGGCGGTGTTCTCGATCTGGATCAGCAGTGGCGCTGCGATCGGGCCGGAGACCGGGTCGGCCTGACCAGGTAGCGGGCCGGGGAGCGGGGTTGGCAGCGGCGGACCAAACGGGTCCGGGGTCGGGCTCGGGCTCGGGCTTGGCGCCGGCGACGGGCTGGGCGTCGGCGAAGGCCGGGGTCGGACGGCCTGGCTTGAACTGCAGGCGGTCAGGACCAGCAATCCCGCCAGCGCCAGGGCCTGTGTCGAGCGCCTCAACCTCAGGGTCGCGGGCGGCTTCTGGGCAGTCAGGCTGGCAGGCACCGGAGTGATCCTAGTCCGACCGTCCCGCTCTGGGTCAAGTTGATCGCGAGCCCGCCGCCGGCTCCGGTACGATCCGTGGTGAGCATGGACGCCTGATCGCATGGAATACCGACGCCTGGGCAACTCAGGACTGCTGGTTTCATCGATGGGGCTGGGCACCAATAACTTCGGCGCCCGCATCGACGAGGCCCGAACCGCAGAGATCCTCGAGAAGGCCCTCGACCTCGGCGTCACCATGATCGATACCGCAGATGTGTACGGCAAGGGCCAGTCCGAGACCCTGATCGGCAAGATCCTCGGCGGCCGCCGGCAGCAGGTTGTCCTGGCGACCAAGTTCGGGATGGCCTTCAGCGACTCACCCTACGAGCGCGGCGGCTCGCGACGCTGGATCATGAAGGCGGTCGAAGACAGCCTGCGCCGCCTGCAGACCGACTACATCGACCTGTACCAGGTGCACACGCCCGACCCCGAAACCCCCATCCTCGAAACCATGCAGGCCCTGGACGACCTGGTCGGGCAGGGCAAGGTCCGGTACATCGGCCATAGCAACTTCGCTGCCTGGGAGATCGTCGATGCCCAGTGGACGGCAAGCAGCGAGCATTTGGCACTGCCGATTTCCGCCCAGCATTACTACAACCTGCTCAACCGGGAGATCGAGGCCGACGTGCTCAAGGCGGCGGGGCGGCTGGGGCTCGGCCTGATCCCCTTCTACCCGCTGGAATCGGGCTTCCTGACGGGCAAGTACCGTCCCGATGCCACCCCCAGGGGCGCCCGCCTCGACGGCAGCCCGCGGGAGGCCAAGGTGCTGAGCCAGGAGAACTTCGAGCGCCTGGAGGGGCTGAAGGACTTCGCCACTGAGCGCGGCCACTCGCTCCTGGAGCTCAGCCTGGGCTGGCTCCTCAGCCACCCCGAGGTGGGGACTGTGATCGCGGGGGCGAGCTCAGCTGAGCAGGTGGAGCAGAACGTGGCGGCTTCCGGCTGGCGGCTGGACCCGGCCGAGATGGAGCAGGTCGCCGCGCTCTAGCTACCAGGTCGCAAGCTGGGCTCGGTGCTGCCGGTATAAAGCCGATCGCCGCCTCGGAAATGTTGGCGCTCGACGCCTGCTCGCAGCAACCATGCCGACTGCCTTCCGGCAACCTGCCAGGCCACGGGACCCCCGACGACTGCGGTGTCTTCGTCTATCCCAAGTACCCAGTAGCCCGGCGGGGCGGAGGCGATGGCCAGGTCGGTGGCGCCCGGCAGCCACTGCTCCATCCTGTCGAAGTGAGGCAGCACGACCACACCGGTCACGAATCCCAGTCCGGCTGCCGGGGGGCTCACGCGGTCGCGAACGTTGGGCGCATGCTCGGTCATCGCCATCGCCCCAGCGGAGCAGCCGGCGACAGCGGCGCCTGCCTCCCAGGCGCGCTTGATGGCGCCGCCGACAGCGGTATCGCGTAGGGTGTCGGCCAGGAAGGCGGGATCGCCGCCGGACAGGTAGACCAGCCCGGCGCCACCGACCTGGGCGGCCAGCTCCGCGTCCTGGGCGTCCTCTCGCCGCCGAACCATCAAGGGGACTGCC
The DNA here is from genome assembly GCA_036824145.1 of Candidatus Dormiibacterota bacterium. Classification (GTDB taxonomy): domain Bacteria; phylum Chloroflexota; class Dormibacteria; order DASZGP01; family DASZGP01; genus DATMMS01. The sequence goes on from DAITAT010000015.1 coordinate 11,639, forward strand.
TTCACGCCGAGGCGGTGATAGTGGGAGTTGCCGAGGGCGACCCAGTAACCCAGCCGCTCCTCCCCTTCTGGGGCCGCTGCCGTGGGCAGGAACACGACGCGGCTGGGGCGCCCGCGGAGAAGCTCGCGGTCGACTTCCTCCATGGCCGGTGTGAACTCACCACTGCCGACCAACGCCAGTGGCCCATGGCTGCCAGCAGAACTCATCCCCGCATTTTGCGTTACCACGGCTGCGGTTGCGGCCGCCACCAGAAGTCGGCGGCCGTCAGCATTGTTTACGCTCTATCAGATGTCCTCGACAGCGCGGCTGTTATGCGTCATGGGTTCCGGCGAGACCGCGCCGACGATGGTGCCTGTGCACGCCGACCTGATGAGCCGGGTGGAGTCGCCTCCGGGACCGGCGGTGATGCTCGACACTGCCTACGGCTTCCAGGAGAACGCCGCCGAGATCTCCGCCAAGGCCATCGGCTACTTCCGCGTCAATGTCGGCCATCCGCTCGAGGTGGCATCGCTGAGGGACTCCGAGACCGCGGAGCCACTCGCGGTCGAGCGAGTCCACAACCAGCTCCGCGATGCGAGCTACATCTTCGCGGGCCCGGGAAGCCCCTCCTACGCGCTGCGCCAGTGGCGCGGGTCGCGGATTCCCGAACTGATATGCGATCACCTTGCCAATGGCGGCTGCGTCACTTTCGCTAGCGCCGCGGCAACGTCGCTGGGCAGACTGGCTCTGCCGGTCTACGAGATCTACAAAGTCGGCGAGAAGGTGCATTGGCTCGAGGGCCTGGACCTGCTCGCGGGAGTTGGCCTCGACTTTGTCGTCATCCCTCACTACGACAACTCCCAGGGCGGGACCCACGACACCCGCTACTGCTTCATGGGCGAGAGACGGCTGCGCCTGCTCGAGGAAAAGCTTCCCGACGGCCTTGCCATCCTCGGCGTCGCCGAGCACACTGCCGCGATCTTCGACCTTGACGCCGGCACGCTCGAGGTTCGAGGTCGTGGGTTCGTGGCGGTGAGGCGGGCCGGGGTGGAGCATCGATTCGAACCGGGACCGCCGGTGGAACTGGACAACCTGCGCCGGGGTACGGGTGCGGCGCTGCATCGCCCCGCCGACCCCCCGGAAAACGAATCCACACGTTCATCGAGTGGGACAGCCCCCCTCCTGGAGGATGCCGATGAGCACCGCAGGGCCTTCGAGAACGCCCTCGATCGATCGGATTCCGACGCCGCCGTGGCAGCGCTCCTGGAGCTCGACGAAAGGCTCGCCGCCTGGGCCACGGACACTCTCGAGAGCGACGAGCTGGACCGGGGTCGCTCGATCCTTCGGGGCATGCTGGTGCGGCTCGGCGAAGCCTCCCAGAGAGGACTGACCGACCCCAGGCAGACGGTGAGGCCATACGTCGACCTCCTCTTGCGGCTGCGCGAAGAGGCCAGGCGCAAGGGCCGCTACGCGGACGCCGACATGGTGCGAACAACCCTGACCGATCTTGGCGTCGAGGTCCATGACTCCCCGGCCGGGGCGGAGTGGTCGCTGACGCCCAAGGCTTGAGCCGGAAACTTCTGATCGGGGCGGCGGCGCTGGTGCTGCTGGCGCTGGCCGGAATTGGCACCTACGCGTACCAGTTCTTCACGCCACAGAAGGCGTCGTCCTCGAGCACCGCTGCCACTCTCAGCACGCCGACAAGTAGCCCTGCGGTTGGCGGGACTCTGGCGGGCAAATGGGTCGTGAGCAGCGGCTCGTCGGTGGGCTACCGGGCGACGGAACAATTTGTTGGCGTGACCGGGCCCAACCACGCCATCGCCGACTCGACCGCCGTCAGCGGGGGCATGACGGTCTCCGATTCCGGTGGTCAATTGGTGGCGCAGCAGCTCAAGGTCGACATTGACCTGACGCAACTGCACAGCAGCGACCCGGGCGCCTCGCGCGGCGGCCTCCAGCGCGACGGCTTCGTCCGATCCAACTGGTTGCAGTCCGACCAGTTCCCGACGGCGACGTACAAGGTGGATTCGATCGCTGTCCCCGCAACCACGGCGGGAGGCGGTCAGCAGCAGTTGGCCACCCACGGCAAGCTGACCATCCACGGGACCACCAAGGATGTGGACCTACCGATCACCGGCCAGGTCACGGGCAGCAAGATCGAGATCGTGGGGTCGATCGTCATCGACATGACCGACTACGGGGTACAACCCCCCTCACTCAATTTCACCAGCGTGCAGCCAAAAGTAACGATCGTCTTCCACGTATTTTTTGCTCGCGGGTAAGCCGCCGGGGGTGATAACGCGCGCGAAGATTCTTAGCGGTTTCCAACGGTCTCTCACAGTCCCTTAAAGTCCAGGCGCTAGCCTCGTTTCCTATTCAAAGGAGATTGATGTGAATCGACTGAAACTCGCCGTCGCCGGGGCCATGATCACGGGGTCAGCCCTGGTCGGAGGCTTCGTCGCCGGGATCTTCGGCACCAGCACTGTTGCCGTGAACGCGGCCAACAGCACCCCGGTCGGGGCCACCGGTGCGACCGGTACCACCGGTCCGACCGGCACCACCGGCCCGGGCGCATTCAAATCCAACGAGGACCAGACCCACGAGAAATCTGAGAGCGCGACTCGGGAATCTGATGAGAACTCCGGCAAGGCTCCGGCCGGGAGGGCAGGCCGCGGCAAGCACAATTCCAACGAGACGGCCGGCCACGAGTCGTCAGAAAGCGCGGCGCGGGAAAGTCAGGAAACCACGCCGCCGACCACCGCGCCGAGCCAGTAACCACAGCAACGTCGCCCGCGGCGAACCGCGAACCCACCCTGGCTCAGATGCGGAAGAAGAGACCGCGCGCGGTCTCGATCACCTTGTCATCGCCGCGGGCCGATCCCCCCGGGAAGCGCTGGAGCGCCGTCAGCACGAAGTCGGATGGGTCGTACTCGAAGATGGCCTCGCAGCCGGCGAAGCCACCGCGGCTTCGGCGTCCACGGTGGCCGAGAACAGCACGAACATGAATGGAATCAGGACCCCGGCGGTGCGCTCATCGAGCCTGCGAGTCTGCTCGCCCAGCCCGTACCTGATGTCCCACATATGGACGCCGTAATCCATGACCTGGAAGGCGGGGTAGAACAGGGTCGGCAGCGGGCCCATGTAGCGATGGGGCACCAGGAGCTCGCCCCAGTCCTTTTCGGTCAGGCCCTCGAAGGTCGCCATCATCTCGTCTGACGACCTCTTGAGCCGAGCGACCGCCTCCTCACGCGGCACCTGGCGCAACCTCTTGGCGCCCTCGTTGACCTTTTCGCTGATCTCGGGCAGGGTGAGCATCTCGCGGGTCTCACCCTTGCGAGCCGCCTCCCAGCAATCCAGGTAACCCTCGGTGGTGTCGATCAGGTGGTCGACGATGTCGTGGGTCTTCCATTCGGTGCACCGGCTCTCGAAAGACATCGTGTTGACCTTCGGATTCATCGTGGCTCCCCATCGTTGGCCTGCACGCCGGTGGTTGGAGAG
>DAITAT010000015.1:15215-17960 GCA_036824145.1 Candidatus Dormiibacterota bacterium
CCTTCGGATTCATCGTGGCTCCCCATCGTTGGCCTGCACGCCGGTGGTTGGAGAGACCAGGGCCGCCGTCATGTCCCCCACAAAGTTGAGCTCCTCCTGGTTGATGGTGTGACCCATTCCGGGGTACAGCCGAAGCGTTACCTCGCCACCCAACCTGCCGAGAACCTCGGCCGCGTCTGTCGCGCGCTCCTTGGGGATGTGCGGATCGACATCGCTGCAGCCGAGGAAAACCGGGGTCCCGTCGAGTGAGCCCGGGTAGTCCCGAGGGATCGCGTCCGGGCCGATCAGGCCACCGCTCAGCCCCACCAGCCCGCCGTACCGGCGAGCATTGCGGGCCGCGAACTCCAGTGTCAGGCAGGCGCCCTGGGAGAAGCCGAGGAGGATGACTCGGTCCGCGGGCACAGACTCCTCGACCATTGCCAGCAACTCCGAAAGGACTCGGAGCGCCGAGTCGAGCCAGGGCTGGTTGCTCCCGGTGGGGTCGCTGAACCGATTCGGGTACCAGGTCCCTCCTTGAGCCTGCGGCGCCAGGTAGGCCCAGCCGGGGCTAATCAGCGCCTGCCCGACAGTCATGATGTCGCGCGCTGACGCGCCGCGGCCGTGAACCAGGATCATCGCCGCCCGGGCGCTCTCGAGGGCCTCGCCAATGCGCAAGAGGGGTTGCCCACCATGGGGGTTTTCCATCGCTCGTCCTCACATTACGCCGAAACACCCATCGGCCCAAGCACATACGATTGCCTCATGGCCAAGGTTGAGATCAACGGCGGTCGCCGCCTGGCCTTCGACATAGGCGCCGACCCCCGGCCCCGAATCACCATTGGGTCCTCCCCCATCCACGGTCGCGGTGTCTTCGCGACCGAGGCCATCCCCGCCGGCGACGTCATCGAGGTGTGCCCGGTGTTACGGATCCCGGCCGACCAGCGCCACCTGATCGATGAGACGCTGATCTATGAGTACTACTTCGATTGGGACCGCGACGCCGCCCTGGCCCTGGGCCTGGGCAGCCTCTACAACCACTCGGGAACGCCCAACGCCGAGTACCTGAAGGACACCGCCAACGACATCGTCACGGTCCGCGCCATCGCCACCATCGACGCCGGCGATGAGATTGTTTTCTCTTACTGCGGCCCCTCAGGCTGAGCCGCGCCCGGCGGCCGCCTCGAAATCCTCGCGACCCAAACCCATGACCTCGCCGATCGAGCCGACATCGATGTCCGAGTGGATCTCCTCTGTCTCCCGCGCGTATTTGCCCTGGCGCACGTGCACTGTCACCACCCGTTCACGCAGGGCAGCCTTGACCGCCACCAGGATTCGCGGCTTGTCGTCGACAAGGACGTAGAGGTCGGCGGGCACCTGCCGGCAGACGTCATCCAGGCGCTCTTGCTTGTGGACGTAGATCAGGACCCTGTCGTCGACAGCTGCCGCCAGGCCGGCACGGGCGATCTTGGCCGGCTGGAAGACCGGGTCGCCGTCAGAGACGATGGCCAGGGTCCCGATCTCGCGGAGGTGCGCCAGCACGTCCATGGCGCCTTCGTACAGGCACTCCTCGTAGGGATAGAAGAGCACGGCCGCGGCCAGTTCGGCGAAGCGCTCGACCTGCGGGCAGGCGGCGCGGAAGCGCGCCAGGGTCAAGGGCACGTCGACGTAGTCGAGCTCGTCCCGGACGGCCTCGTACTCGGCCCAAAAGGTGGGTGCGTACTCGCTGCCGGCGAAGCGGAGGATCCTCTCCTCGAGGTCGGCCCTGACGATGTCGTTGTCGATCAGGGTGTTGTCGACGTCGAGGAGGAAGGCGATCTGAGTCACGCCGCCGCCTGGAGGTAGACATCGATGGCGCGCAGGTAGCGGGCGGCGATCTCCGAGACCGCCGCCGCCTGGTCGATCTCCTCAGCCAGCATCGACTTGAGCGGATCCCACCAGATCGTGCGGCCGATGGCGAAGCCCGCGAAGCCGGCGGCCCGAGCGCCGACCCTGAGCCAGCGGTCGACCCGCTCCTCGTCGGCGCCCCGACCCAGCACGATGCAGCGAATGTTGTCGCGACCGCCGCGCCGGGCCTGGCGGGCTACGCGGATGCAGTCGTCCTCGGTGTCGAGCCCCTCGATCTTCCACACGTCCGGCTCGACGCCCGCCTCCTGCAGCTCAGCAATCGCCCGCACCACCAGGTGGGGGCGGAGGCTGTGGTCGTAGCTGTCGATGCTGCCCGCCTCCTCGAGCTCCTCGGTCGTCGGCGGCACCAACAATTCGAATAGGAAACGGCGGTCGTGAGCCTGGAGCCAGTCGCCAAGGGTTTTAAGTCGGGCAGCCTGGCGCCTATTCAGTTCCCGGTCGCGGTCCGGGTTGTAGCGGACCAGGACTTTGACGAAGTCGGGATCAAAGGCCTCGATGTGAGACCCGAAGTCGTCGCCATATTGCAGGTGGAACTCGTCCTTGCCGCTCTCCTCGACCGGCATCGCCAGGATCGTCCCCTCGCTCTTGGCGGCGCGGGCGATGTCGGCCCCAAGCTCCTCGTCCACCAGGACCCCCGCGGCGCCGGCCGGCGCGCCCCCACGCAGGGCCGTCCGGAAGCCTTCGTAGATGACCTGCTTGCCCTGGGTCAGCCGGGCGAGATCGGCGGCCGTCGGCTCTCCCTGGATCCCATAGAGCCCGGACTCGTACGACCCGCGGTGGTCGAACGCCACTATGAAGAGGTGCCCATCGGTGGAGTTCGCCACGGGGTGGAGTCTAAAGGTGCGCCAGGACTGGGTCGCG
>DAITAT010000015.1:18060-33396 GCA_036824145.1 Candidatus Dormiibacterota bacterium
ATCGGTGGAGTTCGCCACGGGGTGGAGTCTAAAGGTGCGCCAGGACTGGGTCGCGTCCGGATGGGCCGAGGTCCGTAACCATTGCCCGATTTTGGGGTTCAGACTTGTCGTTGACCGCCGAAGCCCCCCACTTCCCGTCGGAGGACACTGGAATTTGGAGTTAATTGATGCTGCGCGCCCTGCACCCAGTCGCCCCCGACCCCAAGCCGACGCGGTTCCGCGTTTGAGCCGCCTCTTCTTCGCGTGCCTTCGATGAACGGCGTTGTGGTCACGGGCATGGGCTGCCTCAGCCCCCTCGGGAACGACGTCCCCACGACCTGGCAGGCGATGCTGGAGGGGCGCTCCGGAATCGGCCCGATCACCCACTTCGACGCTTCCGATCTGCCCGTCAAGATCGCGGGAGAGGTCCGAGGCTTCGACGGCGACGAGCTCATTGGTCGGAAGCAGGCCCGCCGGATGTCGCGCTTCAGCCAGTTCGCTGTGGCGGTGACAGACGAGGCGCTCACAGGCTCGGGTCTCGACCTCACGGACATCGACCGTGAGAGAGTCGGGGTCCTCATCGCCAGCGGCATCGGCGGCCTCCGGGAGATCGAGGAGGCCAACCACGTGCTCGAGAACCAGGGTCACCGCCGTATCAGCCCCTTCGTGGTCCCGATGATGATCGGGGACATGGCCGCGGGCAACGTGGCCATCCACTTCGATCTCCGCGGACCCAACTTCGGCCTGGTCTCGGCCTGCGCCTCCGGCGCCCACGCCATCGGCGAGGCCGCTGAGATCATCCGCCGCGGCGACGCCGACGTGATGGTGGCGGGCGGCAGCGAAGCGGCCATCACGCCCCTGGCCGTCGCCAGCTTTGTGGCGGCACGCGCCCTCAGCGACAGCGACGCCGAGCCGTGTACCGTGAGCCGCCCATTCGACCGCGACCGCACCGGCTTTGTCATCGCCGAGGGCGCGGCGGTGGTGATCCTCGAGTCGGAAGCCCATGCCCGCGCTCGGGGCGCGCAGCTCCTCGCCGTGGTGGCGGGGTACGGCGCCGGTGCCGATGCCTACCACATGACCGCCCCCGAGCCCGCCGGCCGCGGCGCCATCGCCTCGATGCGGCGAGCCCTCGATCGGGCCCAGCTGCAGCCAGCCGACCTCGGCTACATCAACGCCCACGGCACCTCCACCATACTCAACGACCGCGCCGAGGCCGCCGCCATCCATCAGGTCTTCAGCAGTCACTCCGACCGCCTCCCGGTGAGCAGCACCAAGTCGATGACCGGCCACCTTCTGGGAGCCGCCGGGGCGCTGGAGTCGGTTGTCTGCATCAAGGCGATCGGGACCGGCGTGATCCCACCCACGATCAACCTCGACAACCCCGACGACGACTGCCGGCTCGACCACGTCACCGGCGGCCCCCGCCGCGTCGAGGTGCGCTCCGCCCTCAACAACTCCTTCGGCTTCGGCGGGCACAACGCCTCGCTGGTATTCACCGCCGCCGATGCCTGAGATCGGCTACAGGACCACCGGCCGGCGGGCGGCGATCCTCGGCCTGGGCGGATATGTGCCCGAGCAGAAGGTCAGCAACGCCGAACTGTCCCTGCACCTGGACACCTCGGACGAGTGGATCCGCCAGCGGACCGGGATCGCCGAGCGCCGGGTCGCCGTCACCGGCGCCACCACCTCCGAGCTGGCGCTGCCTGCCGCCCGCCAGGCACTCGAGCGTGCCGAGGTGCTGCCCTCCGAGCTTGACCTGATCGTGCTCGGCACCAGCTCGCCGGACCGGCCCTTCCCGGCCGCGGCGTGCATCGTGCAGCGCCAGCTCGGCGCCGACGGCGCCATGGCCTTCGACGTGCTGGCCGCCTGCAGCAGCTGGCTCTATGCCGCTTCCATCGCGGAGCGCTACATCGCCACCGGCGGCGTGCGCCGCGCCCTGGTGGTGGGATCTGAGGTCCTTAGCCGCCTCCTCGACTACACCGACCGCGACACTTGCATCCTCTTCGGTGACGGAGCCGGGGCGGCGGTCCTGGGCCCATCAGACGACGCCGGATTCGACAGCTGGGTGATTGGCGCCGACGGCCGGCAGTCCGAATTGATCTACTGCAGCCCCTCCGAGGAAGACGGCCTACCCAGGCTCCGCATGGACGGGAAGGAGACCTTCAAGTCGGCCACCCGCGTGATGGAAGAGGCTTCGCTGCGCGCCTGCGAGATCGCCGGAGTCACCCCGGACCAGCTGGCCCTGGTCGTGCCCCACCAGGCTAACGTCAGGATCGTCGAAGCGGTGGCCAAGCGCCTCAACCTCCCCATCGATCGCTTCAGCCTCAACCTCGACCGCTATGGCAACACTTCATCGGCGTCGATTCCCCTGGCGCTGGAGGAGGCGTCGAGCGCGGGCCGGCTGCACGCCGGCGACCGCATCCTGCTGGTGGGCTTCGGCTCCGGTCTGACCTGGAGCGCGACGGTGATGACATGGGGGACATGAGCCGGGTCGTACCGGTCCCCGGTTGCCCGACCTGTGGCGACTGCCATCTCATCGACGAGATCGAGTCCAACCTCAGCCTCTGCCCCGGGTGCGGGCATCACTACCCCGTCAGGGCTCGCACCAGGCTGGAGCAGATCCTCGACCTTGACAGCTTCCTGGAGTGGGATGACGACCTCCGTCCGCGCGATCACCTCGAGTTCGTCGACCTGCTGCCCTATCCTCAGCGCCTTACCGATGCCAGCCGGCGGAGCGGCCTGGACGAGGCCGTGGTCACCGGGTCGGGAAGGATCGAGGGGTTGGCCATTGGCGTCGCGGTGATGGACTTCGGGTTCATCGGCGGGAGCATGGGGGTGGTCGTCGGCGAGAAGGTGGCGCGAGCGATGGAGCGCTCGGCGTCCTGGGCGATGCCCTTCGTAGCGGTCACCGCATCCGGCGGCGCGCGGATGCAGGAAGGGCTGATGTCGCTGGTCCAGATGGCCAAGACCAGCGTCGCCCGGTCCCGCCTCGCCGATGTACCGGTCCCCTACATCTCCGTGCTCACCAACCCCACCATGGGTGGCGTGATGGCCTCCTTCGGCGCCAGCGCCGACGTCATCCTGGCCGAGCCCGGCGCCACCATCGGCTTCGCCGGCGCACGCGTCATCCGCGAGGCCACCCACGAAGAGCTGCCACCAGGCTTCCAGACGTCCGAGTTCATGTACGACCTCGGCTTCCTCGACCAGGTCGTGCCGCGACCGCAGCTGCGCGAAAAGCTCAGTCAGCTGCTTGCCCTGTACCCGGTGCCCAAGGCAGCCTTCCAGGCGCTGACAGGAGAGGCTTGACGGTCTGGGCCACAGTCGAGCTGGCGCGGCACCCGGACCGCCCCTCCTCTCTCGACTACATCGAGCTGCTCGGCGACGAGTTCGTCGAGCTCCACGGTGACCGCGCCGGCGCCGATGACCCGGCGATCGTCGGCGGCCCCGCGCGCATCGACGGCAACTCGGTGATGGTGATCGCCCAGCAGAAGGGTCGCACCCCGGCCGAGCGGGTTGAGCGCAACTACGGCATGGCCCATCCCTGGGGCTACCGCAAGGCGCTGCGCCTGATGCGCCAGGCAGAGCGGTTCGGGCTCCCCCTGGTCACCCTGATCGACACCTCCGGCGCTTACCCCGGCGTGGACGCCGAACGCACCGGCCAGGCCTGGGCCATATCCGAGTGCCTGACCACGATGGCCCAGCTGCCGCTCCCCATAGTCGCCGTGATCATCGGCGAAGGCGGCAGCGGTGGCGCCCTGGCGCTGGCCGTCGCCGACCGGACCCTGATGCTTGAACACGCCATCTACTCGGTTGCGTCACCAGAGGCGGCCGCATCGATCACGTGGCGCGACACCGGGCGCAAGCGGAGCGCGGCCGCGGCCCTCGGCCTGACCAGTGCTGACGCCCTTCGCCTCCACATCATCGACGAGGTGATCGCTGAGCCCGAGCCCGCCCACCTGGCACCCGCGGAAGCCGCGGCGAGCCTCAAGGAGGCGGTTGTCCGCCACCTCGCCGAGCTCAAAGGCACCGACCCCGAGCGGCTTGTCGGATCCCGCTACTGGCGATTCCGCCGGTTTGTCTGACACACGATCGCGACGGGTTCCGTCGCGCCAAGACACCAAGAGGATCTCAAGATGACCGAAGTAATTGATCGCGAACAGTTCCGCAAGATCATCGCCGAGCAGCTGCAGGTGGACCTCAAGAAGGTTGTCGACACCGCTCGCTTCACCGACGACCTCGAGGCTGACTCACTCGACCTGGTCGAGCTGATCATGGCCTTCGAGGAGACCTACCACACCGAGATCTCCGATGAAGACGCCGAGAAGATCGCCACCGTCGGCGACGCATGGGCGTTCCTGGAGCTGCGGGCCGCAGTCAAGGTCTGAGCTTGCTGCTGGCCGGGAAGAAGCTGCTGATCACAGGCGTCCTCACCCCGGGGAGCATCGCCTACGACTGCGCCAGGATCGCCCAGGACGAAGGCGCCGAGGTGCTTCTGACCGGCTTCGGCCGGGGCATGAGCCTCACCCGGCAAAGCGCCCGTCGCCTGACCCCAACCCCAGACGTGCTTGAGGTCGATGTCAACAACGGCGCGGACCTGGTCGCCCTGACCGGGGAGCTGCAGCGACGCTGGGGCCGCCTCGACGGCTGCCTTCACGCGATCGCTTACGCTCCGCCGGATACCATCGGCGGCAACTTCATGACCGCGCCATGGGAAAGCGTCGAGGTGGCGCTGCGCACCTCCACCTTCTCACTGAAGGAGCTTGCCTGCGCTGTGACGCCATTGATGGGTTCGGGCGGAAGCATCGTCAGCCTCACCTTCGACAACCGGTCCGCCTGGCCGGCCTACGACTGGATGGGGGTCTGCAAGTCGGGCCTGGAGTCGGTCGCGCGCTACCTGGCTCGCGACCTCGGCCCCCGCGGAATCCGCGTCAATACTGTCGCGGCCGGGCCCCTGGCGACCATCGCAGCCAAGGCCATCCCCGGCTTTTCGAAGTTCAACGACGCCTGGCAGAAAGCGCCCCTGGGCTGGGACATCCGCGACCCGGAGCCGGTCGCCCGAATGGTCGCCGTGCTCCTGAGCGACTGGGCCCCGGCGACGACGGGCGAGATGGTGCACGTCGACGGCGGCTACCACGCGATGGGCTGAACTCTGTCGTCGTACAGGCCGCGGTACTAGCCGGCAGGCACCTCGATCAATCGTTCGGGGGTCAGCACCAGCGCGACCAACTTTTCACTAGAACCAGGCGTGACGACCTGTCGCGCCGTCTCTTCGCCGGAGTAGCGAATCCACAGCGCGAGCCGCTCTTCGTAGCTCACCGGGTCGCGCACTTCGACGGCCCCTTCAGCGCTGACGTAGTTGATGTCTTCGTGGACCACGATCGTCGCCCTGCCGGTCCGCCGGACGTTGCGCTCCTTAACCGAGCCGCGGTCGGTCAAGACCGTGAAGACCGACCCGTCCCACAGGTACCAGACCACGACAGAGTGAACGCGGCCATCCTCCCCGATGGTGGACAACACGGCCGGGCGAACGCCGCGCAAGAACTCATCGCGCTCTTTGGGGCTCATCAGCGGACTCTACCGCCCCCAGGTGGGTCCCTCCAGTAGCATCCACAGCATGAAGCTGGGCGCGGTTTTTCCCCAGACCGAGAGCGGCACCGATGTCGGCGCCATTCGCGAATACGTCGCAGCCGTCGAGAAGGCGGGGTACGACCATCTCGGCATTTACGACCATGTGCTGGGCGCCTCGCCCGACCGTCCCGGCGGCTGGCAGGGACCGTACACCGCAGAGCACGTCTTCCATGAAGTCATGGTGTTCTTCGGATATCTCGCCGCCATCACCACACGAATCGAGCTGACCACCTCGATCCTGATCCTGCCGCAGCGCCAGACCGCATTGGTGGCCAAGCAGGCGGCTGAGATCGACGTGCTCTCAGGCGGGCGGTTCCGGATCGGCGTGGGGCTGGGCTGGAACCCGGTCGAGTACGAGGCGCTGGGCGAGGAGTTTAGTTCCCGGGGTCGCAGGATAGAAGAGCAGATCGACGTCCTGCGCCGGCTCTGGTCCGAGCCCCTGGTGGACTACGCCGGAGACGAGCACCAGATCTCAAAGGCTGGGCTAAACCCCCTGCCGACTCGGCAGATCCCGATCTGGATGGGCGGGACCGCTGAGGCGGCCAAGCGTCGCGTCGCCCGGCTGGCGGACGGGTGGATGATCAACCGGCCGACGGAGAAGGACCCCGAGTCAGCGCCTCAACAGATGCGGACCTACGTCGAGGAAGCGGGAAGGGATCCCCACGATTTCGGCATCGATATCCGCGTGGGCGTACGTGATGGCGTCGAACAGGCGTTGACCGCGGCAGCGCGGTGGGAGGAGCTCGGCGTCACGCATTTGACTGTCGACACCATGCGTGCCGGGTTGGAGTTCCCACAGGGGCACATCGAGACGCTGCGGCAATTCAAGGTTGGCCTGGCTGGCTGAGCCCCGCCACCGCAACCGGTTGCCGGGACCCGTCAGGTCGAGCGATCCGCGATCTCCCAGGCGTGGTCGAGCGAGTGCCACGCCGAACGCCGGATCGCGTAGCGCGGGGCCCAACGCAAGCCGCCCCGGGGGCCCCGGTCGGAAAGCTCGCCGCGAGCGCGAGCCGCGGCCGCTTCGAGGAAGGCCTGGTGCACATGCTCCAGGTCCGCATCGACGCCCTGTCCGCTCGCGGTGAACCGGCCGCCGAGCTGGCCGAGGTACGCCGCCTCAGCGCCCAGCACGTGCGCCCGCATCTTGGCGACGTCGCGTCCGCCACCGCGCGGACCGGCGCTCAACCTCGTCGAGGCAGACGCGTTCGCGACGACCGCGAACGCGTGCCAGCATGCCTCCAGTAGTGTCGCCAGGCGACCCAGCTCGGCTTGTTGCAGCGGCCGCGAGTCGGTGCCGGCGGCGATATGTGGGGCGCCAAAGTCGGTGGTCGCGTCACCGGGCAGCCGCTCCGTCACGTGCAGGTCGCCGGGGTGGGCCGGAGCTTTGAAACTGCCGGCCGCTTTGCCGGCCACGGCGGCATATCGCGGGGCGTAGTCGATCAGAGCCTGGAGGGCGGACGCTTCGTCGCGGCCGCTTCGGCACCAACCGGGCCAATCAACGGCGGAGGCGAAAACGCGCTTCTTGCCAACCTCCAGGTAAATGTCAACAGCGCCCATGTCGCGGCTAATTGTGAGGGTGGTCAGTGCGAGGGAGCTTGTTCAGGCTATTTGGCGGGCTGATCGCGCCGTGGTTCTGCCTGGAGCTGGGCGGCCCCAGCGATTACCGCCGCCCCTGCGAGGAATGGTGAGGGCGAACACCGTCCCAACATCCGGCGCACCGCTGGCCACAACCAGGCTGCCGCCGTGTCCTTCCGCCAACTGGCGGCTGATGTACAGGCCGAGGCCCGTCCCGGGGACGCTGTGCAATGCGGGATCGTTGCTGCGATGAAATCGCTCGAAGACCCGCTCCCGTTCGGTCGCGCGAATGCCGACCCCGTTGTCGGCGATGCGCACCACCGCCGCTCGCGGGCCAGCCGACACTGTAATCGACAGCCTGGGAGGCTCGACGCTGTAGGTGAGCCCGTTGTTGATCAGGTTGTCCATGACGCGACCCAGCTGAGCGGCATCGCCCAGCACTGGAACAGGGTCGGACATCGGGCCGGTGACGATCACTGTGCCAAGCAAGTCGGCACGCGGCCGAGCGCGCTCGATGGCATCGTGGATCACATTGCGCAGGTCAATGCTGCCGACATTGCTCGGCAGGGCCTGCGCCCCGATGCGGGATGCTTCAAGCAGCGCGTCGACAATCTTGGCCAACTCTCGACTCGCGACCATCAGGACGTCGATTGGCCGGCGCCATTTTTCCGGGGCTGGGCCCAGCGAGCCGTCGGACATCATCGACAGGTAGCCGATCAGGACCGAGATCGGCGTTCGCAACTCGTGAGCAGCCATGTTGAGAAAGGCGCTGTTGGCCTCGCCGGCGAGACGCTCGGAGACGTACAGCCGGGTCGACCACGGCGAGCTGAGCCAACTCCATGGCAAGCGGTGGAGGAGTTCTTGCCGCTGATCCCTGCGTGCTCAGACTGCCCTCGTCCATTGACTGACCGTCGAGGGCCATCATAACGTTGCCCGAGGCGGGGACCTCCAACAGGTAGAAGCAGAGTGGCGTCTGGCGCCCTCGGCTAATTTCCGGGCCAGCATTCAGGCTAGACTGCGCCGGTGCGGTTAGCGCTGTGTGGGGTAAGGGGATCGTCGCCGGCTTCCGGCGCGGAGTTTGACCGGCACGGCGGCCACACCTCCTCTGTCGCCGTCAGCGTCGATGGCAGAGCTCCTCGCCTGATCCTTGACGCGGGAACCGGAATCACGCAGGTGACTCCGCTTCTGGAAGGCGAGCCTTTCCGCGGAACCATCCTCTTTGGCCACCTCCACTGGGACCACACGCAGGGGCTGCCTTTCTTCAAGGCGGCGGACAATCCCTACGCGACAGTGGCGGTGCGGGTGCCGGCCCAGGGAGACGTCGAGGCTGTCTTGGCTCGCATGATGTCGCCGCCACACTTCCCGATCACGCCTGGACAGCTTCTCGGCCAGTGGAGCTTCGAAGGCGTCGACCCTGGTGAGCACCTCATCGAGGACCTGCAGGTCCGAGCCGTCGAGATCCCTCATCCCGGCGGAAGGATGTTCGGCTATCGCGTCACGGACGGCGCCGGCACTTTCGCCTATGTTTCCGACCACGGGCCGGCGGACGCAGGGCCGGGACCCGAAGGATTAGGCGAGTACCACCCGGCGATCATGGAGTTGGTCGAGGGCGTGGACCTGTTGATCCACGACGCCCAGTACACCATCGATGAGTTCGTCCCGCGGGCCCATTTCGGCCACTCGGCGGTCGACTACACCGTAAGGCTCGGCATTAAGGCCGGTGTGAAAAAGCTGCTTCTCTTCCACCACGACCCCTCGCACTCCGACGACGTGGTGGATCAGATCCTGGCCCATTGCCAGGCGCTGGCAGCCGGCGCAGACATGCAGATCGAGGCGGCCGCCGAGGGTTCGGTCCTCGAAGTCGGAGGCAGCACGTTCCGGTAACATTGGCGTCCTGAGGGCGCGGAGGAGAGTCAGTTCCGATGCAATCCACGTTTCAGGTCAACAGTCTCAACAGTCTCGGGGTCGTCGGGGGCGGCCTGATGGGGTCCGGCATAGCCGAGGTGGGTGCCCGAGCCGGGCTCCACACCGTCGTCCGGGAGCAGACCGAGTACCTAGAGGTGGCACGCAATCGGGTTGTGCGCTCGCTCAAGCTCGCCGTTCAACGGGGCAAACTGAGCGACCCTGATATGACGGCCGCTCTCTCGCGGCTCTCGTTTACCGACTCGATGGGCGACCTGGGTGGATGCGACATCGTTGTTGAGGCGGTCCCCGAGAAGCTGGCGATCAAGCAGGCGGTCTTCGCGGAGCTTGATCGGGTGTGCCGCGCGGACGCCATCCTGGCTTCGAATACGTCATCCATCCCGATCGCCGAGCTCGCGAGCGTTACCGCCCGGCCGGAACAGGTTCTTGGGTTGCACTTCTTCAGCCCGGTGCCCGTCATGCGTCTGCTCGAACTTGTCAGGGCGCTTCGCACCAGCGACGAGGCCGTCGCCGCCGGTCGCGGCCTGGCCGAATTGATGGGCAAAGATGTGATCTTGACCAAAGATCGGGCCGGGTTCATCGTCAACATGCTGCTCATCCCGTACCTGGTCGCGGCGGTCCGGATGTACGAGGCCGGTTTCGCCAGTCGCGATGACATCGACACCGGCATGCGGCTGGGCTGCGCGCACCCGATGGGTCCTCTGCAGCTGGCGGACTTCATCGGCCTTGATGTGACGTACGAGGTGTGCAACTCGCTGTTCGAGGAGTTCAAGGATCCCGCATATGCTCCCCCGCCGCTGCTGAAGCGCATGCTCGCGGCCGGATACCAGGGGCGCAAATCCGGGCAGGGCTTCTACACCTACACCTGATGGTGCCGCTGTTGGCGATCTACACCATCAACGGCGGGCTGCAGATCTAACTCGTGGTCGGCTGGGGGCGCGACTTGCGGTCGCGCGCTTGGGCTTTGGGCTCCCTGGCTTCGGGCTGCCATCGCCCCCATCTCCGGGCGCCGGCGGACCCGACATGCCACGCACATATGCGCCCGGCGCAGGCTCGCCTTCGGGCAGTCTCGGCGGCGCGACCCATGCACCCGAGCGACTCTTCGCCCAGTCCAGCCAGTCCAACCACCAGCTCCCCTGGACCTGCCTGGCTCCAGTCCTCCACTCGTCAGCTTCCGCCGGGCAGTCATCGCGCACCCAGCGCAGGGCCTTGGAACTGCCGGGGGGATTGACAACGCCTGCGATATGCCCGCTTGAGGTCAGAGTGAAACGGGCCTCACCGCCCACGAGCTGTGTGGTCCGATACGTGGCTCGCCAGGGAGCGACGTGATCACTTTCGGCGCCCAGCACCCACAGCGGATTCGTTACCAGGCCGAAGTCGACGGGCTGACCGCCGATGGTGAAGGCCCCGGGCGTGACCAGCAGGTTGTCGAGGTAGCAAGCGCGCAGGTACTGCGAATGCATCGTTGCCGGCATCCGCGTGCTGTCGCTGTTCCAGGCGAGGATGTCGAAGGCAGGCGGCTTGCGGCCCATGTACCAGTCGGAGATGACGTAGTTCCAGACCAGGTCGTTGCCGCGCATCCAGTCAAAGGTGCCGGCCATTCGTGACGCTTCCAGGTAGCCCTTTTTGCGCATCACCGTCTCCAGATACGAGATGGTCTTCTCGTCGGTGAAGGCCTTGAGGTCGCCAGCTTCAGCGAAGTCGACAAGTGTGTTCGTCAGGGTTGCCCAGCCCACGCGGTGGGACTCTTTGCGGGAGGCCAGGTAGGCCAGGCTCAACATTGCCATGGTGCCGCCGAGACACAACCCGAGTAGGTTCACGCGCTGGGCACCGGTCAGCTCCTCGACCCGGTCCAGAGCGCTCAGCAGCCCAAGGCGCAGGTAGTCATCCATGGTCAGAGCGGCCATGCTCTCGTCGCCATCGCGGTAGCTGATCATGAAGACGGTAAAACCTTGCTGCACCGCGAACTCCACCAGGGAACGGCCCGGGGCCAGGTCCATGATGTAGTACTTGTTGATCCAGGGCGGGCTGAAGAGAATTGGCTCGGCGTGGACACGCTTGGTCTGAGGCTCGTAAGCGATGAGCTCGATGAGATCGTTACGCAACACCACGCGTCCGGGCGTGGCTGCCAGGTCGACACCCACCGTGAACGCGTCGCGGTCCACCTGGCTCGGCCAGCCGCCATTGTGGCCCAGGTCGTGGACCAAGTTCGTCGCACCGCGAACAAGGCTCAGCCCACCCGTGTCGATGGCTTCCCTGGCCACCTCAGGGTTCAGCCAGGGCGCGTTTGACGGCGCCAGGCTGTCGTTGATCATACCCAGGGCGAACCGGGCCTGTCGCAGTGTCTGGTCGTCCAGTTCGACGCTGTGGAGAAGGTCGCTGGCCCAGGTCGTTGAGCTCAAGTAAGCCTCCATCAGACCCGCGAGAAGGGGGTTCTCCCGCCATGCCGGGTCGGCGAAGCGGCGATCACCATCTGCTGGGGTCGACACCGGCGGGGGCTTCCCGCCTCCCAGTCGGACCAGGGTGTTCAGCCCGACGCGGCTTCCAGTCATCGCGAGCCCGAGCAAAGACTGCGCGGTGGGCATTGGGTCGCGGATCGAGGCCAGCGCCGCAGCCTTGAGCGCCCCGCCAAGCCCGATGGGGTCAACCTCGGCCATCAAAGCCCGGTAGGAAAAATCCTCGAACTCCATCCGCACAGCATAGCTTTCTCTTGGTGCCCCAAGCAAGCGTTATGCTGGCCATATGCAGCCTGCTGGGGGTACTATATGCCGAGCGATTGCTTGGTAGACTAAGCAAAAAGGCTGGAGCGCGCGGGGCATTCGTCCCTGATTCCATCAGCGCCGCCGAGCCGCGGAGGTACCTCAATGAACACTTACACCGAGACCCTGGAGAAGGTCCAGGACCAGCTCATCGAAGGCATCAAGCAACTCCAGGAGAAGAGCCTGCAGTCGGTCGCCGAATTCACTGAGAGAGCGGCGGGGTTGGTCCCCAAGACCCCGGAGATGACGCCCGCCCTTGCCCCCAAGCAGGTGATCGAGAGCACATTCGGCTTCGTCAATCGGGTCCTCGAGCTGCAACAGAGCTACCTGGTCGCCCTTACCGAGGCCATCGCGCCGCTGACTGAGAAGTCGGAGAGCACAAAGAGCGCCGCCAAGAAGACCGGCAAGTCGGAAGCCTAACCGGCTGCGGCCGGTCAGTTGCTCTGAGAAATGAGCCAAGGAGGAGCCATGAGGTTTGATGGTCAAGTAGCCCTGCTAACCGGCGCGGGGCGCGGAATTGGCGCCGCGACCGCGAGGCGCCTAGCCAGCGAGGGAGCCGCGGTGGTGATCTCCGATGTCGAGATCACGCCTGCGCAACAGGTGGTCGATGAAATTGTGGCTGCCGGCGGCAGGGGCCGGGCGATCGCCTGCGACGTGACCGAGCGCCCCTCGGTCGAAGCGATGTTTCAAGAATCTGTCAGCGAGTTTGGCACGGTCGACATCCTCGTCGCCTGTGCGGGCATCCTACGGGATAACCTGGTTCACAAGATGACGGACGATGACTGGGACTCGGTCATCGACACCCACCTGAAGGGCACCTACCTGGCGGCCCAGGCCGCCCAACGCAAAATGGTCGAGCAGCAGCGCGGCAAGATGGTATTCATCTCATCGACCTCTGCGCTCGGCAACCGCGGACAGACCAACTACTCGGCCGCGAAAGCGGGGTTGCAGGGCATGGCGCGCACGCTCGCAATTGAGTTGGGGCGGTTTAACATCAACGTCAACGCGGTGGCCCCGGGATTTGTTGACACGCGGATGGCGCGGGCGACGGCCGAACGGATCGGGGTCGACTACGAGACGTTCAAGGCGGACACGGCGGCTGATATCCCGTTGGGGCGCATCGGCACCCCCGAGGAGGTCGCCGCCGTGATCACGTTCCTTGCCAGCGACGATGCCCGCTACGTGAGCGGACAGACGCTTTACGTCCGTGGGGGACCATAGCCAGGCGCAGAATGCGCGCGAGCGGACCGTTTTGGGCGCCGCTCAATGGCGATCTACACCATCAAGGGCGGGCTGCGGGTCTAACTCGCACTCGGGTGCGGGCGCGACCTGCGGTCGCGCGCTTGGGCTTTGGTTTCCGGGTGCCATCGCGCCCATGTCCCGGCACCACAGGGCCGGTCTGCCCGCGGACATGGAGGCCAGGTGCCGGCTCGCCTTGGGGCAGCGTCGGCGGTGAGATCAGCGCCCCCGATCGGCGCTTTGCCCAGGGTAGCCAGTCCTCCCACCAGCTTCCCCCGACGCGGGTAGCTCCTTTCCTCCAATCCTCCGGATCGGGGGGACAGCCCTCTTGCACCCAGTGAGATGCTTTGGGATTGCCTGGCGGGTTCACGATGCCCGCGATATGGCCGCTGGAAGTCAAGGTGAAGCGAGCCTCCCCGCCGACCAGCTGCGTCGTGCGATACGCCGCCCGCCAGGGCGCGATGTGGTCGGCTTCCGCGCTGAGCACGTAGAGCGGGTTTTTGATGGCGCCGAGATCCACCGTCTCACCGGCGATGCTGAAGGCGCCTGGCTTGACGAGAAGGTTGTCTAGGTAGCAGGCGCGCAAGTACTGCGAGTGCATTACCGCGGGCATCCGGGTACCGTCGCCGTTCCAGGCCAGGATGTCAAAAGCGGGCGGTTTCTTGCCCATGTACCAGTTGGAAACCACGTAGTTCCAAACGAGGTCATTGCCGCGCAGCCAGTCGAAGGTCCCCGCCATCCGGGACGCCTCCAGGTACCCCTTCTTCCGCATCGTTCGTTCGAGGTGGGCGACGGATTTCTCATCCGTGAAGACCCTGAGGTCCCCGGCTTCAGTGAAGTCGGCCAACGTATTGGTCAGGGTGGCCCAGCCCACCCGCTTCGACTCGCCGCGGGCAGCCAGGTAGGCCAGGGCGATGAGCGCGAGCGTGCCACCCAGGCAGAGCGCTACCAGGTTGACGCGCGGGGCGCCGGTCAACTTTTCGACGCGATCCAGCGCCGACAGGATCCCAAGCTGCAAGTAGTCATCCATGGTCAGCTCCGACAAGCTCTGGTCGGGGTCGCGGTAGCTGATCATGAAGACCGTGAACCCGTGCTGCACGGCGTACTCCACGAATGAGCGGCCCGGGGCCAGGTCCATGATGTAGTACTTGTTGATCCAGGGCGGGCAACAAAGAATCGGCTCCGCATGAACTTTCGGCGTTTGGGGCTCGTAGGCGATCAGTTCGATGAGCTGATTGCGCAGAACAACCCGACCTGGAGTGGCGGCCAGGTTGACGCCGACGGTGAACCGCTCTGTGTCCACCTGGCTCGGCCGGCCGCCATTGTGGCGTACGTCGTGGACAAAGTTGCGGGCGCCGCGCAGCAGGCTCAGCCCCTTGGTGTCGATGGCCTCTCTGCTCACCTCGGGGTTGAGCCACGGCGTGTTCGAAGGCGCCAGCGCATCGATCATCATGCCAAGGGCGAAGCGGGCCTTGCGGCGGGTGTCCTCGTCCAGGTCACTACCGTCGACAAGGTCCTGGGCCCAGACCGCGCAGCTCAGATACGCGTCAACGAGGCCGGCCAGGAGCGCGTTCTCCTTCCACGCTCGGTCAGCGAAACGCCGGTCCCCGGCAGGAGGGGTGGACACCGGCTCGGGCTTGCCACCCGCAAGCCGCCCGAGGGTGTTCATCCCAACCCGGCCCTCGGTCAGGGCGAGATCGACCAGGGAGCGGCCCAGGCGGTCAGGTTGGCGCAGCGCCGCCAGGCCGGCGGAGCGCAGGGCTCCGCTGAGCGAAGCGGGGTCGACATTGGCGAGCCCGGCCCCATACGCGATATCTTCGAGGGACGGCATCAGTGTCATTATCCTTGTTCTTGGTAGGCCAAGCCAGGACTATGCTGCTCTCGTGAAACGCGAAGAGAACAGTGCTTGGAGGGGGCTCGGCGAATTCATCCGGGCCCAGCGACAACTGGCCGATCTCTCCCTCCGGCAGGTGGCCGAGCTGGCCAACGTGTCGAACCCATACCTCAGCCAGGTGGAACGAGGTCTGTACAAGCCTTCGGCACAGGTCTTGAAGGGCATCGCGGAGGCCCTCCAGATTTCGGCGGAGTCGATGTACACGCGCGCCGGGCTCCTCGACGAGGACGTGGAGGCGCCCAGCGGCGTGGAGATGTCCATCCGCACCGATCCCCAACTCACAACGAACCAGAAGGAAACGCTGCTGCGCGTCTATCGGGGACTTCTCGACCGCACTTGACT
>DAITAT010000101.1:0-1918 GCA_036824145.1 Candidatus Dormiibacterota bacterium
GTTGGGCATTGTAGTCCGGGAAGTGGGTATAAACAAGCCTGTTAATCTGACTTAAGTGGCACGCCCCGAACCGCTCACCGAGAACCAGCCGGCGCCCGACCGAATCCCGCTCGAAGAGGTCTACATGCGCATGGCCGAAGAGCTGGCCAAGCGGTCGACCTGCGCCCGCCTGCAGGTGGGCAGCGTCATCACCTCGGGCGACCTCACCCAGGTGCTGGGCATCGGTTACAACGGCAACGCCCGTGGGCTGCCGAACCGGTGCGACTCAAGCCAGCCGGGCTCATGCGGCTGCATCCACGGCGAGCTGAACAGCCTCGTGAAGGCCGGCGCTCAGCTGCCTGGAAAGCTCATGTTCGTCACCGCCTCGCCGTGCGTGATGTGCGCCAAGTCGATCATCAACTGCAACGTCGCCCGGGTCTACTACCGCGACGCGTACCGCGACCCGGCCGGCCTCGACGTGCTGCGGCAGGGCGGCATCGAGGTCGAGCACTACGACCAATGGCGCGACCTCTGGCGAGAAACGCGCTAGGAAACCCGCTAAAGGACAATCTCCCAGCCGCTCTCAGTCTGGACGATCCGCGGCTCGACGGTCGGCACCTCGCGCAGCTGGCGCGCTCTCGAGAAGAGCCTCGCCGACTCCTTCTCTGACGCCACTGACTCAAGGACCGTGCGCGTCGCATAGACCAGAGTCAGCTCCCGGCTTTCAAGGGCTTTCTCCGGCTCGATCCAGAGCCAATCCGTGACCTCGCCTTCCTGTGGGCGGATCACCTGGTTGGGCGGGAGCTGGGCCAGGAAGAAGCGGGCGTCGTACCGCCGGCGGAGCTGGGCGGGCGTCACCCATCGGGCGAGGAGCACCAGCCGGTCGAATGCCGGCTCCAGGCCCAGCTCGCCAAGCGCCTCGCTGAAGGTCTTCCCATTGGCAATCAGCCGTCGCACCTTCTCGGAGTCGCTCTCGCGGGCAAATCTCTTTCCGTGACGCGCCAGGAGAATGCCGACCTCCTCGAATAGCTCCCTGACCGCCGCGGCCCTGATCTCGTCCTTCGACGCGTGGTCGTCGTCGTGCACGGCGCCGCCTGGAAACACGTACGCGCCAGGTGCGAAATCGGCTCCTCCTGGGCGGCGCATGAGCAGCAGCTCCCACGGTTCGCGGCCGCGGACGAGCAGCACGGTGGCCGAGTGACGGGGGATGACAGGCGGCCCATCGTTGATGGCCCCGGGCGGCAGCATGTAATTAGGATGCGGTAGTGGACCTTGGGATTGCCGGCACCGTCGCGCTGGTCACTGGCGGGACGCGCGGGATAGGACTCGGCATCGCCACCGCTCTCGCCGCCGAGGGTGTGCGGGTGGCGGTCGCCGCACGCACGGAGGTGGACGTCAAAAGGACCGCCGCGAGCCTCCGGGGAGCCGGCGTAGTCGCGGACCTGCTCACGGAGGAGGGTTGCCGCCGCGCCGTCTCCGAAACAGAGCAATCTCTTGGACCCATCGACATCCTCATCAACAACCTCGGGGTGAGGGCGGGCAGCTCGTGGAGCGACACGGGACCGGCCGAGTTCGAAGCCGCGTTCGCCGGCAACGTGGGCGCGAGCGTTCGCATGACCCAGCTCGTCCTTCCCGGAATGCTGACGCGCGGCTGGGGTCGCATTGTTGTCATCTCTTCCATCTGGGGGCGAGAGTCCGGCGGCGCTCCCGCGTACAACGCGGCCAAGGCGGCCGAGATCAGCTTTGTCACGTCGCTGGCGCGCGAGGTGGCAGGCAAGGGCGTCACTGTCAACGCCATCGCGCCCGGTTCCATCCTGTGGGAGGGCGGCGGCTGGCACCGGCGCCAGCAGGCCGATCCCGCCGCCACCGCCGATCTCATCCAGCGGGAGATGCCGCTCGGACGGTTCGGATCAGTCGAGGAGGTGGCCGGGGTCGTCGC
>DAITAT010000060.1:0-6173 GCA_036824145.1 Candidatus Dormiibacterota bacterium
CGGCCGCCTGGAGCAGGCTCTTGACGCCGTCGCGGACGACCTCGTGGTCGTCGACCAGCATCACCCGCAGCTCCTTCTCCGACTCCCTCATATTCACGATCCTGACACGCCGGTGCTGGCAGCGTCAGGGTTCACCGGCAGCCTGATGGAGACCAGCGTGCCCTCTCCGGGGACCGAGTCAATCGTGCCCTCGCCTCCTAGCCGCTGGGCGCGTTTGCGGAGGTTGTCGAGCCCAAGACCCTTGCGAACCACGGTCGGGTCGAAGCCGCCGCCGTCGTCGTCGATCTCCAGGATCGCGCCATCGCCCTCGAGCCGCAGAAACACGCGGCAAGTCGAGGCTCCGGCGTGCTTGCGCACGTTCGACAGCGCTTCACGGACCAGCTGGACCACGTCCGCGGACAGTTTGCTCAGTGCCGAGGCGGCGGGCGCCTCGATCTCGGCGATGGTGACCACGCCAGAGGCCTCTGAGAACTCTTGCACGAGCTCCTGGAGCGCCCTGTCGAGCTGATGGTCGGCGAGGATCACGGGACGGAGCCCGAAGATGTAGTTGCGCAGGTCGAGGATGGCGCGGTCGAGCTCCTCCACGGCGCCGTCGAGCCGCCTGCGAGTCTCCTCGTCGGTGGACGCCATGGCCGTGCCCTGAAGGCTCATCCCGACGGCGAACAGCGATTGGATGACGCCGTCGTGCAGCTCCCGGCCGATCCGCTCGCGCTCGTCAAGCAGCGCCAGCCGCTCGCGGTCCTCCTTGGCGCTGCCGTTCTCCAACGCCACTGAGGCCTGGTTGGCGAAGGTCTGCACCACGGCCAGGTCGTTGGCCGTAAACGCCTGTCCCCGGCGCCGGTTGGCGACCGAGAGGATCCCGAAAACCTGGCCGCGCAGCCTCAGCGGTACGAAAATGGCTGGTCCAATGTCCGCCGAGCTGACCAGCGGCTCGTAGGCCTGGGCTTGCGCCGACACGTCCTCGACGACAATCGGCTTCCCTGTACGCATGACCTCCCCGGAGATCGAGCCATCCGCCGGCACCGTCATCCCTCGCAGTTCCCCTGCGGCGTGCCCGTCGGCGACCATGACCGCCGGGGCGCCGGCGCCTTGCGGCCGTCCCACGATTATCGCGAGATCCGCGTGGACCAGCTCGCGGGCGTTGGCCGCCACAGTCTCGAGGACCCGGGCGGTGTCATCCCCGGAGATGATGCGGTCGCTCAGCTCGCTGACCGCCTCGAGGCTCCGCCGGCGTCGCTCGCTCTCCTCAAAGACCCTCGCGTTGGCCACCGCCACGCCGGCCTGCGCCGCCAGGACCACCAGCGCCTCCTCGTCCGCCTGGGTGAACTCCAGGCCGTCGGACTTCTCGGTCAGGTAGATATTGCCGAAGACCCGGCCGCGGGCCATCACCGGCGCTCCGAGGAAGGTGGTCATGGGCGGATGGCTGGGCGGAAAGCCGCACGACGAGGGGTGGTCGGATACCCGGGGCAGGCGAAGCGGGCGGGGATCGTCGATCAGCTGCCCGAGGACCCCGCGCCCGTGGGGGAGGTGTCCGATGAGGGCGCGCGCCTCCTCGCTGATACCTGTCGTGATGAACTCTGCGATACGCTCCTCGCCGCTGCCGAGTACGCCCAACGCCCCGTAGTGGGCATCAGTCAGCTCCACGGCTAACTCCACGATGCGCTGCAGCACGGTCGCAAGCGACAGTTCTGAGGCCAGGACCATCCCGGCCTGGAGCAACTTGGCTGAGCGGTCCTCGCGGTCCATCGGCCGATCGAACATAACCCATCCCGCCCGGGTCCCTGACAATGGGGGACCTTCGGCTCTAGGAAAGGCATCCAGCCCTGGGCACGATGGAACTCGTGCTTGTCCGCTACTACCTTGAGCTCGCTCGTCCGGCCGACGCCGTGGAGGCGGTCCTGAGCCAGGACCCACAGGCCTGGCTGCCCGAGATCGTGCGGGCCAGCAACCGGCGGGGTTTGGAGATTGTCTGCAAGGTCGGCCTCAACATCGGCCGGCGCCGCATCGACCGAGAGGTCAGCCTAAATGTATCCGGCCCTCACCAGCTCGGCGACACCTGCGTCATCCCGATCGCGTGGACGCCGACCGCCGAGCATTCGATGCTGCCCTCGCTGGACGGTGACCTCGAGGTCTCCCCGCTCGGCGACGACCGGGCTCAGCTGGCGATCAGCGCGAGTTACCGGCCACCCCTGGGATGGCTTGGGGCGCTGTCTGATCGGGTCCTGATGCGAAGGGTCGCGGAAGTGACGATCAAGGACTTCCTGGACCACGTGGCCCTGGGCGTCGAGGCCAACATCCCGGTGGAGTCCGCCACCGCGCGGCCCGAAGGACCCCCCATGTTGGCGACCCCTGGCCCTAAGCCGCGCCGCGATCCACCCTCAGGCTAAACCGCGGCGGCATCAACGCATGGAGCAACGAGAGATGACAACCGCGACAGTCCCCAACCTCACCCTCGACCTGAGAGGCCTACAAAACCCCGAGCCCATCATCAGGCTTGCCGAGGCGGCGACCAGGTGGCGTGCCGGCGACACGGTGCGCGTGCTGGCCGACGACGAGTGTTTCGCCAACGACTTTCTGCGCTGGTGCGTTGGCTGCGAGCTTGACCTCCTCTCCTTGAGATATCTGCCGACGGGGGAGACGGAGTTCACGCTGCGCGTGCCCGGCCGCCTCCAGAGGCTCAGCGCGTGACCCGCGCCAGCCGCCCTCGGAGCCGGGCCGGGGCAGCGTCCTCCGCGCTCTCGGTGCTGGTGGTCTCGAGCGACGCCGGGCTGCGCGAGCAGGTCGCGGCCTGGGTGGACGCGGCCGGCTACGAGGTGATCACGTGCCCAGGACCCCATCCCCCCGGGTACAGCTGCATCGGCCTCCGCGGGGAGAGGTGCCCGCTGGACGCGGTTGCCGACCTGACCGTGCTCGACCTTCATCCCTCGGGTCTGGCCCTGGGCGACGAGACGGGCCGGGCGGCCCTCGTGGAGATCTACCAGGCTGACGGCCGGCCCGTGCTGGTGCTCGCGGATGAGCTGTCGAGCGAACCCCAGGCCGAGACCTCGGGTGCTGCCATCCTGGAGCGAACCGCCGACCGCGGTGCGCTAATGGCTTCGGTCAGGGAACTGCTCAGCCCGCATTCCTGACCGAATCCGAACGCGCAGCGTGTTGAGGATGGTTGATCCCGTCGCCTACCATGTTCGTTCGTGTCCCGGAACAAGGGGACCATGTCCCGACCTATTCGGGACCCTTGCTGGTTGATCGACCTCCTATCGTCATGAAGACTAAAGACCAGCAATCAAGTCAATAAACGGAGGACCCAGAAAATGATCAGGTCAAAATCCGCCACCGCCACAGTGGCCTTGGCGACTCGTGTCGTCCTTCTGGCAGCGGTGCTTGGCACCGTAGCGGCACTCGCCGGATGTGGCTCCTCGAGCACCACATCGAGCACATCGGCCAACTCGCCGAGTCCTCAAACCGGACCGCCAAACGTCTCGCTGACCGAGTGGAAGGTCGATGTCCCGGCAGCGTTTCCCGCCAAGTCGACGACCTTCCAGATAACCAACACGGGGTCGGTCCCGCATGAGCTCCTGGTGTTCAAGAGCGACCTCAGCGCGTCCGCGTATCCAAAGGACGCCGACGGGGCGATCAAGGAGGATGGCCCGGGAATCACCAAGGTCAGTGACGGCGACAACCTGGACCCTGGGAAGTCCCAGTCCCGCGACATCGACCTGACCAAGCCCGGCAAGTACCTCTTCGTATGCAACCTGCCGACCCACTTCAAGCAGGGCATGTTCCTAGAGGTGACCATCAAATAGGGTCGGTTGCAACCTGCGGAGATCCGAGCCCGCGGGGATGGCAACTGAGGTGCTCCTGAGAGGCACCAGCAACAGGAAACGAGGGTGGCCCTTTTCGGGCCACCCTCATGCTGTACTGGACCTCCCTCTGACAGACGACACCAGGAGCAACGCGAAAGTGGCCAGGCCGGCCCAGGCCAGTACCCCGGCAACTCCTACGATGGCGCCAGCTATCGGCTCGCTGGTTGCGAGTGTTGGAAAGTCGGCCGTAACCCGTAACAGCGCCGCCGCGTTCAGCAACCACCAGGGTGCGAGCCGAATAGGGCGCCTGGCGTCGCCGATGCGGGCCATCGCGAACTCTGGGGCCAGGAGCTCGGCCATGCCCACGATCATCAGGGATACCGTCCCGATGCCGAACGCGTGGCGCGCGGCGTCGGCCAGCGGCACCGCCAGCGCGGATCGGCCTGCAAGCCCCACCACGCCGGCGGTGAGCAACAGCCCGCCCGCCGCGATCGCCCACCGGTTGGCAGCGATGACGTACGCGGCCAGCGGTCGCGATGCCTCTCGCAACCGGGCCGGGTCTCCTCCGAGGTCGCCTGCCAGCGGCGCGATCGACGCGGTGCAGAGACCCGCGACCAGTGCCGCCCACCAGA
Organism: Candidatus Dormiibacterota bacterium; assembly: GCA_036824145.1. Taxonomy (GTDB): domain Bacteria; phylum Chloroflexota; class Dormibacteria; order DASZGP01; family DASZGP01; genus DATMMS01. The sequence continues at coordinate 4,433 of DAITAT010000060.1, forward strand.
AGGCGGCGGCCGGTGCCGAGGGCAGGCTGCCCACCCAGAGCAGGAGTCCTGCCGCGGCGACGAGCCCGGCGCCCGGTGCGGCCAAGCGCCTGATCGTCGGGTCTCCGCGGCCGAAAAAGGTCGGCACCGCCCGGCTCTGCACCGCCCAGATGAAGGGCCCGATGCCGGCAAACAGGGCGAGGTACGTCGAGGCAGAGTCAATGCGCTCGGGAATGAGCGCGTGGCGAGCAGCGGTCGCGGCGACGAGGTCCATCGCCGCCCAGCCGAGCCACCCCACCATCCCTACGACGACCGCGACCATCCAGCTTCGCCTCGGTGCCGTGGCTGTGGTCATGATCACCGCGACGGCTGCGACAAAGCCGATCCGGCCCAGCGCCTGGAGCGTGAGCCCGACTGGCAGCAAAACGCTGGGCCCACCGAGTTGCGCGGCCAGCCGAAACACCAGGCCGGAGACCAGGAGAAGCCACAGGACGGCGGCAACCGCCGGCACCAGCGGTGGCCGGCCCGCGAAGCGCGGAAGCAGCCGTAGTCCCATCCCGACTATGAGCAGCCCCGCAAATCCTGATAGCTGGGCGGCGCCGTGCGCCTGGATCACCCCCTCCACGCCGGCGCCGCTCACCCGGACGACGCCGTGCTCCACCAGCGGTATCGCCGGGCCGAGCACGAAACCGACCAACAGAGCCGCTCCGAGCCCGGCCAACATGAACGGCAGGTGGACCCGATCTCCGATTCTCAACACCGTATCAGCCGGTTGTCACCAGCCTGAAGACCACGCCCAGCAGGAGCGCTGTCCCACCCACCTGGTATATGCGCCCGTGGCCGGGATCACGCCGGGTCATCAGGCGGGCGGATGGCATGGCGACCAGGGCCGCCAGCGCATAGACCAGGTGGAGCACCGTCCCCGGTCGCTTACCGGCCCCCAGGAGGATCGCCCCGAGCGCGACCTGGAACCCCACCGCGACCGCTGCCAGGCGATGAAGGGGGACGTATGGCTTCGGTGGCGGCCTGCCCGAGAGCGCCGCGGGCAAAGCCAGGACCAGGATCAACGCGACCAGGACCAGCAGTGCCAGTCCGAGGATCAAATGGAGGTCGATGAGCAGCCGCTGCACGCCACATTGTGCCTCTACAGCCCTGCCCCACCGCGAGTCGGCGGGTCCCCACCAGGACCAACCGGCTGATTCGCGACTTCCTGGGCAGCAACGGGAAGGCCCGTCTGCGAGTGGTACGTTAGGGGTCCAATGCCTGCCCCGCGGCCGCCGAGACGACGGCGGCACAGCCTCCGTCGCTTCATCCGCGTCTACCAGCACCGTCTTGCCCGCGACCCCCGCCGGGAGCGACTCTTCCTGGCTACGTTGGCGTTCCTCTTCACCTTCGGCTTCATCCGGGCGCTGACTTACTCGATCCGCTACAACATCGGACCCTTCCACAACGTGTCCGTCGGCGGGACCCATGTTCACCACCTGGTCTGGGGGATCCTGCTGCTACTGGTGGCCGGCTACGTGGCCCTGGTCGAGTTCGGAACTCGGGGCCCGATCTCCAACCTGGTCACCCGTCTGGGGGCGATCGCCTTTGGTGTCGGGGCGGCGCTGACGTTGGACGAGTTCGCCCTCTGGCTCAACCTCCAGGACGTCTACTGGGAGAAGGAGGGCCGCCTCAGCATCGACGCCGTCCTCATTTTCGGCGGCATCCTGATGGTTGGCGTGTTCGGCAAAGACCTGATCCAAGGGCTGGCCCACGAGGC
>DAITAT010000060.1:6273-9042 GCA_036824145.1 Candidatus Dormiibacterota bacterium
GGCGCCTCAGGCAACCGCCCCGATAGCCCGAAGGAGCCGGTCGACCGCACCACCTAGGCCATACTTCTGCTTCAGTTCGGCGATCCGGTTGGCGTCGCCGGAATCTGCCCGGAGCCTGCCGTCGGGTCGTTCCAGCGGGATCGTGGCCACCGGCAGCACCACTTTGATGGCGGCCTGGATGTAGTCGATGTCCGCCTCGGTGAGGTTGCCGTCCCTGAGGACGCCCGCGATGCTTCCGTGGCGCTGGATCAGAGCCGCCGCCTTCTTCTCGCCCACGTTGGGAAGCCCGGGCAGCCCATCGGATGGGTCCCCGCGCAGGATTGCGAAATCGGCGTAGGACCTGCCCGGGATGCCGTACTTGCGCTCGATCTCGGCCTCGTCGACGACCAGGACCTCGCCCCGCGACTGCGGGTAGAGCACGACAACGTCGGGGTCGCGCACCAGCGCGAAGAGGTCGCGATCGCCGCTGAGGATCTCGACCGGGCCTTGGGCGAACTGGACCAGCGACGCGATCACGTCCTCGGCCTCGTAGCCGGGGGCGCCGACGGCGGGGATGCCGAAGGCCCCCAGCACCTGCATGATGATCTCCATCTGCGGCTCCAGCGCCGGCGGAACCGGCTCGGCGGTACGGTGCGCCTTGTAGGTCGGCAGCGCCTGGACCCGGAATGCCGGCCGCCAATCCTCATCGGTCGCCACCGCCAGGTGTACCGGCCGCCGATCGGTGATGAAGCGGGCCAGGTAGTCAAGGAAACCGCGCACTGCGTTGCTGGGACGGCCGTCGGGGGCGACCACTGTCTGGGGCACTCCGAAGAAGGCCCGAAAGATCAGGCTGCTTCCGTCGACGAGGAGCCAGTCCGGCCGGACCGGGAGAACCGGCGCGCTGCTGTCAGGCATGCCGCAGGAGTATGAACGTGACCTGGGGCGGCGGCAACTCGAATCCCGCATTGACACGTGGCCCGGGCGCGCATACTGTCGCCGTTGCAGGGTGTGATTGCGGGGCCCCGGTTGCGGGCGTCCGAGGAGGTCGATTCGATGAATGGTCTGATGCAGGAGCAGCCACTCAACATCCCCATGGTGCTGCGGCACGCGGAGCAGCTCCACGCGCGCAAAAAGGTGACGACCAAGACCGAAGACGGGGTCTCGATGCGCACTTTTGTCGAGACCGCCGAACGCGCCCGACGGCTGATGGCGGCGCTGCTCGACCTGGGGGTGAAGGAGGACGAGCGCGTCGCCACGTTCTGCTGGAATCACCAGCAGCACCTTGAGACCTATGTCGCCGCGCCCTGCATTGGCGCCATCCTGCACACCCTCAACGTGAGGCTCTTCGAGCAGGATCTCGCCTACATCGTCGACCACGCCAAGGACAGCATCGTCGTCGTCGACAAGAGCCTGTGGCCGCAGTGGGAAAAGGTCGCCGCCCACGTCGATTGCGTGCGCCAGGTGATCTGTGTCAATGACAGTCCCGGCCCTGTCCCCGAAGGCACCCTCGACTACGAGGAGCTGATCGCCTCGCGTGAGCCGCTGGCTGTCCTGCCCGACATCTCCGAGGACCACGCCTGCGCGATGTGCTACACGTCCGGCACCACCGGCCATCCCAAGGGCGTGCTCTACAGCCACCGCTCCACCGTCCTTCACTCGATGATGGCGGCGATGGTCGACGCCATCGGGCTCAGCGAGACCGACACCGTGCTGCCGATCGTGCCGATGTTCCACGCCAACGCCTGGGGCCTGCCCTACGCGGCTCTGCTCACCGGCGCCAACCTGGTGATGCCGGCGCGCTTCATGACCCCCGAGGCGCTGTCCCCGCTGATGGTCGACGAGAAGGTCACGCTGAGCTTTGGCGTCCCCACCATCTGGCTGGGAATGGCCGAGCCGCTGAAGCAGGTCAAGGACAAGCTGAGCTTGCGCAGCATCATCTGTGGCGGTTCGGCGGTGCCGCCGGCGCTGCAAAAGGCCTACCAGGACGGCATCGGGGTGCGCATCACCCACGCCTGGGGGATGACCGAGACCAGCCCGCTGGCTTCGATCTGCCGCCCAATGGCGGCCCACCAGGGGCTCCCCGAGGAGGAGCTCGACCAAGTCCTCACCAGCCAGGGGCGCATCCTGCCGGGCGTCGAGATGCGCCTTGCCGACGATGCCGGTAAGGCCTTGCCGTGGGATGGCGAGGCGGTGGGGGAGATCCAGGTTAGAGGCAATTGGATCGCCTCCGATTACTACAACGACGACAGCTCATCGGAGAAATTCGTCGACGGCTGGCTGCGGACCGGCGACGTGGCCACCGTCGATAGCGACGGCTACATCCGGATCGTCGACCGCACCAAGGACCTCGTCAAGTCCGGCGGCGAGTGGATCTCCAGCGTCGAGCTGGAGGGCCTGATCATGGCCCACCCGGACGTTGCCGAAGCGGCCGTGATCGCGGTCGTGCATCCCAAGTGGGATGAGCGCCCGCTGGCCTGCGTGGTCCTGAGGCAGGGAGCCACGCTGACGCGCGAGGACATCCTCAACCACCTCGAGGGCAAGGTCGCCAGGTGGTGGTTGCCCGATGATGTCGTCTTCATCGAGGAGGTGCCCAAGACCTCGGTGGGCAAGTTCGACAAGAAGGTCCTCCGCGAGCGCTTCAAGGACCACGTCCTGCCCGAGGTGGCCGCTCCCGCGGGCCGGGCCTGATCTCGACCGCGCTTCTCGACGACCTTCAGCCTCTCTGCCGCCCGCTAGCCTCTAGGATGCCGAGCCTCAGTACCCGCGCCCGCGCCTGGCTGCTGCGGACGT
>DAITAT010000016.1:0-4591 GCA_036824145.1 Candidatus Dormiibacterota bacterium
TAGGATTCGACGGTGAAGTTCGACTGGGGGACCAGGACGTTCGTGATGGGGATCATCAACGTCACCGCTGATTCCTTCTCGGCCGACGGCGTCCTGGGTGATCCCGCGATCGCGGTGGCACTGGGTCGGGGCATGGAAGAGGCCGGCGCGGACATCGTTGACGTAGGCGGCATGTCGAGCCGGCCCGGGCACCAGGAGATCAGCCTCGAAGAGGAGCTGACGCGCGTCATGAACGTTGTGCCCGGGTTGCGTGCCGCGGTGGCGGTGCCGATCAGCATCGACACCTATCGCTATGAGGTCGCCCAGGCGGCGGTGGCGGGCGGCGCCACCATCATCAACGACATCTGGGGTCTGCAGCGCGAGCCGCGGCTGGCCGAGCTGGCGGCGCAGACGGGCTCCGGCCTGGTGTTGATGCACAACCAGGACCACACGACGTACAAGGACCTCCTTCCCGACATCATCGAGTCACTGGGCCGTTCGGTGGCGGTGGCCGAGTCCGCCGGCGTGCCACCAGACGCCATCATCGTGGATCCCGGCATCGGCTTCGGCAAGAGCGCCGAGCAGAACCTCGAGGTGCTCCGGCGCCTGGATGCCCTCAAGGTCCTGGGCCTCCCTATCCTGCTGGGCACCTCACGCAAATCGACAATCGGCAGGGTGCTGGGGCTGCCGGTCGAAGACCGGCTCGAGGGCACCGCCGCCACCGTGGCGCTGGGGATCGCCGGCGGCGCCGATATCGTCCGCGTCCACGACGTCGGGCCCATGGTCCGCGTCGCCCGCATGAGCGACGCGGTGGTCCGGGGTAGGTGGACCGACCCCGGGGTGGCGGCGTGAGGGCCTACCTGGCGCTGGGCTCCAACCTCGGCGAGAGGGAGGCCAACCTCGAGTTCGCCCGCACCGAGCTACCGGCGGCGGGCGTGCACATCGTGGCGGTGTCGAGCGTCGAGGAGACCGAACCTGTCGGGGGCGTGGCGCAGCCGATGTTTCTCAACCAGGTGCTGGAGGTGGACACCGACCATCCGCCGGGCGCGCTCCTGAGAGTCTGCAAGGAGATCGAATCCCGCGCCGGGCGCCGGCCGGGGGGCGAGCGCTGGGGACCCCGGGAGCTGGACATCGACATCCTTCTCTACGGTCACCTAAAAATCGACAGCCCGGAACTCCAGATCCCACACCCAGAGCTGGTCCGGCGTGAGTTCCTGCTGCGCGAGCTGCACGAGATCAACCCGAGGCTCACCGACGCCCTACCCGGGGTTACGGTGCAGCAGCTGGACCCTTCGTCTCCTAGCTATCCCTCCGACGCCGAAGAGGTGAAGCGGTAGCCGATTCCCGGGACCGCGAGGATGAAGAAGGGACGCCCCGGGTCGTTCTCGATCTTGCGGCGCAGGTTGCGAACGTGGACGTCGATGACGCGGGTTTCTATGGGGTACTCGTAGCCCCAGACGTGGTTGAGGATCTTCTCGCGCGAAAGCACCTTGCCGGAGTTGCTGGCGAGGAAGGCCAGCAGGTCGAACTCGGTGTGGGTCAACTCCACCTTGTCGCCCTTCTTGAAGACGCGGCGTTCGTTGAGGTTGATGCTGAGGTCCTTGAAGTCCAGCCTTCCGTCGGAGCCGTACTCCTCCTGGCGGACGCGGCGCAGGTGGGCGGCGATCCGGGCCAGCAGCTCGCGGGCGCGGAAGGGCTTGGTGATGTAGTCATCGGTGCCGATCTCGAGGCCGACGACGATGTCGATCTCGTCGGTCTTGGCCGAGAGGATGATGATGGGCACCGCCGAGCCGCTCTTGCGCACCTCCCGGCAGACGTCGAAACCGGAGATGTCGGGAAGCATCACGTCGAGCAGAATCAGGTCCGGACGGCTGGACTCTGACAGGTACAGGCCCTCGCTGCCGTTCTCGGCTTCGACGACCTCATAGCCCTCCTTCTCGCAGGCCATACGGATGGCCTTGCGGATGACGGCTTCGTCCTCGATGATGAGGATGCGGCGGGCGACGTCGTTCAAACCCCAGCCCTCGACCGCGCCGGCGCCAACGGCAGCGTGAAGGCGAAGGTGCTGCCCTTGCCGTAGGTGCTCTTGACGTCGATTGAGCCTCCGTGAAGCTCCACCAGGCCGCGCACGATATACAAGCCCAGTCCCGTGCCCGGAGTCTCCCGGGTCGACGGGTCGGCAACCCGCTGGAACTTCTTGAACAACCGGGTCTGGTCCTCCGACTTGATTCCGATGCCTCGATCTTTTATCTCGACCCGGACCGCCTGATCATGGACTGAGGCCGTCAGCACCACGCTGGTATGCTGCGGCGAATACTTTATCGCGTTGGTGATCAAATTCACGAGAATCTGGCGCAACTTGGCAGCGTCTGCCGATACCTTCGGCAGCCGCGTCGGGATCCTGACCAAGAGGTTCGTGTCCGCGGTCTGAGTCTGAAGCTCGTCCAACACCTCGGCAACGGTGTCTTTCAGGTCCACGGGCGCCAACTCCATGGGCATCTGGCCGGAGTCGATCTGGCTGGCGTCGAGGATCTCTCTGATCAACACCTCGAGGCGCTCGGCCTGGCGGTAGATGTCACCCATCATCTCCTCGCGCTCAAGCTTGGTGACGTGGTATGAGATCAGGAGCTCGGCGGTAGCCTTGATCGCCGTCAGCGGGGTCTTGAGCTCGTGGCTGGTGACGCTCACGAGGGCGTCGTGGGCGTCGAGGATCTCTCGGATCGGCGTGGCGTCGGCGATCAGCACCAGCGCTCCTCCGGTGTGGAGGTGGCGAATCTGGATGTCCACGAATAAGGTGTTCGCGGTGCCGGTCACGGCGACCCCTCTCACCGGCGAGGTCCAGTTGACACCCTGCCTCAGGCAGCGCTGCAGCGGCGAGTCGGCCCCTTCGAAGAGGGATGCCTCGCTGTCGTCGGGGTGGATCAGCTGGGCGACCTGTTTGCCCACCGCCTCGCTCGCGGTGACGCCAAGTATGGCGGCGGCACGCACACCCAGATCGACGACCACCCCCCGCTCGTCGACGACGATGTATCCCTGCTCGAGGCTGGGCAGGATTTCAGCAGCGCTCAGCTTGTCAATCGCTCACCGACCTCAACCTCGATCTCACTCGCCGTACGTTACTGCGCAACTTTACGATTGCCTGGTGCGACCGCCACATTGTGACTCTGAGCGGCATGTCAAAGGCACCCGCATACGCCACCGGGCGGCCGTTCCATCCCGACTTGAACTGCCATAGGCCGGCCAGCGGATGGCCTGGCTGGTCGTCGGGGGGGATGCCCCAGAGGTCGTACTCGACATCGCCGAGGCGGTGCATGTCCTGGATGGTGTGCCAGTGCAGCAGGTACGCCGGCATCAGGTTGCGTCCACCGGGCGAGGAGGCGCCGAAGAGGTAGGTGGCGCGGCCGGCAAAGCGCAGGACCATGATCCCGGCCAGGGGCGTGCCCTGGTGGCTGGCGAGGTAGATGCGGCAGGCGCCGTCCGCCGACATCAGCTCATGGACGGCGCGGTAGTACGGCTCCCGAGCCAGCTGGATTCGATGCCGGGCGGAGGTCATCGCGGCGAGCCTGGCGAAGACGGCGACGTTATCGGACTGCTCGACCACGACGCCCTTCCGTTCCGCGAGGCGGACGTTGTAGCGGGTTTTCGGTTTCAGACCGGCGAGGATGGCCTCGGGCTCCGGACGGATGTCGACTATCGACGTGTGCTCGGGCTGGATCGCGGTGCCACGACGCCAGGGTGGCGGCGGCGCCCAGCCGGCCTCGACCTCGGGCTCGATTGTCAGGAACGCGAGCCCAAGGCGTTGCGCCAGTGCCGCCAGTGGTTCGAGGGCCGCCGATATGTGCGCCGCGGTCAGCGCCGGGCCCTTGGCGACATAGCCGTAAGTGCCACCGGGCGCCAGCGTCGGCGCCAGCAGCAGGCTCACGGGCACGGTGATGTCGTTGATGTCGAGGAAATGGCGCTGTACCTCCCAGCCGAAGGCGGATTGCAGCTCGCCCCACCGGTACGACTGGAGCAGGTGGGGATTGGGCATCGCCGCCAGGGCGCTGTCCCAGGCGGCTGGTTCGGCGGATCCGCTCAAATGGGTGCGGGGCTGGGGCGGAGGTCGCGATTGTCGTTGATCTCAGTTCCGAATTGCGACGTCTTGAATACGAAGGTCACCTGTGACACTATAAAAGCCCCATTCGCCCGCGCGGAACGCTCGTCAGCGCCGCTGACGGAGTCCTCGTGGCGATTTCCATCAGAGCAAGCAGAGGTTGTCGTGCAGAACAACGGAACCCTAGCGGAGATGCCCCTGGAGGCGATTCTGGAAACCATCCAGAAGGATCGGGCCACGGGCACCCTCCACCTGAACTCGCCGAGTGGAACCGCCACCCTGTACTTGCTTTTCGGGCACCTCTTCCACGCCGTTGACGCCGACCGCGTGGGTGAGCCGGTCGTCCACGAGACCCTCGACTGGACCGAGGGCGATTTCACATTCGACTCCAAGGCCAAGCTTCCCGCCGAGGAGTCGATCAAAGTCTCGACCGCCGAGCTGCTGGCGAGCTGGACCGCCGGCGTGAGCGCCTCGCCTCCGCCGCCGAAGGCCGAGCCGGCGGCCGAGCCGGCGGCCGAG
>DAITAT010000016.1:4691-9593 GCA_036824145.1 Candidatus Dormiibacterota bacterium
GGCCGAGCCGGCGGCCGAGCCGGCGGCCGAGGATCTCCATGCCGCGGTCGACACGCAGCCCATCGACCTGGCTCCGTACCAACCGGAAGCGCCCGGTGTGCCCGAGGCGCTGCCCGAAGCCGAGGCGCCGCTTGTGGACGCGGGCCTCGAAGCTGAGGTCGGCGCGGATCCCGAGCCTGCCGTCGCCGCAGCCAAGGGCCCCAAGCGGCGCCGCACCGACGTCCGCCCCGGTACGCGGCCGCCCGAGACCATGGAGCTCTACCCGGTGCCGCCGGGCGACGCCCTCTACGAGTCGCTGACGGCGGCCTTTGTCGACTTTCCCAAACTGCTGCGAAGCCTCAACAAGGGCAAGCATTGCGGTTATGTCCGCCTCAGCGGCGACGAATTCCACGCTGTGCTCGTTTTCTCTTCGGGCGCCGTCGTGGAGGCTATTTACGAGGGCCTGGGTGAGGTCAGCACCGGGACCAAGGCCTTCAAGCGCTTCGCCGAGAACATCGACAACAGCGAAGGGTACCTCGATGTCATCGAGCTCAGCCCAGAGATGGTCACCGCCATCTTCCAGTTGCTTACCGCGCCCGGGCTCTATGACCGGCTGGTGGCGCGGTTCGTCAAGTTTGATGCCCTGCTGGAGCATCTCTCGGCCGAAGGCACCAGCGGGGCCGTGATCGTGCGCCAGGACAAGAAGACGGGCGTGGTGCTGTTCCGCGAGGGGATCATCCTGGGCTCATACACCGAGGCCTCGCGCAATTTCGAGGCTGACGCCCTCACGGTGGCCGCGATATGCAAGGATCCCAAGGCCGAGATCGAGGTCCGCGGCGGTCCATTGCCGGACTCGCTGCCCGTTCTCGAATCGGGCGGCAATACCGGCAAGACTGTCCCGTCCGGGGGTTCTCGCGTCTCCGCCGCCAAGGCCGACGCCGCCCCCGAAGTGGCGGTTGCGACAGCGCCCGATCCTGAGCCCGAGCCCGAGCCCGAGCCCGAGAGTGAGCCTGAAGCCGAGGCGGAGGCGAAGCCCGCCGCCGAATTCGCCGGCAGCCCGGACGGCGTCGAGGCCGCGGAGGTCGACTGGGCTGCGGTCCTGAGCCAGATGGCGGGCCGGTCCGACGCCGCCCTGGGGACACGCGCCAAGAAGGTCAAGGAGCTCCTCAACGCCTCGGGCCACAACCGCGAGGACGTCGAGTCCACGATCGATCGGATCTCCGAGCTGTCGATCATGTTCGTCGACCCCTCCAAGCTGGCGGGCCTGGCGGATGAGATGCGGCGGATTGCCGCCGAAGTCGCCTGACGCGGCGCCGGGGCTGAGCCGCCTCCGATAGAGTCGCTCGGGTGATGAGCCCGAGGCCGGGCCGCCTGACATGCTGGCGCGTCCTGGCAGTTTTTCCGTTCTTGCTGCCGTCGCTTGGCGCCTGCAGTCCGGCGGCGCCGGCGATCGAACAGGTCTCGCCCAACAAGGGCGAGGGCAACGTCGCCGGAGACACCCAGATCAAGGTCACCTTCGACCGCGCCATGGATCGGCAGTCGGTTGTCTCCCGGTTCGGGGTGTCACCTGCGATCCCTGGCTGCGTTCCCCAGCTCTGCCCCATCACCTGGAGCGACCGCACCATGGTCTTCAGCCATCCTCAGAGCGAATTCCAGGCCAACACCAAGTACACCGTGCGCATCAAACCCGGCTACCGCGACGGCGCCGGCCGCGTGAACAACATCGAGCATTCCTGGGAGTTCCACACCGAGACCGCCCCGACGCTGCAGTCGACCAACCCTGGCTCCGACGCCAAAGGGGTCGCCCCGGATATCGACATCACGCTGCAGTTCTCACGCCCGATGCAGGTGCCGTCGCAGCAGCAGCTGAAGTTGATCGACTCCCAGTCCGACATCGCCGCGGCCGTGCTGTGCCGCGTCACCCTCGACCCCGGCGATGCCAGCAGGGTGGTGGTCTCGCCATTGCGGCTGTTGGCGTCGCGGCACCGCTACCGGCTCCTGATCACCTCCGACTTCCAGGATTCCCGGCATAACAATTCCGGCCACGCCATCAACCTGAACTTCACCACCGGCGACGCCGACCTCACCAGGAGCCTCGCCTTCACCGTCCTCGACACCGCCGCGTCGCCCGGTCACCGCATCGCCGTGTTGCGGCCGCCCGCCAGCCTGGGGGCACCGGCACCCAGCCTGCGCGTGGTGTACCAGTCGGCCGACTCAATCGTCGACTTTGGTTGGGCCCCGGACGCCCGCCACCTCTACACCCTCGAGGGCAGCCCGACCAAGATCGTCCGCGTCGACGCCGCCGACGGCAGCACCCAGCGCCCTGGCATCGTGGCGACCTCGATGGCGATGTCGCCGGCCCACGACGAGATCGCCTACGTCGCCCCCGACCGCAGCCTTCACCTGTGGTCGCCACCGCTCGTCGCGGGGGCGCCGGCGGCCGACATCCCGGTGCCCGATGCCGGGGCCCAGGTGGGGGCGCCGAGCTGGAGTGGCGACGGCCGGCGCCTCGCCCTGACAATCGACACCGCTGGCGGCCCAGTGCTGGCGGTGCTGGAGCGCTCCACCCTCAGCCGCTTCGTGGTTCCCAGCGTGAGGATGGCGCCGGCCGTGGCGGGGGGCGGTCCCCGGTGGTCGGTCGACGGCAATGCGGTTGCCTTTGAGCGCGCCCTCCCCGGCGGGTCGGAGGTCTGGACCTTCCGCCCGCTGGCGGCGCCGGGCGCCGAGCTCAGCCGCATCGGCAAGATCGGCGACGTCGCCCTGGCGTGGTCCTCAGACGGCACCGCGATCTATGCCGCTGGGGACCCCGAGGGGCACGGCGTGCGGCTGCTGACCCGGGCCCCGGCGCTGCCTGTCGATGGGCAGGCGGCGGCGTTCACCACGCTGCGTAGCACGATCGCGGGAGACAATATGCCCGCCACGCCGACCTTTGACCGCCGCCTGGCTTTCATCCGCGCGCCCGCCGGCGTGCCCCAGCTGTGGCTCATCAACGGCGACGGGTCTGGACTGTCCCAGTTGACCTTCGAGAAGTACAGCGTCGTCGAGAAGCTGACCGCGGCCGGCGTCGAGCTGCCGCGATGGGCGCCGGGCACAGCGGGCGGGCCGTGATTTTCCTCGGCCACGGCGCCTCTGGCAACGCCGACAGCATGAAGCCCTACGTGGCGGGCCTGGCTCGGCGTGGCGTCGACGCGCAATCGGTCCCGGCCATGGGCAAGCTGCCGACCCGAGCGGAGAAGGCGATGCAGGTGTTCCGCGAGCTCGCCGCCGACCACCCGGGTTGCATCGTCGGCGGGCACTCCTACGGCGGCCGGGTCGCCAGCATGGTGGCAGCCGAGGGCACTGTTGGGGGGCTTGTCCTCTTCAGCTATCCGCTACATCGGCCGGGGCGTCCCGAGGAGCTCCGCGTCGCCCATTGGCCCTCGATCAAGTGTCCCGTGCTGCTGCTTTCGGGTGAGTCAGACCCGTTCGCGCGGATCGACCTGCTGCGCGCCTCGGTCGGCAAGCTTGCCTCGGCGGAGCTGATGACCTATCCCGGTGTGGGCCACGGTTTCGCGCGGCACGCCGCCGGCTTCAACGATGCGCTCGACCGCGTCGCGGCCTTCGCCCAGAGGGTCGGCTAGGGGCGGGTCGGGATCGGCTGCAGCTCGAACTTGACGTCGACCGCCTTGCCCTTGGCCGGGCTGGCGGTCTGCTCCAGACGCTCGGCCCCGGGAGCCAGGCAGATCACCGTCCAATCGCCGGGGACGACCCAGAAGCGGAAGCTCCCGTCATCGCCCGTCCGCTGCTCGGCGACGAACTCCTCCTGGCTGCCGGTCAGGCGCACGTAGGCGCCCTCGACCGGCTGACGATCGCGCTGGACCACGCCTCTGATGGACGTATCCCCGACGTAGTCGTCGGGGGCGTCGACACAGCTGCTCGTCATATTCGTCCCTGTCCCGAGGCTACGCGGTTGCCTCTTCCTTGTAGTCGAGCGCGATGGGCACGTCCACCAGGCTGCCGTACTCGGTCCAGGAGCCGTCGTAGTTCTTGACCTGGGGGAAGCCCAGGAGTTCCTTAAGCACGAACCAGGTGTGTGAGGAGCGCTCGCCGATGCGGCAGTAGGCGATCGTCTCGTCCTGCGGCTGCAGGCTCTGCTCCTCCTGGTAGAGGGCCTTCAGCTCCTCCAGCGACCGGAAGGTGCCGTCCTCGTTGGCCGACTTCGACCAGGGCACGTTCTTGGCGCCCGGGATGTGGCCCTTCTTCTGGGCCTGCTCCTGGGGCAGATGGGCGGGGGCAGCCAGCTTGCCGCTGAACTCGTCGGGTGAGCGGACGTCCACCATGGGGGTCGTGCCGACCTTGGCGATGACCTCATCACGGAGCGCGCGGATGCTGAGATCGGCGTCCTTGGCGGTGTAGGTGCTCGCGGTGACGGCGGGCTTCTCGGCGGTCAGTTCGCGACCCTCGAGCTCCCACTTCTTGCGGCCCCCGTTCATCAGCTTGAGGTTGTTGTGGCCGTATACCTTGAAGTACCAATAGGCGTAGGCGGAGAACCAGTTGTTGTTGCCGCCGTAGAGCACCACCAGCTCGTCGGTGCCGACCCCCTTGCTGCCGAGAAGGCCCTCGAACTGTGCCTTGCCGGCGAAGTTACGCACCACCGGGTCCTGCAGCTCGTTGCGCCAGTGCAGCGAATTGGCGGTGGGGATGTGGCCCTTCTCGTAGGCGTCGGTGTCCTCGTCGACCTCGATGAGCTTGAAAGTGCCATCGCCCAGGTGCTCGGCGACCCAGTCTGTCGATACCAATGCGTCAGGGTTTGCGTATTCGCTCAACGTCTCTTCGCTCCTCGCAGGCCGGTCGCTCCGAGCGCCTCCCGCAGTTCTGTAGATAAATCCTACCGATAAGGTAGGAGTTAGCGATTATGCCTGACCCGTTCGCGGATGCGCAACC
>DAITAT010000016.1:9693-32207 GCA_036824145.1 Candidatus Dormiibacterota bacterium
CGGAAGAAGAGCAGCGAGCCCTGCGCTTCCCGGTCCCAGCTGGTGAAGCCGCTGGCCAGCGCCAGCTCCTCGAGCTCGTCGGGATCGGCGGGATGGAAGAAGAGCCAGCCACGACTGAACCACGGGCGCACCACCATTCCCAGGGCGCTGCTGTCGGCGATCACCACGTTGCCCCAAATCTGACCTCCGGGCTTGAGGACGCGGTGGAACTCGCGTAAGGCGGCGCGCATGTCGGGCAGCACATGGAGCCCGTTGAAGCAGAGGATCCGGTCGACGCTGCGGTCCCGCAGCGGCAGCCGAAGCGCATCGGCGCGGGCGAGGAGGACGTTGTCGAGGCCCTCGGCGGCACGCTCTCGAACCGCTCGACGGAGCATCCCAGGGCTGAGGTCGATGCCGATGTAGGTGCCCTGCAGGCGCCCCGAGGCCGACCGCAACGGCGGCGCGCCCCCGACCGGCACGTCGAGGACGACCTCGCCGGGTCGGCACTTGACGCCCTCATCCATCATCTCAAAGACCTTGCCGATGTCCGCGCCCCAGCCCAAGCGACCGCCCAACCGCGCCAGCCAGCGTTCCTTAATGGCGCGGTCGTAGACGACGCCGTAGGGGGATGAGAACCAGTCGACGGTGGGCTGGGGGCTGTCGGTGGGCCACAGGTCGAAGTAGCCGTCGACGCAGACGAAGCGGTGGCCATCGGAACAGACCAGGTCCTGGCTGTGAGGGTGGAGGGCGTGGCGGCAGTCGGGACATGCCAGCGGCTTCACAGCCGCGGTCTGGACCAGGTCCGCAGCTCGCCGGTTCATCGCAGCAGAGCAACCGTAGCAGCCCACCAGCGGATTGCAGGGGGCCGGGCTGCCGGCCTGACAATTGGCCGATGACCAAGGGCGTGAGAGAGCAGAAACTCAGCTTCCTCGGATGGGCCTTGCCCGCCGTGGTGCTGGTCCTGGTGCTGGCGGTTTTCTTCCTCTACATTGGCAGAGGCACCCGCGTGGGCCCCACCCACGCCGTCGACAACAGTCAGCCGCTGCAGGTGGGCAAGCCGCCGCCCGAGATCCGCGGTGTCGCCTTCGACGGCACTGCCGTCGACCTCGCCTCGCTTCGCGGCAAGGTGGTGCTGGTCAACTTTTTCGCCAGCTGGTGCGCCGAGTGCCGAGCCGAGATCCCCGACATCGAGCAGACCTACAAGGCCAAACACGACGCCGGCTTC
Source organism: Candidatus Dormiibacterota bacterium (assembly GCA_036824145.1). Taxonomy (GTDB): domain Bacteria; phylum Chloroflexota; class Dormibacteria; order DASZGP01; family DASZGP01; genus DATMMS01. Next base: position 10,898 of record DAITAT010000016.1, read on the forward strand.
GAGGTGGTCGCCGTCAACGCATGGGAGAACGGCGACGGCCGGACCTTCCTCGCCGGGTTGGGCGGCACCTACCCCGCGGTCGCCGACCCGCTGCCGGCCCCCAATCGGCCGGGGCCGATCGCAGCCAGCTACGGGCTCGATACCCAGGCCCTGCCGGTCAGCGTCTTCATCGACCGAAGCGGCAACGTCCACCAGGTCTACCCGGGCAGGATCGATGCCAGCAACATCGCCAGCGAGCTGCACCAGATGGGGATCGGCTAGCGCCTGGCGGACCCTAGACTGGAGCCATGAGCAGAAGACTTCGCATCGGTGTGGCGGTGGCGTTCGTGCTGCTGGTCTACGGGAGCGCGCTTGTCTTCTTGGCCTTTGATCGCAACTCGCACTCCAACAGCGATACCCTGCGGCCCTTCATCATCACGATGGCGCCGGTTTGGGCCGTCGCAATCGCGGCGGTGATGGCGCTAAGGCGCCAGCGCTAGTAGCCCGAGACGGGAGCCGGGCTGGAGCCGTTCGAGTTCGAGCCTCCGCTGGCACCCGAACCGCAGGCCGCCAGTAGAAACACAAGTCCGGCGGCGGCAATGCCGGCCAGCAACCGCTGCTTGCGTGGCCTTCGACGCAGTGTCTTCATAGCCATCAATACGTGGAGCGGTTACTAAGAGGGCCGCTCACGGTTGGGCGTATCAATTACCGTAACCAAGGCAGACCTCGAGGGCAGGAATGGACATGGAAATGGAGGATTAGCTGAGATGAAGTTTTTCGAATCGACGGCGGTGATCAACGCCGCTCCCGACACCATCTGGAGAATCATCACCGACGCTCCCAACCTCGCCAACTGGGACTCGGGGATTGAGAAGGTTGAGGGCAAGATCGAGCCGGGAGAGACGATCAAGGTCTACGTCAAGGTCAACCCGGGCAAGGCCTTCCCGGTCAAGGTCACGGAGTTCCAGCCGGGGGAGAAGATGGTGTGGTCGGGGGGCATGCCACTGGGCCTCTTCAAGGGCGTCCGGACCTACACCCTCACGCCCGAGGGCAGCGCCACCAGGTTCAACATGCGCGAGGAGTACAGCGGCCCGATGCTGCCCATGATCTGGGGCTCGATCCCGGACCTGGGACCGTCCTTCGAGCAGTACACCCAGGGGCTCAAGAGCCAGGCCGAGAGTCAAGCCTGAGGGCGGGCTGAGCGAATCCTGGGGATTGGTCATCAGCCGCTGCGACCGTCCCTGTCGTTCCTGGCAGTCTCTCGTCGACGCACGCCGCCGGCAACCCGGAGGCCAAGAGCGAGGACAAACACGCCCCCTCCGATGAGCCAGGGGAGGGCGCCGCTGCTCTGCTGTGAGGTCCCGGCCCCTGGGGTTGGTTGTGACGACGGAGCCACGGTCGCGGTTGGCGCGCTCGATGGCGTCGCGGCCGACTGGGCGCGGGACGCGACGAGGTTGCTGTTGCCCTCAGCGAAGGCAGTGGTGCTGACCTCGTCCTGGTGGGGCCCCTGGTAGCGCAGCACCAGCAGGCCCTGGTTGATGTCGACGACATAGATGAGGCCGGCCGCGATCACGGGGTAGCTCCAGGTCATCGCGGCGGTGGTGCCGAGTTGGACGTCTCGGAGGGTCGGGCTGGTGCCCGCGGGCCGGATCTCCGCCAACCTGGTGGGGTGGGCGACATCGTCGAGCCCGAATACCTGGATGCCGCCGCTGTACCAGGTGACCAGAGCCAGGTGGGCGGTCAGAGTGGGGTTGTGGCTGGTCCAGGTGCCACTGCCCGCGGCGGCGCAGGCCCCCGGGTCGTTCTCGGGGATCGCCATCGTCGACACGACTGTCGGCTTGGCCGGGTTGGAGACATCGACGAGGTGGGCGTTGCCGTACGGGCAGCCCTGCCCGTAGGGCGACGGGTAGCGCTCGTCGGTCGTGATGAGCAGCGATTGCCCGGGCACCGGCACCGCGCTGTGGACGTTGCCGGGAGGTGTTCGGAACCGTGCCGCGGCGGGCGTCAGCAGGCGCAGGGTGGGTTGGCCTGCGCCCGATGCGAAATCGCTGGCGTCGGCGACCACCAGCCCTCCAGTCCAGAGCGAGAGGTAGGCAGTCCGCCCGTCCGGGGAGAGGGCGATCGAATGCAGCGGCGCGTAGCCGTAGCTGGAAGGTGCGCTCCAGCCCGCGAGCAGGGCTGGCTTGGTGGGGTCAGACACGTCGATGACGTTGAGGGAGTTCCCGGCGGAGGCGAACATGGTGACGAACGCCAGCACCCGCGCCGGCGTCTTGGGGTCCTGCCAGACATAGAACTCGTGCGGGGCGTGGCCGCCAAAGTCATAGTGGCCAACCAGGGTTGGCGCTTTGCAGTCGGTGCCCCATCGGTACAGGTCGAGCCCGTTCGGCCCGCCGTTGATGGCGTAGTACAGGACCACCAACTCGTGCAGCGCCGGCACGGCTCGGAGCTCACGGGGAGTGCTGCCTGCGTGCTTCGTGAGCTGCCCGGTCACCAGCGGCGAGGCCGGGTTGGACACGTCGACGATCCGCGAAGCAGCATCGCTGCGACTGCCGACGTAGGCGCAGCTGCCGGCGACCGTCAGGGCGGCGTTCATGCCACGGGCACCGAGCGAACTCTGCCCGACCACGGTCAGCGTCGCCGGTGTCGCCGCGCCGGCGCTGACCGAGGCTGCCAGCGCAGCCACAAGGAGCGCCCAGAACGCCCCCAGGCACGGCAGGCTTCGGCGCACGGAAGCTGGCGTCAGGACCACGCGAATCGGGCGCCCTGGTCGGCGCTCTGGGCGAGTGTCCGATTGGCGATCGCCATCACCGTCCACTTTGCTGACATTTCGATGTGCTCCTTCGGCCAACCGATTGTCACACTTCGTGTCTTCGCGATCGGAGCCATAATGCTGGTCTCCTGAGGAGCGACTGATGCTCCACTTTTGGATCGTGGCGGAGGATTAACGAATGGATCGACGTCTGGATGGAACTGTCGCCCTGGTCACCGGGGCTTCGAGCGGCATCGGTGAGGCGACCGCGCAGGCGCTGGCTCTCGAGGGCGCCACAGTCTCGTTGGTCGCGCGACGCCGGGATCGACTCGAGGCGCTGGCGAACAAGATCGGCGAAGCCGGTGGCAAGGCATTGGTGCTGGAGGCCGACGTCAGCGACGAGAAGCAGGCCGGCGAGGCGGTGGACAAGACGGTTGCCGAGCTTGGTCGGCTGGACACGCTCGTCAACAACGCCGGCGTTATGCTGCTCGGCCCCGCCGTCAGGGCGCCGCTCGAGGAGTGGCAGCGCATGGTCCAGGTGAACCTCCTGGGCCTGCTCTACTGCTCCCATGCCGCACTCCCTCACCTGCTCAAGGCCGCTGAGTCGGATCCCCGTCAGGTCGCCGACATGGTCAACATCAGCTCGACCGCGGGTCGGGTGGCCCGAGCCGGCAGCGGCGTGTACAACGCCACCAAGCACGGGGTTGTGGCTTTCACCGAGGCCTTGCGCCAGGAGGTTACGACCAGCCATCTGCGAGCCTCCGTGGTGGAGCCGGGCGCCGTCATCACCGAGCTTCCGACCCACAACCGTCCCGAGATCCTGGAGACGATGCGGAATCGGTTTGGTTCGATGGAGATGCTGAACGCCGACGACATCGCCGACGCGGTTACTTACATCGTGACCCGGCCGCGCCACGTGGCGGTCAACGAACTGCTGATCCGCCCCACGGAGCAGAACTTCTAACTGCCAGGGTCCCGTTCGGCGTCCCGGAACAAACGGGATGCGCATAAAGTTGTGCAACGAAATGGAGCGAGAGCCTTCGGCGCCTGCCATCCAGGTTGAGAACGTCGTCAAGCACTTCGGGTCCGTGCACGCCGTAGGCGGGATCAGCCTCGAGGTTCAGCCGGGAACGATCCTGGGGCTGCTCGGTCCCAACGGTGCCGGCAAGACAACCCTCGTCCGCATCCTCACCACGCTCCTCCGGCCGGACAGCGGCCGCGCCCTGGTGGCCGGGCTGGACGTGGTCAACGACGCGGTCCGGCTGCGAGCCGCAATCGGCCTGGCCGGCCAATTCGCCGCTGTCGACGAAAACCTGACCGGCCGCGAGAACCTCGAGTTGGTGGGGCGCCTTTACCACATCCCTGTCGACCAGAGGAAGCGCCGCGCCAGTGAGCTGCTCGACCGCTTTGACCTCAACGAGGCCGCCGACCGCATGGTCAAGACGTATTCCGGCGGCATGCGGCGTCGCCTCGATGTCGGCGGCAGCCTGGTGAACCGGCCGTCGGTGCTGTTCCTCGACGAGCCGACCTCCGGGCTTGACCCGCGCAGCCGGATGGCGCTCTGGGAAACCATCCGTGACCTGGTCCGCGAAGGCACCACCGTGCTCCTTACCACGCAGTACCTCGAGGAGGCCGACCGGCTCGCCGACCGCATTGCCGTTGTCGACATGGGCAAGGTGATCGCCCAGGGGACCTCCAACGAGCTCAAGGAACAGGTCGGTGGCGAGCGCCTGGAGCTCCAGGTGGAGGACGGCTCGAAGCTGATGGACGCGGTCGCCGCCCTGCAGCACCTCAGCAAGGAGCCTGCGCTGGTCGACCGGGACACTCGACGACTGGCGCTCCCGGTGACCGACGGGCACAACCTGCTGGCCGAGGCGGTGCGGCTTCTCGACGCCGAAGCCATTGTTATCGCCGAGCTCAACCTTCGGCGGCCGACGCTCGACGAGGTGTTCCTGTCGCTCACGGGCCACTCCGCCGAGGATGTGGTCAGGAGGGTGGCGTGAGCGCAGCGGCGTCGCCGAGCCTGGTCACCACGGTCAGGTGGGGCGCGTCGGACACCCTGGCGATGACCTGGCGAAACCTCATCAGGTACCTGCGCATCCCGCAGCTGCTGGTCTTCTCGAGCATCCAGCCGGTGATGTTCGTTTTGCTCTTCAACTACGTCTTTGGCGGCGCCATCAAGGTGCCGCACCTGAACTACACCGATTTCCTGATGCCCGGCATCTTCGTGCAGACCGCCATTTTCGGCTCCACCCAGACCGGTATCGGGCTGGCCGAAGACCTGTCCAAAGGGATGATCGACCGCTTCCGCTCGCTGCCGATGGCGCGCTCGGCGGTACTCACCGGCCGCACCCTGTCCGACACCATCCGCAACGCGTTCGTCATCCTGCTGATGACCGGGGTCGGCCTGGTCATCGGTTTCCGCATCCACAACGGTCTCCTCAACGCGTTCTACGCGTTTGTGCTGATCCTCGGCTTCAGCTTCGCCTTCACCTGGGTGTCTGCGTTCATCGGCTTGATCGTTCGTGACGTCGAGACCGCCCAGGTGGCCGGCTTCATCTGGATCTTTCCCCTGACGTTCGCCAGCTCCGTCTTCGTGCCCTTAGCCGGCATGCCCTCATGGCTGCAGGAGTTTGCCACCCGAAACCCGATCACCCTGACCGCCAATGCGGCCAGGTCGTTGATCCTGGGCGGCGACGTAAGCCCGCTGCCCGCGGGGCTCTGGATCGTGGGCATCCTGGTCGTCTTCGTGCCGCTTGCGGTGATGAGATACCGCCGGGCGACCTGACCTCCTCAGGCCACCCTGGTTATCTGTCGGGTTACGGGATCGGGACGCCGTTGGCGGGCGGGGCGATCGGCCCACCCGTGAAGGTCTTTATCGGCCCGGAATCGGTTGAGACGTAGGTGTCGCCCTGGGGCACCGCCTGTCCTCCGGTGATCAAAAAGATCCGCTCACCGAGGAACCCGAGGTGATTGTTGGTGGAATAACCCAGGGGCACGATGCCCGGACCGCGCGACACCTTGCCGCTGTTGAGGGTGTCAATGACGCCCTGGCGGGTTGGGTTCTGGCCGGCCTTGGTCATCAGGTCCACGAAGGTGTAGGCCACCCCCAGCCCATATTCGACGTTGCCGTCCATGGGCAGGTCGGGGATGTACTTGTCGTGGACCTGGGTGAACAGCTTGATCCACGGGTCATTGGTCAGCGAGAGAGCGGGCATGTAGTAGCCGCTCACGAGACCCTCGAGGAGGGACGCACCCGCGGCCCCCTTGGAGAAGTTCTTCACCAGTCCGGTCAGCGTGATCGGGTCTGAGCCGACGCTGCTCACAACCCATGTCGGGTGATAGCCGACCTTGGCTGCGCCCAGCAGCATCAGCGCGGTGAAGGCTGGGATCGAGTAGAGCACCACGACCTTGGCGTCGCTTGCCTGCAGGGCCGCGATCTGGGTGCCGATGTTGGTGTTGGTGGGCACATATTTCTGTCGCGAGACGACGTTCGCGCTGGCGATCTGGAGGTCGGCGCCTTTGACGCCGTCGAGGCCGAACTCATCGTCCTGGTAGAAGTACCCGACCTTCTGGCCGGCGAAGTTCTTGTTGACGTACTGGCCGAGGATCTGGCCTTCGATGGTGTAGTCGGGCTGCCAGCCGTAGGTGTAGGGGTGATTGAAGGTGGTGTTCCAGCAATCGCAGCCGGAGGCCACAAAGAGGTCCGGGACCTTCTCGGTGTTCAGGTAGTCGACGACCGATAGGTGGGTCGGGGTTCCCAAGGCATCGAAGATGGCAAAGACCTTGTCCTGGAGCACCTGCTTGCGGGTGATGGTGGTGGTCTTTGTGGGGTTGTAGCCGTCGTCCTCGTACTTGTAGACGATCTTCCGGCCGCGCACTCCGCCGTGGTCGTTGACCCACTGGAAGTAGGCGTTGGAGGCCTTCGAGATCTCGGAGTACCCCGGTGCGGCGGGGCCGGTCAACGGCTGGGTGCTGCCGATCGTGATGGTGGTCGCGGTGATCCCTGGCGCGGACGCTGTCGGTCCGCTTGCTGACGAGCTGCCGCACGCTGTGGCCAGGAACGAGAGGCCGACGCCAAGCGCCAGCAAGCGATTCCACCGAGCCGGGCTCGAAAGCTTCTTCGTCACCGCCATTTCAGCACCTCCACCACGCTCTTAACTGGCCAGCAGCATCATAAGCGCCATCGCGCATTCATGTTGGGCTACGACTGACGGTTACTTCCGAGCCTTACCGCCAAGAGTCGGCGGACGAGGCGCACGCCTCCCTGGATGCCATTCGGAAACGCCAGCATGGTGACCACAAAGGCTGCGCCGTAGAGCGCCAGCGGCATGTTGTCCTTGACCGTGCTGGGCAAGTGCACCAGGTCCGTCAGACCATTGGTGACCTGGGGTAGAAAGACGATCGCCGCCGCCCCGTATACCGCTCCTGCCAGGCTGCCGAGTCCGCCGATGACCACCGCGGCGAGGATCTCCAGCGACAGCGAGAGGCCGAAGCCGGCGGGTGCGGTGATCCCCGCCCAGTAGGCGAAAAGCGACCCGGCGAGACCGGCGCAGGCGCCGCTCAGCACAAACGCGGTGACCTGGGTACCGGCAACCTGGATGCCAGAGAGGGCGGCGGCGACCTCGTCGTCCCGAACCGCCCGGAAGTCACGGCCAAAGCGGCTGCGCGTGACGTTGGCGAGCAGGATGAAGCTCACCAGCGCCGCGACCAGGCAGATGTAGGCAAGCCATCTTTCTGGCGGGAAGTCGGCGCCGAGCACGGCCGGCGCCGTCAGCGGCGGCACCGAAAGCCCCTGGTCGCCACCGAAAACCCCGGAGAACCGGAGCGTGACCCCCGGCAGTCCGACGGCAAGAGCCAGGGTGGCGCCCGCCAGGTACGGTCCGCGCAGACGTGCCGCCGCAGCCCCGACCACCACCGACGCCAGGCCGGCCACCCCGACAGAGGCCAGCATCACCAATGGCGCCGGCAGGCCGGGGTTGTGCTGGACCAGCAGGGAGGTGGTGTAGGCGCCGATTCCCATGAGCGCCCCGTGCCCCAGCGACAGCTGCCCGTTGAGCCCGATCAGGATCGTCAGCCCCGCGCCGGCGATGGCAAAGAGGCCGACCGCGGCCAGCTGGTAGTCGGGGAACGGGTCGACGACATAGATGAGCACCCCGGCCAACACGGCAGCGCCAATTCCCAGGACCATGTGGCGCACGAGGCTGTTGCCGGGCAACCGCTGCTTCATACGCGGCGGTGGCCAATGCTGGAGAAGATGCCCTCGGGACGGACCATCAGCAGCACGATCAGGATCAGGAGCGCACCCGCGGTCTCGAGTTCGACGCCGAGGTAGCCGCCCACATAGGAGAGCGCCAGGCCAAGTCCGAGGCCGCCGGCAAGAGCACCCACCGGGCTGTCGAGGCCACCCAGTATCGCGGCCGTGAAACCGAAGACCAGGACGGGGTCGAGGCTGTTCGGGGATAGCAGCACCACGGGCGCCACGAGCACGCCCGCCAGCGCCCCGGCCATCGACGCCAGCGCCCAGCCCAGGGTCAGCATCCGCCCGACCCGGACCCCGAGGAGCCGGGCGACCTCCGGCGCGAATGCGGCGGCGCGCATCTGCAGACCGACGCTGGTGAAGCGGAACAGTCCGTACAGCAGCGCCATCGTCAGCAGGACGCTGGCCAGCGTGAAGATGTCGAAGGGCGAGTAGGGGATGCGGGTGTTGCCGACATCGATCCCAATGAAGCTGAGGGCCGGCGGGAAGGACCGGATCTGCCCGCCGTAGATCATCGGCACGATCGCCTGCAAGAAGAGGAGCAGCCCCAGCGTCAGGATCACGGCATTGAGCGGTGGCCCGGACGCGACGCGACGGATCAGCAGCCGCTCGACGACGGCGCCCAGCACCAGGCCGGCGAGCAGCGCGGCCCCGAAGCCCAGCCAGTAGGAACCTGTCTTCTCGATCACCGAGAGCGAGATGAAGGTGGTGAACATCGCCATCGCCCCCTGGGCGAAGTTGACGATCCGGGTGGCGCGCCAGATCAGCACCAGGGCCAGGGCCAGGGCGGCGTAAACCATCCCCGCGGAGACGCCGTCCAGGGTTAGGACCAGGAACTGGTGCATCTCAGCCCTCCTCCGATTCAGCAGCTTGCAAATCAGTAACCCAGGTACGCATGCCAGACAGATTCGTCTTTGGCCATCACGTCCGCGGCACTGGCGGCTACGACTTTGCCCACCGATAGCAGCACAGCTTCGTCGGCGATCGCCAGCGCGATGCGCGCGTTCTGCTCCACCAGCAGCACCGACAGGCCGCGGTCCCGGCTCAGCCCGTGGACCAAGCGCATGATCTCGGTCACCAGCCGAGGGGCCAGCCCCAGCGAGGGCTCATCCAGCAGCAGCCACCGGGGCCTCGCCATCAGCGCCCTGCCGATGGCCAGCATCTGCCGTTCGCCGCCGGAGAGCGAGAGCGCCAGCTGGCTCCGCTTCGGTGGCAAGACCGGGAAGATCTCGTAGACCTCAGCCATGGCGCGACGGAGGTCGGCTCCGTCGTTGCGCCAGAGGTGTCCGAGGCGCAGATTGTCCTCGACCGTCAGCTCGCGGATCACGCCGCCGCCCTCCGGAACGTGCACGATGCCGAGCCGGGTGATGTCTTCGACCCGAAGCTTGGCCAGGTCGGCGCCGTCGCAGCGGACGGTGCCGGCGGCTGGACGGAGCAGCCCGGAGATGGTTCGCAGGAGGGTGGTCTTGCCGGCTCCGTTGGGTCCCAGCACGGTGGTGATGCCGCGCTCGCCAAGGCTTATGGAGACGCCGTCGAGGGCGCGGACGGCGCCATAAGTCACCGACAGGCCCTCGACCTCAAGCATCGGCCACGTCCAGCTCTTCTCCGAGGTAGGCCGCGACAACGGCGGGGTCGGCCTGGACCGCGGCGGGAGTCCCGGCCGCGATGACCTGACCGAAGTCGAGCACCGTGACCCGGTCCGAGGCCGACATGACCAGGTCCAGCCGGTGCTCGACGAGGGCGATGGTCATCCGCTCACGCCAGCCCCGGAGGCGCTCGGTGAGCTCCTTGATCTCGCTTTCGGTAAGGCCGCTCGCCGGCTCATCGAGGAGTAGCAGCGAGGGCTCACTCGCCAGCGCCCGGGCCAGCGCCACCCACTTCTGGACACCGAAAGGAAGCGTGGCCGGGTAGAAGTCGGCATAGCGCTCGATGCCCAGCTCCTTCAGCACCGCGAGCGCCGCGTCCCGGACTCGGGCCTCGTCATGGTCCGCCCGCGGCAACCCCAGGAGGGCCCAGGCGAACCCGGGCCGGCCCTGGCGCCGGGCGCCGGCCATCACGTTCTCGGCGACGGTCAGGCCATGCCATAGCCCAAGCCCCTGGAGCGTGCGCGAGATGCCCAGCCCCGTCAGCTGATGGGGATTGACGCCGGCCAGCGTGCGGCCCCGGTAGGTGATCTCGCCGGACTGCGGCCTGACGAAACCGCACACCGCGTTGAAGAAGGTGGTCTTGCCCGCGCCGTTGGGTCCGATCACCGCGGTGATCTGGTTTGCCGGGATCTCGATGGACACATCCTGCAGGGCGACGACCCCGCCGAAGCGAACAGTCAGTGACGTGGCCTGCAGGGCCGGCCCTTCAGTCAAAGCGGACATTGTGGTCGACGATCTCACAATCGCGCCGGTGCTCGCTGGCCGCGGCGGTGTTAGGCGGACTAAAAAATCATCTAGGCGCTCGAAACGCTCGGCTGACCTCGCCCGCAAGCGGGACCACTACGGTCCGTCGCCAGTATCGGGCATAGGATCTGCGGATGGCACCACTCTTTCACGCGTGTCCACGGGACATGCGGGGCGGAGCCGGCCTGGGCGATCAGGCCTCATCTTGACCCCGGACGGTTTCGAAGACCTCGTGTAGGTCGACGGGAGGCAAGACATGCGAGCTCCATTTACCGACCTGGTCGGTTGTACGCTACCCATCCAGCTCGCCGCTATGGGTGGCGTGGGAACGCCAGAGCTCGCCGCCGCGGTAGCCAAAGCCGGTGGCCTGGGTATGGTGCCGGTGCTCGTTGAGCCGCCCGACACCAGCGCCGGGGCGGTGGGCCAGAACTTTCTCGCGGTCTTTGAACCCGAACTTGAGATGGTCTCCGAAGCTGCCCGGAAGGCGAGGGTTGTCGAGTTCTTCTACGCGTGGCCGGACCGCATTTACGTCGACGCGGTAAAAGCTGCGGGTGCAATCGCCGCGTGGCAAGTAGGGTCGGTTGAGGAGGCCAGGGCGGCCGAGGATTGCGGGTGCGATTTCGTTATCGCGCAGGGGACCGAAGCCGGCGGGCACGTCAGAGGCACGACTTCTCTGGACGCCCTGTTGCCGGCGGTCCTCGACGCCGTCTCAGTCCCCGTGCTCGCCGCGGGCGGGATCGCTACGGCTAGCCGCGTCGCCGAGCTCATCCAGCGTGGAGCCGGTGGAGTCCGCGTCGGGACACTTTTCCTCGCGACGCCCGAATGCGATGCCCATCCCTCCTATGTCAAGCGGCTGCTTGAAGCAACCGCTGACGACACGGTCATCACAACCCACTACGACGAGTCATGGCCCGATGCGCCACACCGTGTGCTTCGCTCGTCGCTAGAAGCGGCGGAGAAATCCGGATGGCGGATGACCACGCCGCCGACGCGCTTGTTCGATGAGGGCGTTGACGCGATGGCGATGTACGCGGGCACCGGTGTCGGCAGCGTGGTCGAAGTCAAAGCCGCCAGCGAGGTGGTCGCCGACCTCTGCAGCGAACTATAGGAAGGCAGGTGCGCGTCACCTGCCCGAGGTTTCAGCTAACTACTCGTCGTTATCCCCGGGGACCCTTGCCTCTGCGCCCGTCTCCACCGTTTGCCCGCGCCCCGGCAGCCCGACTTGCCCCAGGCTCAGCCGATATTCTCGTGGCTCTCCGGCGCCGGACGTCCGGTCAGCTGTTCGTAGAAACCCGCGCCGTAGGTGACCTCCCAGGTCTCGGCGTACGGATCGTGCTCCACCCAGTCAGGCAGGCAGCAAAGCCATCGGCGTCTCCGCTGGCGTACGTCGCCCAGGCCCGCCGGGCCACTTCCTTGTTGCCCTCGCTCATTTCGGGGTAATGCTAAGCGGGAGGCGAGTTCAATGGCCGGTGGGCACGTGGCGTCTTCCGCTTGGGCGGCCGCGTCTCGCCCGGTTGCTCGATGCTGAGGAGCCGCCGGATGGCCCACGTGATGGTGGTGGATGTCTGCTCTCCTGTCGCCCCCGTCAAATCGGTGAAGGCCGCCAGCCCTGCTGACGAGCAGAGCACAACGATGAGGTCGCGCAGGTGACGCAGCTCGGCATCCGTGAACTGCTGGAATGGGGTGAGGGTCGCTTCGACCGCCCGCAATCGAGTCGCCCGGTTCTCCCTACGGTGACGCTGATAGACGGCGGATGTCGTGGCCGCCCGTAGGACCGGCGGGATCGCGGCCGTACGAACCATGATCCCGGGCAGCATCGATAGGAACTCCTCGATATCCGTAGGCGCAGGCCTTGCATACATGGTTCCGATCGACTCGGCGTAGTGCCTGGCAAGTCCCTCCACCAGGTTGCGCCTGGCGGGAAACAGACGCTGCACGGTTGCCACCGAGACACTCGCCTCGTCCGCCACCGCCCGATAAGTCAGCGCGCTGACATCACGGCTCAGCACCGCAGCCACCGCCTCGATGACCTTGACGCGCGTGGCCTCAGCCTGCTCGACGCGAAGCTTGCTCACATACTCCCGGGGCACATCAAACATATTAGTACATACAATCACCTATTGACAATAGGTTTTACATTATGAAATACTGCGGTCCTGTTTTTCGATTTCGGAGGAAAGGACATGGGGGCAGTCGTTAGCCAGCCGCAGACCAAGGCCACGTCGGCGGCTCGGTCACAGAGGCGATCATTCGCGCAGGTCGCCGGGTTGGCGTTGGCGTTGACGCTCGTTTTGATAATCGTGGAGCATGGTGGCCCTGCCCTTGTCGCCGGCCAACGCGTGAGCGGTACCAGTGACGTAGGCGCCATCCGCCTCTTCTACGGTCACCAGGCTCTGCAGGCGTTCTGGGGGCTGGGCGGCATCGGCTTCATTGCCATGGTCTTCTTTGGCCTGTCGTTTCGCGCTTACCTTCGCACCTTCCAGCTCACCGCCGTGCAGGCTCTGCTGGTTGAATTCGCCACTGCCGCAATGCTGCTGGAAGCGCCGCTGATCGCGATCCAGATCGCGCTCCAGGCGGCACTGGTACAGGTGGCCACGTCCGGCACCGACAGCGGCGTGCTTGCCCTGTTTGCCGGCTGGGACTGGATCTACAACGGTTCAACCTACTGGTTCGAGGTCGCCTGGATGGCGACGTGGGCTTTCCTAGCGCTGCGAACCGGCGCGCTGCCCAAGTGGGTCGCGATTGCGGGCGGCATCGGCGCGATCGGTTTGCTCTTCAACTCCACCGTCCTCACCCTGCGGCTTCCAGACGCGTCCACCCTGGTTCCGACCGCTGTACTTGCCATCTGGATGGTCGCGACGGTGTCCCACCTCGCCCGTGGAGGGACGCAGAATTGATAGCTGCTGAGGTGGAGACGACGGTGGATGTGACCTGGAGGCGCCTCGCGGACATTGGCCTCGACGACACCGCGGTCGCGGGCGGTAAAGCCGCACGGCTGGGCCGGTTGTCCAACGCTGGCTTCCCGGTTCCCGACGGCTTTGTCCTGCTAACCAACGTCTCCGGCCGCGAGGATGACGCTCGCCTCGCGGTGCGCGCGGGCCTTGCTGCAATCGGTGGCGGCCGGGTTGCGGTGCGGTCCTCGGGTACCAGCGAGGACCTGGCCGACGCGTCGTTCGCAGGGCAGTACGAATCGGTCCTCGACGTCGAAGGCGAAGATGCGGTCATGGAAGCGGTGCGTCTCTGCTGGGACTCTGCTGGTAGCGACCGTGTCCGTTCCTACATGACGGAGCAGACCGGCGGAGAAGTCGGACAGATGGCCGTGCTGATACAGCGGATGGTGGACGCGCGCGCCGCGGGCGTCGCCTACTCCGCCAACCCCCTCACCGGCGATGGCGGTGAGGTTGTGATCTCGGCCGTGCGGGGCCTCGGCGAACGGCTGGTTGGCGGTGTGGCCAGCCCCGACGAATGGACGGTGGGAAGCGGTGCCCCGACGCGGCGATCCTCAGCAGGTGATGCCATCGATGCTCCCCAGGCGGCGCTCATCGCGGCGCTGGCCCGCGATGTCGAGCAGGCGCTCGACGCACCGCAGGACATCGAGTGGGCGCTGAGCGGCGGGACTGTCCACCTGCTGCAAGCCCGCCCGATGACCGGACTGCCGGACCAGGTCAGCTGGGCGTCTCCCAACCCGCGTGGCTTCGCCCGGCACTTCAGGTTTGGCGAATGGCTGGGCGACCCGGTGACTCCGCTCTTCGAGAGCTGGCTCCTGTCCCTGATGGAGGAACGCCTGCACAGCCAGTACGAGGCAATGATGGGAGTCCCGATGCCGCGCCCCTTCCACGTGGTTGTCAACGGATGGTATTTCTACGGGCTGCCTCCCATCCCGGAGAAACCAGCCGACGTGCTGCGCGTGCTCCCTCGGATGATCGCCAAGCTGGCGGTGCAGCCGCGACGGGTGGCCATGGCGGTGCCGCCGCTCGCCCACCTCGGGATCGAGCTGGCTGTCCGTGAATGGCGCGAGCTGGCCCTGCCATCGCTGCTGGGCACCGTGGCCGACGCCGAATCCCGCGTCCAGGGCGCATCAACATCGGAACTGGTCGAGCTCGTCGACGGTGTCGCCAGTGTGACCGGCGACTACTTCACGTACGTCACCCTGGTGGCGGGGTACGCCGCCAAGGCCGAGTTCCCGCTAGGCAAGTTCTACAAGGAACACATCGGTCCGTCCGCCGGCGGCTCGCATCTCGAGCTACTCCAGGGGCTGGTCGAAGACGTCGCGCTTCAACCCCACGCGGTGCTGAGCCTGGATTGGTACTTCCCGACGCTGGGCGAATTAAGCGGCTCGGCCCCACCGGCCGGCAATCCGAAACGGCGGGCAGACCTCGAAGCTGCGCGACGCAAGGCTGAGGACCGCTCGCGACGGGCATTGGCGGGGCAGCCAAAGCTGGTCCGCAGGTTTGAGCGGCTGCTGACCACCGCGCAACGGTTCCAACCCATTCGTGAGGAGTGCGTCTCGTACCTGACGCGGGGCTGGCCGGTCATGCGACTTGCCCTCGACCGCCTGGCGGAGGACCTCCGTCATGGGGGCGTCATCGACGGCGCCTCTGACATTCATTTCCTCCGACGTGACGAGGTCATGTCAGCATTGTCGGGCGCAGACCTTGCCGTCGCGATCTCCGAGCGACGCGAGACCTGGGAGCGCCAGCGCCGGCTGACGCCGCCCCTGGTCGTCGGGCGGGTGGCGCCGATGATGCAGCGGATCCTCGACGACTTCTCTGCCGCGACGCGAAGCGCGTCCTCGGCCACAGGCATCAGCGGCGTGGCGGCCAGTCCCGGACGAGCGAGCGGCCCGGCGCGCGTCATCCGCGATCAATCGGAGTTCGATCAGCTCCAAGCCGGCGAGATCCTGGTTGCCGCGGCGACCACCCCCGCCTGGACCATTCTCTTCGCGAGGGCAGCCGGCGTGGTCACCGACACGGGCAGCATCGGATCGCATGCATCCCAGGTCGCCCGTGAATACGGCATCCCGGCAGTCGTCTGCACGGGGGACGCCACTCGGCGGCTAAAGTCCGGCCAGGTGGTGACCGTGGATGGTAGCGCGGGTGTTGTGGAGGTGTCCTGGTAGGCCGGGCATGGAAGGCTAACCGGAGAACTTAATCGGTTTGCTCGGAGCGCGCATGACCTCGAGGCTGAAAATGTCCGGTCGTGAGTAATGCCCGGTGACGTCGAGGGTGCGACGCGCCGCGGCGGTCGCGATCTCGCAGTCGGCGTACAGGATCCCATGCTGCTCGTGAAGCGGGCCGGCGACGGTATTAGCAGGATGTCCCAAAGGAGATCGCCACGGCTCTCCACGTCTCGGCCTACACAGTGCAAGACCACCTGAAATGCATCTTTGAGAAGACCGAGACGCGGAGCCGAGCAGAACTGGTCGGCCAGGTCTCCTCCAGCACGATGCTCCCCGCTTCAAAGCAATAACCAAATCCCCGCTGGCTGGGTCGCGGCAGAGTTGACGAGGCCGCGCCCCTCTAAGGTTGTGTGCTTCGCTCCTGGTCGCGGGCTCCTGGATCGACCTCGATGGCCGCCGAGTGCAGGTGGCCTGTCAGCCGCTGCGCTGGGCCGGGGCTGCGTCGGCGATTGCGGATCGCATTAGGGTGCGGGCCGACGAGCGCATGATGTCGACGGCTTCCCCGCGGGAGACGCCGGCGACGTCGGTGAGCCAGACCAGAGCTTCGATACCGAGCGTGGCACGTATGGCGAGCACGAGCCGATGAAGCTCGCGTTTTGGCATGACCTCGCGCAATGGACTCAACGCCTCCTCGATCCAGCCGATGCCTCGGCCTTGGCGAAGCGGAAGCTCGTCTGGCTGCCTGGGTCCGGGCTCGAGCGAAAGGCGTAGTTGCGCACGTGCCTCAGGCTCGTAATCGAGGATCTGGCGCGTAAACGCCTCGGCGACAATCTCCAGCCTTGCGATCGGATCAGCTGGGGGCGCAGCCCCTAGCAGGGACCGTTCCGTGATTTCGGGGTGGGTCGCGACCAGCAGCGAGCGCTGGTTTGGGAAGTAGCGGAAGGCGGTGGTGCGCGAGATAGCTGCCCGATCGGCGGTCCGCTCGACCGTCGGCGTTACCCCCTCCGCAAGCAGTTGGCGCGCGCCGGCGATCAGGGCGTTGCGGGTGCGTGCCTTCTGGTGGGTCCTACCAGTCAACTCATATGGGATTGACATACTCATCATGATACTGTAGTGTTCATGGACACCATAGTCCCATGTTACTGCAAGGAGGAGCTCATGACCACTGCGATTTCCGTGTTCCGACAGGGCGGCGAGGGCGAGCAGCTCTGGTTCGCTGGCGGCGGGCTCTTGACGATGAAGGCCACCTCGGAGGAGACCGGCGGCGCGTTCTCGCTTTTTGAGGATCGCGAAGTACTCGGCAAGCCTACGCCCCTACACCTCCATCCCGACAATGACGAGGTGACCTACGTGCTCGAGGGTGAGATCCTCGTTCACATCGACGGCGAGGAGCATCGCGTCGGCGAGGGCGGCGTCTCCGTGGTGCCGCGCGGCGTGCCACACGCGTTTCTCGTGACCTCCGAGACCGCGCGCTTGCTCTGCTTGACGGTACCCGGGACGGGATGGGCGGAGGTGTTCTACCGGGAGTTGTGCGAGCCGGCCAGCCAGGGGGCGGTCCCCGGGTCCCACCCCGCCGATTTCGTCAGGATACGGGAGGTGGCCGAGCGAAGCGACAGCATCGAAATACTCGGTCCCCCACCGTTCGCCTCAGTCCAGCAGACGACTCCCACGCCGGCCTAGGCATTCCGGCAGCGCCGAGGCGTTACACCCGCAAACGGAGCGGCTTGGTCGGCTCAGATCGTGGGCTGACCGGGCAGCCTCCGGTCCGGCTCAGTAACGGGGTGTTTCGCAGCCGACAACCAGTATTTCAGTCCGTTTGGAAACGCCAGGGAGCGCCGTGCTCCTGGAGGCCGGCGGAACAATCGGGAACCCCTGTGCAAACGCCAGGGATCCCCGCCGGATCCCAAGGGACTCTGGAGTGGCGCGGCCTACTGAGTCGGTCGAGCAATCTTAGGCGCACACAAAAACACCCCGGAGCGTTTGACGCCAACTCCTCCAAAGAGTTAGACGCCGGTTCTCGCCGCCGGAGGACCGATAAGATGCCCTCCACTTACCAGCCACGCCGTAGCTGCCCGGTGCGCGATTGGGGACGGGCCTGGGGACAGGTCGCATTGGAGGGAAGCAATGAAGCCGAGGGGGCAGTCAACTCTCGAGTGGGTTATCGGGGCGGCGGTGATCTTAGGGACGCTTGCAACACAACGGGACCATTTCCCAAACCACGGCGCCCTGATCTGACCAATGGCAGAGTGCAACCTTCCCAAAGTTGAAAGTCGCGGGTTCGACCCACGTCTCCCGTTCCACATTTTCCGACGGAGATTCTCGCGGACGCAGCCGCTGTGACTCTTTCAGGGGTCCGCCCAAAGTTTAAGCCGGCTTAAGAGCCTTCTTGAACCTCGGTAAGGTCATCGGCGAGAAGGCCGTGCGCCTCGCTGTGAACCGCCACGGCAGCCTCTTTGCTGGGGGCGTCCACCAGGCAGAAGACCGCGCCGGTGCCTTCGTCGAACCAGTACTTGAGGTAGTTAACCCCGTGCTTCGCTTGCACCTCCAGGTCGCGCTTGTGGGCGCCAGCGACCGCCTCCGCAGTGAGGCCTTCGACCTTGTGGTGGTGGTCCATGTATAGCGGCATCTGTCATACCTCCTAATTGATTAGCTGATCGCTGGAGCGCTCAGCGCGAATCGGCTTGTGATGTTGTAAGAGAGGCGCTTTCGGGATTAGCGCCCCGCTCGGCCATTGCCAGCAGGTTCCGGAACCCGCGACCGGCCATGAACGGAATTCCCACCCGCCAGGTCATGGCCCTGACCACCGGCAGCGCCAGCCGGAGCGACGGGTTTGATATTTCCAGCTGCGTGAGCTTATAGCTCACCTCCGATCCGCCTGGCGCGGCCGCGATCTCGTAGCGGTGCCGGTATGTCGCTTCCATCGGCCGCCGCGAGCCATGCGTGGAGGCTTTGGTGACGAACTCGAAAGTGCGAGCGCCGTCGGCCACCGTAACCGTCGAACGGTCCTCGAACGTCGCCGAGGACATCGGTATGGCTCCGGTGCTGGTGAAAGAGGTACCGACGCTGGCTGGACCCGCGGGGGCCTCGAGTGATAGCAGGCGGAAAACGCTGCTCTGGCGCTCACCTCCCCAGCTCAGGTGTGTTCGCAGGTCGGCGAGAAGGTCATAGACCATGTCTGGTGGCGCCGAAGAGCGCCTGTTGAGTCGCATCGTGAATTGTTTCATGGGTCCAGCCTGGCGATCTAGAGCGGCGGCGGGATCAACCGTTTGGTCGATTTTTCACTGAGATAGAGAATCCAGAAGGTCATGCTCGAAGGCGTAGAGCGTAGCCCCCGCCCTGGTGTTGACCCCGATCTTGCTGTAGAGGTTGATCACGTGCGTGTGCACGGTCGCGTTGGAGATGTAGAGCTCGCGGGCGATCTGCTTGTTCGCCAATCCACGGGTGATCGCCCGCAGCACATCCACCTCACGGTCCGTGAGGCTTGACGGCCACCCCCGGGGTGACCGTCCTGTCGGCCGGGGCGCACCAGCTGCCAGGAGCACCGCCTCAACCGCCCGGGCGTCGAGGCCGCGGGCCCCGACCTCATCGCGAAGCTGTCGCGTTGCCTCCGCGGGCGCAAGCGCCGGTCGCCAGGCGCGATCCTCGCGCATCGACTGGTAGATCTCCGCGGCAGCTAGGAGACGAGCTGTGAGAGGCAGCTCGTTTGCGCGCAGCCCTCGGTGGTACCCGGAACCGTCCAGCCGCTCGTGATGGAGTCCCGCGATCGATGCCATGTCGCGCAGCGGCGCGGCAAGGCTGAGGATGCGCTGGGTGTGGTACGCGTGCAGGCGAACGCGCTCCCACTCCGCCGGGTTGAGCGGACCGCGCTTGGTCCAAACCCGGTTGGGCACGCTCAGCATGCCAAGGTCGTGGACCTGCGCCGCTCGCCGGACCGTGGCTGCCTCGTCGGCGTCCAGGCCCGCACTCAGAGCGGCGGCCTCGGCCAGGCGCGCGACGCGAGTCGAGTGGCCGCGCGTGAACGGGGAGGCTAGGTCAACGAAGTCGGCCAGGGCCCTGCTGACCTCGTCCAGGTGGGACGGGCCCAACCGTCGATGCGGGTCCGGCTCGACGGCCAACACCTGCTCCCACACAGAGTCCACCGACAGCGTCCGCAGGAGATCGTGGCTGTTCTGCAGCCACAGTCCTGCAAGCTCCGGGTCGAACTCGGTCCCGCTCCGCTGCCGGACAACCGCATCCGCGACTTCGACGCCCCCGACCTGGTAGTAGGTCTGGGCTACGTGGACCAGGTGTACAAGTCGGGCGGTCGCGGACAACGCTTCACCGCTCGGCAGCGACCGAAAGACCTTGCCGTCCCACCTCCCGTACGCGTGGGACAGCGACTCGGTGACGCCAGAACTCGCGCCCAGCCGGTCTGCGAGCCGCGAGGCGACCTCGGCGACGTTGGCGAGGGCCTCCGGAAGGTCGCGGCCGGCGGTCGCGAGCGCCGCCATGCCCTGCGGCCACCCGGTCGGTCCCCATTGCGGCGCCAGCTTGGTGGCGGCGACGCGCATCATCGCGGGACGATCGGAATAGTCGACCTCCGACATCCATCGACGCACCTTCCTGTCGTCGCCAGCGCCGAGCCGGCTCTGCGCTGCGACCGCGCCCGTGCATCCAATGTGGTACAGCAGCGCGAGATAGTACGCGTCCGATACGTCGGCTCCGGTCCAGCCCGCGAGGCGCGCGAGCTCGACCGCCAGCAGTGCATCTCGAAGCGCGCTCTCTGCTGGCACATCGTGCGCCAGGTCGGTGGCGAGCGAAACTGCTGCGAGCAGTTCGGCCAGACGGAGGCCATGCTTAGGCGTCTGTTTGTCGACTGGCACGCTCGCCACCTCGCGCGGTCCGGATGATCCGACCATTATCGATTGCCGCGATTCACAGCACCCCGAGCCGTCTGGAGAGGCGCGGGGTGGTTTGAGCTATCGGCGGTTGCGGGCCAGCCCTCCGCTAACCTGCTGTGAAACTACCGCGCGAGTCCGTCCGCGCCATCGATAGGGCATGCGTCGCCGATGCCGGCTGGTAGGAGCTCTTCCTCTGGAAGGAACCCCGAACACATCAGGTCGATCTTGGAAATGCCGTCCGACCCCACATCGATGAAGGCGACCTGCTCGATGACCTCGCGGGTCTTCCCGTCGCGGATCATTCGGAAACGCCAGCTGAGCCGGCTTCGGGGCCCGACCTGCTCGCGATGCGTGTCGAGGACCTCGAACTCGGTAGCGCTCGCGAACCAGCCTTCGAAACGCCGGGCGATCTCCTCTCGTCCGGAGCGCACCTCCGGTCCCCGGGGCAAGAGCAGCCGTGCTTGCGCCGACGGCGAGAGGCACTGCGCGAATCGTCCGAAGTCGCGCGACGAGAGGGCAGAAAGCAAAGAATCGGGTGCGAATTTGTTGATCATGTGACGCAATGTAGCTGCGGCACCTCCCCACCCCACATCAACCGTTCGGTCGATTTTCGTGGGAAACCGTCCGCTCTCCCCGCCGCTGACGCCAGGCTTGAGAGACGGAGGGAGATTGAATGCATTAGGCGCACACAAAACCACCAAGTAGATTTGACGCCGTCTCTCCCAAAGAGTTAGACTCCGGTTTCTCGCCACCGGAGGACCCGCTGGGATTCCCTCCACTTCGAGCAACGAAAATGCTGCCCGGTGCGCGAATGGAGCCGGCCTGGGGGACAGGTCGCATTGGAGGGAAGCAATGCGACAGAGGGGACAGTCGACTCTCGAGTGGGTTATCGGGGCCGCCGTGATTTTGGGGACGCTTGCATCACAACGGGAC
>DAITAT010000102.1:0-1854 GCA_036824145.1 Candidatus Dormiibacterota bacterium
CCCGGGCTTGCCCTCCTCCTGATAACCGGGGTCTGGATGGGCTTTCTTGGCTCCTGGTGGCACTGGGGCTGGATCTGGACCGCTATCGGCGTGCTTGTCGTCGTGATGGTTGCGATGTCGGCCCAGAGCGTGCCCTATCACAAGGCGCGCGAGGCGGTTGGCGGGAGCAAGCCTGAAGGCGAGATCGAGATCGAGCTGAAGCGCGCCAGGCCTGTCGTCATGGCGGTCATTGGCAGCGTCGGCCTAGTGATTCTCATATTCCTGATGGTGTTCAAGCCGTTCTAGCCGGCTGAGGCGTTTCTCAGGAAACCGTAAGAATCTGTCCAGCCACCTCAAAGGTTCGCGGCCCATCGTGTCTAGACAGACCAAATGGCGCACGATGCGGAGGGAGATCCAATGTCGCAGATGACCCCGGCGGACCCGTACCACCCGGCAATGAGCGCGGAAAGCGTTCCCGCGACCGACAGCACCTACTGGGTTCCACCGCCCCCGCCCCCAGCCCCCCCGCAGCGCGGCGAGCCGCACCTGTGGCGCTGGATCATCGTCTCCTTCCTCGTGGCGATGATCGCCGCGGGCGGCAGCGGTATCGGCGTCGGTTGGGGCCTCGCGAAGGCACTCAGGACCCCGACTGTCGTGCAGTCCCCGATCGCCATCGCCAGCCCCACTACAGCTCCGGTTGCCGGCGGCCTCGACGCGAACAGGATCGCCGCCCTCGTCGACCCCGCAATCGTGGACATCAACACGGTGGTCGGCTCCTCGCAGGCGGCCGGCACCGGCATGATCCTCACCTCCGACGGCCAGGTGCTCACCAACAACCACGTGGTCGACCAGTCGACGAGCATCAAGGTCAGCATCGCGGGTCGATCAGGCACTTACACGGCCCACGTGGTCGGTGTCGACCCCTCGGCTGACGTCGCGCTCATCCAGATCGAAGGCGTCTCCGGCCTGCCGACAGTAACTCTCGCCTCATCGTCTAGCCTCAAGGTTGGCGACTCGGTGGTGGCGCTTGGCAACGCGCTCGGCCTCGGCGGCGCACCCGCCGTCTCCAGCGGCACTGTCACGGCGCTCAACCAGTCAATCACCGCCAGTGAGGGCGGCGGCAAGTCTGAGCAGCTGACCGGGATGATCCAGAGCGACGCTCCGATCAGCCCAGGTGACTCGGGCGGCGCGCTCGTGAACTCCGCGGGCCAGGTGGTCGGCATGGTCACCGCAGGCGACGTGCAGGGCTTCCAGTCTCAGACCTCCACCGTCAACTACGCGGTCCCGGCGGAAACCGCCCTCAGCATCGTCAACACGATCCGCTCTGGTGAGACCAGCTCCGACATCATCTACGGGCAGGTCGGATATATGGGCGTCAGCGTCCGCGACCTCACCCCATCCCTCGCGACGCGGCTTGGGCTCAGCGTCTCGTCAGGCGCCCTTGTCGTCAGCGTCGTGCCGGGCACGCCGGCCGAGTCGGCGGGGATCGGACCTGACTCGGTGATCACCAAGCTCGGCGGCGACAGCGTGACCTCGAGCGCTTCGCTCGGGACCGTGATTCGCACGCACAGGCCGGGCGAGAAAGTGTCGGTCACGTGGGTCGACCAGCGCGGCACCCACACCGGCAGCATCACCCTCGCGGGAGTGAACCCCTAGCCGGCCCGATGCGCTGGAGTAGGTCTAGCGCGTTCGGCGGCGTCGTGCCCGAAGGCTCTTGATCTTGCGGGCCTCCGACGGCGGGACGTAGTGCGCACGGCGACGCATTTCGCGCACGAGCCCCTGCTCCTGCACTTTGCGGCGGAAGTCCCTCAGAGCCTGCTCGAACTCCCCGGGATCCTTGACTACGATGCGCACAGCCCGGTAAGGATACCGGGT
>DAITAT010000017.1:0-31215 GCA_036824145.1 Candidatus Dormiibacterota bacterium
CGTGACCTCAGCTGGTAGTCGCCGCTCCCCTGTGGGCTTCGGGAGCGTCGCCGGCGGCGCACATCGGGCAGTCCTCCGGGGCCCAGGTCTCGAAGGCCACCTCGAGGCAGGCAAAGTAGGGGTAGGGCACCTCGACCTCACCGCCGCTGCGGTCGGCAAGGACGCCCACGCCGATGATGCTGCCACCCAGCCCCTCCACCGCCGCGAAGGTGTCGCCTAGCGAGCCGCCGGTGGTGACGATGTCGTCCACAACCAGCACCTTCTGGCCGGGATGGATGCTGAAACCGCGGCGGAAGACGCGGCCGCCCGCAGGGTCCTTCTCGCAAAAGATCCCTGGCCGCCCCAGGATCCGGCCCACCTCGTAGGCCACGATCAACCCCCCGGTGGTGGGCCCGGCGACGATATCGGCGCCGCTTTGCTCGAAGGTCGCCGCGATCATGCGGCAGAGCGGCTCGGCATATTCCGCTCGCTCCAGGACGCGGAACTTTTCCAGGTAGTTTTTGCCGTGACGGCCGCTGGTGTAGACGAAGTGTCCCTGGAGGAACGCTCCCGACGTGTTGAAGATCGCCAGCGCCCGCTGCTGACGGGCCGTGGGGTCGGCGCTCAGCTCGCGGTCGGCCGCAAGGTCGACGCTCATCACCCGACTCCCAGGCCGGCCCTGGCTCGTTTGCCCGCGCCCAGCTCCACGATCGATGCGAGGCCGTGGTGGCGCAGGTGGGTTTCGATCCCGGTCAACACATGTTGGCCGGCGTCGGGGCGAAGGAAGTTGAGGGTGCCGACCTGGACCGCGGTGGCGCCGGCGAGAATGAACTCCACCGCGTCCTGGCCCGAGGTCACGCCCCCCGAAGCGATCACCGGGACCGGCACCGCGCCCGCGACGGTATAGACCGCGTGCAGCGCCAGCGGGCGGATCGCGGGGCCGGAGAGGCCGCCCGAGATGTTGGCCAGCACCGGCCGGCCGGTCTCCAGGTCAAGGCTCATGCCGACATATGTGTTGACGGCCGAGAGCGCGTCGGCACCGGCGTCGACGATGGCCCTGGCGATGGCAACCATGTCGGTGACGTTGGGGGTCAGCTTCACGATCAGAGGTCGCTTGGTGGCGGCGCGCACGGCGGTGGTGACCTCGCCGGCGAGGCGGGCGTCGACCCCGAACATCAGGCCGGCGGCACCCACGTTTGGGCAGGAGATGTTGAGCTCGATACCGGCGATGTTGGGAGCGTCCTCGAGACGACGGACGACGGCGACGTAGTCCTCGACGCTGTCGCCGACGACGTTGACGATCACGGGCACGTCCCATGCCGCCCACCGCGGCGCGTAGTCGCCCGCCACGACTTCGACGCCAGGGTTCTGCAGGCCGATCGCGTTGAGCATCCCCGACGGCGCCTCCACGATCCGGGGCGGGTCGTTGCCGACGCGCGGCTGGAGCGACGTGCCCTTGCAGATGATGGCGCCATAGCCCGCGTGGCCGCCGATGGCCTCCATCTCGAAGCCGAAGCCGAACGTCCCCGACGCTGCCAGGAGCGGCGTCCTCAGGAGCAGGCTGTCGCCGATGCGGACGCTGAGGTCGAGATCTTCGGCCATCAGCCCGCCACCCGCGCCTCGGGCGCCAGCTGCGCGACCGCGGCGCGATGCGTGATCAGCTCGCCCATCCCGGCCAGCCGGGCCCAGTCGATGTCGCGCCAGTCCATCACCGCCCCCTCGACGCAGACCCTTGCGAAGCCGCCGTCGCTGCTGGGTAGCACGCAGCCCAGGCAAGTGCCCAGGGCGCAACCCATGGGCGCCTCCAGCGAGACCTCGCAGCGGGGCACGTCGGCGCCGCGGTCGTCGAGCTCGCCCAGCAACCTCGCCAGCGAGGTCAGCATGGGGGTGGGTCCGCAGGCGTGGATGACGGCGGTGTTGGCGAGCCAGTCTCGGGCGTCGCGCTTGAGCAGGTCGGTGACGAATCCCCGATAGCCGGCGCTGCCGTCATCGGTCGCCAGCGACGATTCGGACGCGCCGGGCAGGTGCTCGAGCGGCAGCAGCTGATGGGCGGTGTAGGCGCCGTTGACCCAGTGGAACTCCAGGCCACGTTCGCGCGCCGCCCGCGCCACCAGCGGGAAGGGGGCCACGCCGAGGCCGCCGGCCACCGCCAGCACGGCCCCGGTCTCGGGGAAGCTGAAGGCGTGCCCGAGCGGGCCCAGCGCCTCGAACATCTGCCCCGCCTCAGCAGCCGCCAGGATCGCGGTGCCCCGACCGACGACATTGAAGAGGATGTCGTAAGTGCCGGCGGCGCTGTTTATGTCGCAGAAGCTGAAGGGCCGGCGCAGCAGCGGGTCGGTTCCGTCGGCGCACTGGATGTGCACGAACTGCCCGGGCAGCCCGGCGCGGGCGATCCGGGGTGAGTGCAGGCGCAGCAGCCAGACGCCCGGCATGACCTCCTCGCGGAGGCTGACCACGCCGCGCTCCAAGAGCGGCGCTCCCACCGGCGCGCTCACAGCATCGCCTCCTCGGGCTCAATCTCCGCCGCCACTTCGAGTGCCGGCGATGGGCCGCGCAGGTACTCGTCGACCGTCATCACCTGGAAGGCGCCGTCGAGGGCGAGCAGGTTGAGCGACTCCACCAGAGCCGCCGCGGTGTCCAGCGAGGTCAGGCAGGGGATGCGCCGCTCGACGGCGGCGCGCCGGATCTCGAAACCGTCGCGAATGGCGAGGCGGGAGCCATCGGCGTTGGCAGGCCGGGGGGACATCTCGTTGCTGATGGTGTTGATCACCAGGTCGACAGTGCCGCTCTTGATGAGGTCGACGACGTGGGGCGAGCCGTCGGTGATCTTGCCGACCTCGCTGACGCTGATGCCGGCCTGGCGCAGCGCCCGCGCGGTCCCGCTGGTGGCGTGGACGGTGAAGCCCATCTCCACCAACCGGGCGATGATCGGCAGCGCCTCGGCCTTGTCGCCGTCGGCGATGGTGCAGAGCGCCACGCCCTCCCGCGGCAGCCGATCGAGCGAGCCCAAAAAGGCCTTGAACATCGCCGGCGGCAACTCAGTGTCGATGCCCATCACCTCGCCGGTCGACTTCATCTCCGGGCCCAGCTGGCTGTCCACCTCGAGCAGCTTGCTCATCGAGAACACCGGCGCCTTGACCGCGTACACCGGGGTCTCGGGCCAGAGCCCGTCCTCGTAGCCCTGGTCGCGCAGGGACCGACCCATCATCACCGCCATCGCCACCGGCACCATCGGCACCGACGTTATCTTGCTCAGGAAGGGCACGGTTCGGCTTGACCGCGGGTTGACCTCGATGACATAGATGCGGTTGCGGTGCAAAACGTACTGGATGTTGAGGAGACCGACGATCTTGAGCCGCAGGGCGATGCGGCGGGTGTAGTCGATGATCTGCTCGACCTCTTCGGGGGTGAGGTGCTGTGGCGGGTAGACGGCGAAGGAATCGCCGGAGTGGACACCGGCGCGCTCGACGTGCTCCATGATCCCCGGGATCAGGACCCGCTCGCCGTCGCAGATGGCGTCGACCTCAAACTCGCCGCCAACGAGGTACTTGTCAATCAGGATGGTGCCGCGAGCAAGGGCGTCACGGGCTCCCTCGAGGTAGTGCTCGAGGTCCTCGTGGGCATGGACGATCTCCATCGCCCGGCCCCCGAGCACGTAGCTGGGCCGCACCAGCACCGGGTACCCGACGCGGTCGGCGATGGCACCGGCCTCCTCGACGGTGGTGGCGGTGGCGCCGGGAGGCTGGGGGATGCCGATCTCCCGGAGGGTGGCCTCGAAGCGCCGCCGGTCTTCGGCCAGGTCGATGGCGTCGACCGACGAGCCGAGGATGGTAATGCCCCGCCGGGCCAGCGGCTCGGCCAGGTTGATCGCGGTCTGACCGCCGAACTGGACGACCACGCCGTGGGCCGCCTCGGCCCGCACCACGTTCTCCGCGGACTCCTCGTCGAGGGGATCGAAGTAGAGGCGATCGCTGGTATCGAAGTCGGTGGAGACAGTCTCGGGGTTGGAGTTGAGCATGGCGCTGGACCAGCCGCCCTCGCGCAGCGCCATCGCCGCCTGCACTGAGCAGTAGTCGAACTCGATCCCCTGGCCGATGCGGATGGGCCCGGACCCCAGCACCAGCACCGACGGGTTGTCGGCCTCCATTCGCCGCCCTCGAGGCGATTCATCCTCGGCCTCGTAAGTCGAGTAGTAGTAGGGCGTCGCGGCTGCGAACTCCGCGGCGCAGGTGTCGACCACCTTGTACGCCACCCGAACGCCGGCCTCGAACCCGGCGGCGCGAACGTCCTCGAGCGATTCGCCACACAAAAGTGCGATGGCGCGATCGGTGAAACCCGCGGTCTTGGCGACCCTCAGCACCGCGGGCTCGAGGCCGCCCGCCAGCTGCCGCTCGATCTGCACCACCCGAGCCAGCCGGCGCAGGAACCAGGGATCGATCGCGGTCATTGCGTGGAGCGTCTTGATGACCGGCTGGTCAGCGTCGGCTGCGGCGGCCGGGTCGCGGCCGTCGGGTTGGGGCAGGCGCTGGCGCAGCGCCGCGAGCAGGGCGAACAGCCGCTGGTCGTTGGGGCCGGACAGGAGCGCTTCGTCCACCGGCGATGCATCCAGCGCCGGCGGCTTCTGCTCCAGCGACCGGATTGCCTTCATCAGCGCCGCTTCGAAGGTGCGCTCGATTGCCATCACCTCGCCGGTGGCCTTCATCTGGGTGCCAATGCTGCGGTCGGCGGTGGGGAACTTGTCGAAGGGCCAGCGCGGGATCTTGACGACGCAGTAGTCGAGGGCGGGCTCGAAGGCCGCCAGGGTCCGGCCGGTGACCTGGTTGGGGATCTCGTCAAGGCGCTTGCCGATGGCCACCTTGGCGGCGACCCGGGCGATCGGGTAGCCGGTGGCCTTGCTGGCCAGTGCCGAGCTGCGGCTGACGCGCGGGTTGACCTCGATGACGTAGTAGTGGAACGACCTGGGGTCGAGGGCGTACTGGACGTTGCAGCCACCCTCAATGCCAAGCCCGCGGATGATCTTCAGCGCCGAGGAGCGCAGCATCTGGTACTCCTTGTCGCTGAGCGTCTGGGATGGCGCGACCACGATCGAGTCGCCGGTGTGGACGCCCATGGGGTCGAGGTTCTCCATGTTGCAGACAGTGATGCAGGTGTCGGCGGAGTCGCGCATCACCTCGTACTCGACCTCCTTCCAGCCCACCAGGCTGCGCTCCAGTAGGACCTGGGTGATGGGGCTGTTGTCGAGCCCCCGCTGGACCGCCTCATCGAACTCCGACTTCTCGTGGATGAAGCCGCCGCCGGTGCCGCCCAGGGTGTAGGCGGGCCGCACCACCAGCGGCAAGTCGACCTCGGCCAGGAAGGCCCGGGCCTCCTCGATGGTCTCGACGGTGCGGCTCTCGGTCACCGGCTCGTCAATCGAGACCAGGAACTGCTTGAAGGCTTCGCGGTCCTCAGCCTTGCGGATGGTCTCCAGCGGAGTCCCCAGAAGGCGCACGCCGTAGCGGTCGAGGACCCCCGCGTCATGCAGTGCCACGGCCAAGTTGAGTCCCGTCTGCCCGCCGAGAGTGGGCAGCAGGCCGTCGGGCTGCTCGCGGGCGATGATCCGCTCGATCACCTCTACCGTCAGCGGTTCGATGTAGGTGCGGTCGGCCACCCCGGGGTCGGTCATGATGGTGGCGGGGTTGCTGTTGACCAGCACCGTCTCGACGCCCTCTTCGCGGAGCGCTTTGCAGGCCTGGGTGCCGGCGTAGTCGAATTCCGCCGCCTGGCCGATGATGATCGGCCCCGAACCGATGACCAGCACCTTCTGTGGCACCTGCCTGTGCTTGGCCTTGGGGCGCGAACCGCCGGGCGGCCGGCCGGTGCGGATCATCTCCGCGAAGTGGTCGAAGACGTACTGGTTGTCGTGCGGCCCGGGGGCGCCTTCGGGGTGGTACTGCACCGAGAAGATCGGCAGCGTGCTGTGCGCCAGGCCCTCGACCGAGCCATCGTTGAGGTTGCGCTGCCGGACATTGAAACCTGAGTCGGCCGGCAGGGTTTCACTCAGCGCCTGGTACTCGTGGTTCTGGGAGGTGATGTGGACCTCCCCGGTCTCGAGGTCCTGGACCGGGTGGTTGCCGCCGTGGTGCCCGAAGGGCAGGCGCCCGGTCTGGGCTCCGGCGGCGCGTGCAATCAGCTGGTGACCAAGACAGATGCCCAGGATCGGCACCTTGCCGAACAGGCCCCGCACCACTTCGACCTGGGGCCCGAGGAACGCCGGGTCACCAGGGCCGTTGGCCAGCAGGACCCCATCCGGCTTCGCCGCCAGGATCGCGTCAACTCCCGACGACGGCGGCAGCACGAGCACCCTGGCGCCTCGGCTGCGCAGGGAGCGGAGAATGTTGCGCTTGACGCCGTAATCGACCACCACCACGGTCTGCCCCGCGAGCGCGGGCTCGATCTTGCCCACGTAAACGGGGCTCAGCTCCTCGTCCCACTCGTAGGCCTCGACGCAGGCGACCTCGCCGACCAGGTCCTGTTCTTCGACCGGGGTCACGGTGCGACTCTGCTCCACCAGCGCCTCAACCTCGGCCTGGCTCCGGGCGTCGCGGGGATCGACGGGATTTTCGAGCGCGGCCAGGACCCCGCGCCGGGCCCCGGCGCTGCGGAGGTGGCGCGTCAGGCTCCGGGTGTCGACCCCCGTGAGGCCGGGGACGCCGGCATCGGCGAGCAGCGCGTCGACCGAGCCCTCCGACCGCCAGTTGCTGTGATCCGCCGCCAGCTCCCGCACGACCAGCGCTCTGGCCCATAGCTGGCCGGACTCTGGGTCGGCCGCATTGGCGCCGTAGTTGCCGATCAGCGGGTAGGTCATGACGATCATCTGGCCGGCATAGCTGGGATCGGAGAGGATCTCCTGGTAGCCGGTCATGCAGGTGTTGAAGACGACCTCGCCCTCGCCCGGGCGCCTCCCCGGCGCACCCTTGGCGGCGTCGAGGTGAGCACCGAAGAGCCACCCGGGATAGACATTGCTGTCCTCCAGGACCAGCGCGCCCGGGCGGCGGGCAGCGGCCGCCACTATCCCGGCACCGCGAACCAGTCGCCGTGGACCATCCGTCCTGCCGCGACCGTGAGCAGGACGCGACCGCGCATATCGCGACCGTCGAGGGGCGTGTTCTTGCCCGTCGACAGCAGCCGGGAGGCATCCAGGCGGAGGAGGCCCTTGGTCTCGAAGAGGACCAGGTCGGCGGGCTGGCCGACGCGCAGGGCGGGCATCGGCTGGTCCAGCCCTGGGCTCAGGCAACGCCACGGTCCCACGGTCAACGCCTCCACCAATCGGTCCAGGTTGAGCGCCCCGGAGTCGACCAGCTCGAGGCAGAGGCTGAGGGCGGTCTCCAGGCCGCTGAACCCAAAGCTCGCCTTGGAGAACGTGACCTGCCTGGTGGCGGCCTCGTGCGGGGCGTGGTCGGTGGCGATGGCGTCGACCAGGCCTGACCCCAGGGCCGCCACCAGGTGGGCGCGATCGCGGTCCGACCGCAGCGGCGGGTTGACCTTGGCCAGGGGATCGGGCGTGGCGCCGACCAGGACACGCCCCTCGGTGAGGACGAGGTGGTGAGGCGTGACCTCGGCCGTGACGGGGAGGCCCTGGGCCTTGGCCTGCTCCAGCAGCTCCAACGACCCCGAGCAGCTGAGGTGCTGGAGATGGAGGCGGCTGCCGCTCTGGCGGCAGGCCTCGATGGCCCGCTTCACCGCCGCCACCTCGGCCTCGCACGGCCACGGACGCAGGGCGGTGCTTGCGGCGACGGCGTCGTTGACCTCTCCGTCGGGGCAGGTGGTCTCGTCCTGGGCGTGGACCAGGATGGCGCGGTCGAGGGCGGCGGCGCGGCGGCCGGCCTCCACCGCCAGCTCCAAACCGTAGGCGTTGCGCCCGTCGTCGCTGAAAGCCACCGCGCCCGCCTCCGCGAGCGCCTCCATGTCTGTGAGTTCCTTGCCCTCCAGGCTCTTCGTGATAGCGGCAACCGAGCTGACCCGTATCGCGGCCTGGCGACCGCGCTCGACGATGTCGCGGAGAACCTCGGGGCCGTCAACCGGAGGCACGGTGTTGGCCATCGCGACGATCGAGGTGAAGCCGCCGGCGGCGGCGGCCGCGGCGCCTGTCTCGATAGTCTCCTTTTGTGGCTCTCCCGGGTCGCGCAAATGGGTATGCAGGTCGAGGAAGCCAGGGGCCAGGTACAGCCCGGTGGCGTCAATGACCTGGCTGCGCGTCCGCGTATGACTGGGGTCGGGGACGGCCCCCAGGGCGGTGCGACGACTGCCCCAGTGGAGCACGTTGAGCTCGGTCAGGATGCCGTCCTCGATCACCGCATCGACCTCCCGCCGGGGATGGCCGGGCTCGAGCCGGGTTGCCCCCCGGATCACCAGCGATGCCGAATCATTCACCGTCGCGCACCAGGAACACGGAGTCGACCCCGTCAACCTCCTGGAAGAGGGCATGGACGCGGTCGGTGAGGTGAGTGGGGATGTTCTTGCCGACGTAGTCCGCCCGGATGGGCAGCTCGCGATGGCCGCGGTCGACCATCACCGCGAGCTGTACCGCCGACGGTCGGCCCAGCTCCGTCAGGGCGTCGAGGGCGGCCCTGGCGGTGCGGCCGTGGAAGATCACATCGTCGACGAGGACGACGACGCGCCCGGTGACATCCGGCGTCGGGGGTGACGCAGAGCCGGCTGCCGGCTTCGCCTCTGACGGCTCGCGGTCATCGCGGTGGCCGTCGGTGTGAAGCTCCAGCACTTCGGCTCGGCCCTTGCCCCACTGGTTGAGGATGGTCGCCAGCCGCGACGCCATGGGCACCCCACGGGTTGGGATTCCGGCAAGGACGATGTCGAAGCCTTCGCCATTGCGCTCGACGATCTCGTGGGCTATGCGTTTGAGGGCGCTTCGCATATCGTCGCCGCTGACGACCAGGCTCTCGCGGTCCCAGTTCTGCTGCGGGGGATGGGCCACCTGGGTCATGTCTTGCCCGGGTTGAGCAGCATGTGCAGCAGCGCCATGCGGATGAAGAGCCCGTTGCGCGCCTGGCGGAAGTACGCCGCCCGCGGGTCTTTGTCCACCTCGGGGCTTATCTCGCCCACCCGCGGCAGCGGATGCATCAGGACGGCCTCGGGTCGCATCAGGCTCATCGACCGCTCGTCCATTACGTAAACCCCGGCCACCCGGCGGTACTGGGCCAGCTTGTTGCCGAAGCGCTCCTTCTGGATCCGGGTCTGGTAGACGACGTCGACCTCGGGGAGGACCGCGTCGAGGTCTTCGGTTTCGGTGTAGGCGACGCTACGCTCGTCGAGGTGGGCTTTGATATCCCGGCCCATCGCCACCGCCGCCGGGGCCACAAAGACCAGCTCCACGCCGTCGTACTTGGAAAGCAGGTAGCTCAGGGAGCGAACGGTGCGGCCGTTGGCGAGGTCGCCCACCATGGCGATCCGCAGGCCGTCGACTCGACCCAGCTCCTTGCTGATGGTGTAGAGGTCGAGCAGCGCCTGGGTGGGGTGCTGGCCGGGGCCGTCGCCGGCGTTGATGACGGGCACCGGGCTGACCGCGGCGGCCCGCTTGGAGGCGCCCACGTCGAAGTGGCGGAGTACGATCACGTCGCAGTAGGCGGAGACGATCTGGACGGTGTCCTCCAGGGTCTCGCCCTTGGCCACCGAGCTGAACTCGCTGGCAGATTCGGTGCCCAGGGCCTCGCCGCCGAGGCGAAGCATGGCCGCCTCGAAGCTGAGGCGGGTGCGTGTGCTGGGCTCGTAGAAGAGGCTCGCCATGATGCGGCCTTTCAACTCGTCGCTACCGCCAAGGCGCGCGACCTTCTCCATCTCCTCAGCCGCGCTGAAGATCTTCTCGAGAAGGGGTCGGTCGAACTGCTGGCTCTCGACCACGTGCCGCAGCGCGGTGGCCTGCCGGGAGGCTATGGGCACAAAAAAATCTCCTTTCCGGCCTCGCAGGACCGGTTTAAAGGTGCTCGACAGCGATCATATCGCGACCCGAGTAACTTTTGCCACGGATCTGGCTTGAGTTGTTTGCGGATGCCGGGTCCCGCCGGCGTTTCGTCTCCCCCGCGAAAGTGGCGCGGGGTCGAGTGCCGGGCCGGTTCCCCGCTCAACCGTTGAGCTTGTGGGGAGCCGGCCCCGGGCAACCCCGCCGAGCGCGATGCCTACTCGCGCCAATTGGTCGTGTGGAACAATCGGCGGATGCGACCGATCGCGATCCTGGGCGACATCCACGGCGATTCCCAACGGATGTTGGAGCTTGTCGGCGACCTCGACCACGAGGTGCCGTTGGTGGTGGTCGGTGATTACTTTGACCGTTGGGACCACGCCGTCGAGGCGATCCGGTGGCTGATGAGCCGGCCCAACACCACCGCATTGATGGGTAACCACGACGCCCTCATCCTGGGAGTGGTCGAAGAACGGCTCCGCGGAGTCGAGGGGCGCAACACCGAGAACTGGCTTTGGAACGGCGGCAAGGACGCCGACCTCGCCGGGCTGATGCGAGAGCCCGAGATGATGGACTGGGTGCGCAGCCGGCCCGCCATGACCATCGTCGGCGATGCCCTGATTCAGCACTGCGATTCGCCGGTGTACCTGAACTACGGCATCGACGTGGATGCGATCAACGAATCCGTCCGCAGGCGCGCTAGCAGCCGTGACCCCGAGGTCCTCTTCCACCTCTTCGCCGACCTCTGCACGCGCCGTCAGTTTTACAGTCTCGAGACGCTGCGTCAGTACATCGATGTGTTCCACGCCAAGCGCCTGGTCCACGGCCACACCCCCCACACTCAGCCGCAGGCGATCTCGATGTTCCGCGGGGCCATCGTCAACGTCGACGGCGCCCTCTCGCGTGGCTTTGGCCCCGAGGCGCGGGGATTCGTTCACTGGCTGGCGGTCGATGGCACCGACGCCACCGAGGTCGCGCCGGGGGGCTAGCCGGGACGCCCACCGCCTCGTATACTTGCGCCCACCTCACATGGCCAACATGGATATCAGCCGGCCCGGTCGCCGCCGGCTCAGAATCGCTGCGGCACTGGCGATCCCGCCGCTCACCGCGCTCCTCTTCTTCGCCACGCCGCCGGCGCCCCTGGCAGCTAACGCCTCGTCGCCTGCCGCCGTGAGCCCGACGTGCACCAATGAGACTCGCAGCCCAGGATGCCCGCCGACCCACGATCCATCGCCGAGTCCCTGCCTCAGCAACGATTTCTTCAGCAACTGCTCGCCCTCACCGAGCCCCGAAATCATCGTCATCAGCCCGGTGCCGCTGGACCCGCCGTCACCCGCGGTCACGCCCAGCTATCTCCTCGGCATCCCTTCCCCCAGCGTGGACCCGGGAGCCAACGATGGCGGCACGCCCATCCCCCTGGTCGGCGGCTTCAACGACCTGCCCAGTCCCGGCCCGCTTTCGGTGGCCTCGGACAACGGCGGCGGCGGCGGCCTCCCTGGTCCACTGGTGCTCCTCGGGGTGCTGCTGTTGCTCGGAGCCGCGGGCTCCGTCCTTTTCGCGATTGCCCCCAAGGGCGAACGCTTCCCGGAGCCGCCAGTGCACGACGCACCCGAGTTCCTCTTCACTCCTTATGGCCCCGATCAGCCCGGCCCTTAGCCAGGTCGGTTACGGCTTGGGGATGCGCCCCTTGACCAGGTCGTAGCCCGGTTCCTTGCCCAGCTCGATGACCTTGTAGCCTTTGTAGCCCTTGATCTTCTTGAGGTTCAAGTCGATCGAGTCGCGCACGTTCTTGGGGACGTCGAAAGCGATCACGTAGCCGGGGCCTTCGACCATCGGCGTGGCCGCGGTTCCATGCATCACCTCGTGACGGCTGACCGAGGGCAGGCGGCGGGCCAGCGCTCGGCCCAGCATCAGCAGCTCCTGTCCCTCGGGGACGATGCTGCGGATGTCCTCCAACTGAAAGTGGTAGGCGGCGTACTGCACCCGGCGCGTTACCCCGCCGTGCCTGCCGGGGCGGCCTGCCTGACCTCGGCCAGGAAGTCGCCGATCAAGGCGCTCACCTCGTCGGGATGATCCACGTTGGACTGGTGCCCGGCGCCCTCGATACGGACGAACCTCGCCCGCGGGATCAGCGACGCCATCGCCTCAGCCTTCTCGATCTCGATCGGCACATCCTCGGTTCCGTGCGCCACCAGCGTCGGCAGGTTGATCTCGCCCAGCCGGTCGGCGATGTCATCGCGGTCGTCGACGCCCTGGCTGGCATGGACGGTGCCTTGGTGGTTTCCGGCAAGCAGGTTGCCGAACCAGGCAT
Source organism: Candidatus Dormiibacterota bacterium (assembly GCA_036824145.1). Classification (GTDB taxonomy): domain Bacteria; phylum Chloroflexota; class Dormibacteria; order DASZGP01; family DASZGP01; genus DATMMS01. The sequence continues at coordinate 12,246 of DAITAT010000017.1, forward strand.
TCACCGCGTCCTTGTGGTTGGCGATGAAGTCGTCGCAGAAGAATGAGAGCGGCAAAGCCGCCTCCAGGGGCTCGATCACCCCCTCCAGGTAGAGCTTGCGGAAGGCCGCGTACTGCGCCTTCTTGTCCTCGTCCTCACCGTGCGCCTGGGTGTCGATGAGGATGAGGTCGCGCACGGCCTCGGGGTGCTTGAGGGCCATGCGCATGCCGATGAAGCCGCCCATCGACAGCCCCGCATAATGGACCGGCCCGATGCCAAGGGCCTGGATCAGCCCGTAGACGTCCTCGGTCTGGTTCCACATGTCGTAGTCGGCCTGGTCGTCGGTGGTGGTGGTGTGGTACTGGCCGCGGAGATCGACGGCGATGACGTCGTAGTCGGAGGCCAGCGCGTCAATCTGCGGGCGCCAGTGTTCGGCTCCGAAGAGCAGCCCCGGCACCAGCAGCAGCGGCTCGCCGGAGCCCTTGCGCTCGTAGTACATCTCGATGCCGTTGGTCGAAACTGTGAGCATGTCTTCCTCCTCGAATCCGCGGGCTACCAGATTAGCGGCTTAGGGATTGCGGGCGCTGGCGGCGGCATAAGATCAAACCGTGAGTCCGGGCAAAATCCTGATCATCATCGGCGGCGGGATCCTGGTCATCGGTCTGCTGGTCCAGGCCGGACTGCCGCTGGGCCGTCTGCCCGGCGACATCCGCATCAGCCGCGGCAGCTTCACCCTGTACTCGCCGCTGATGACCGGGCTCCTGATCAGCGTCGCGCTGACCATCATCCTCAACCTGCTGCTGCGGCGCTGACACGTCCCGGTCCATTTTCCGGGCAGACATGAGGGGGTCCTCGCCCTTAAGCGCTGACCACCGGCTCGGGGCGGCTGCGGTGCGCGCAGGGGCGCAGGAAGTTCAGAGCCAGCTCCGGGTCCTGGCCGAAGTGCAGGTGGATGTTGCTGGCCAGGACGCCTGGTTTGGTGTAGCCCTCGTGGCCGGCGCGATACCCTGACGGGTCGAAAAGCTCGTATGCGTAGGCCACGCTACCGGTTCCGGTAACGATGCTCCAGTGCAGCTCGTGCCCACGGAGGCTGCGGCCGCGACCTGCCAGCAGGCAGTCGTCCAGGGTGCGCATCTCCCGATAGCCCATGTGGCGGACTCCGGTTTCCGGCCGGACTCGGAGGGGCAAAAGCCCCGCCATCTCGAGGTCCTGCCCAGCCGGACCGACGACCACCCGAGAGAGGTACATCAGCCCCCCACACTCGGCGTAGATGGGCATCCCGTCGTCATGGGCCTGCCGGAGCGATTCGCGCATGCTCGAGTTGCGCGAGAGGTCGACGGCGTACCGGTCGGAGCTGGCGCCCGCCATGTAGACACCATGGACGCTTGGCAGGTGCCGGTCATGAAGAGGGCTGAAAGTGACGATCTCGGCCCCCGCCTCGCTGAGAATCTCGAGGTTCTCCGGGTAGTAGAGGTTGAACGCCTCGTCATAGGCGACGCCAATTCGCACCCCGACGTCGGCGTCGTCGATCACCGGCGCCACCACCCGGGGGATCATGCGCACCGGCCGAGACTTATCCGCGATGCGCATCAGGAGGTCGAGGTCCAGGTGCCGTTCGATCGCCGCGGATAGGACCTCGATGGCGGCGTCGAACTTGGGGCTGTCTCCCATTGGTGCGGGGTCGCGATCGTCGGCCGCGATGGCGAGCTCGCCGAGCGTGGGCAGCCATCCCAGCACCGGGATCTTGGCCTCCCTCCAGACCGCCTCCTCGACCCAGCGGGCGTGGGCGTCGTCGGCGACGTGGTTGAGGATTACGCCGGCGATGCCAACCCGGGGGTCCATCGACTTGAAGCCCAAGGCCAGCGCCGCCGCGCTCTGGACCGTGGTGGCAACGTCGAGGACCAGGATCACCGGCGCCTCGATCAGCTTGCTCAGTTCGGCGGTGCTGCCCTCGGTACCGGCACCCCACGAGTCGTACAGGCCGAGCATGCCCTCCACCACCGCCAGGTCTGCGTCGGCGCAACCGCGGTGGAAGCTCCGCAGGATGGCGTCGCGACCGAGGATCCACGGGTCGAGGTTGCGACAGGGGTTGCCGGCGACATGCGCGAGGTAGGCGGCGTCGACGTGGTCAGGCCCGACCTTGAACGGCTTCACGCGCAGGCCCCGGCGGCGATAGGCGGCGATCAGGCCGGCGGTCAGGGTGGTCTTGCCGGTGCTGCTGCCGGCACCCGCCAGCACCAGCCTGGGGACATGAACCTCGTCGTAGCCTGACGTCAACTGCCAACCTCCATGGGTACGCCGGGGCAGGTGGTACGACGTCAGCAACAAGTGACCCCAGCCCAAGCTAACACCGGCGCTGGGGGATGTCTAGGCGATCTTTGTGAACTGAATCTGTGGCCGACTAGGAGGCCGCGGCGCGGACGTCCTCAAGCTCCAGCCGAACCGTCGCCTCGCCGTCCCAACGGCTGACCTCGGGGCTGAACAAAACGTCAAGACGCTGGCCCCGCTGGGCCAGGCGCCGGTAGTCGTCGATGTAGGCGCCACGGCGCCAGGCCACCGACTCGATGACGCGCTCGCCGGCGCCAAGCCAGAGCTTGAGGTGCTCCCGTTCGCCGCCGAACGCGGTGGCCGCCTTGAGCACCAGGCCACGGCCGCAGAAGCGAGGCGGGCGATTGCCCTGGCCAAACGGCTCCAGCAAGGCCAGGTCCTCGACGGCCTCGGTACTGAGCTCATCGAAGCCGACCTCGGCGTCGATGGGCATCACCCGGCTCCAGCCGCCTTCGGGTCGCTTCCCGGCCGCGAATTCCTGGAGCCCGTCGATCAGGGCGGGCAGGTCCTCGTTGGCGCAGGCGAACCCGGCGGCGGCCTGGTGGCCGCCGAAGCGGCTCAACACTCCAGCGCAGCTGGTCAGCGCGTCGACCACGTTGAAGCCGTCGACGGAGCGCGCCGAGCCGCGGCTCTCCGACTCACCCCGGTTGAGCACGAAGGCCGGCATGTTGTGGGCGTCGACAAGCCGGCCCGCGATCAGCCCCACCAGCCCCAGCGACCAGCGCTCGTCAGCGAGGACGATGGCGGAGTCGGGCACGCCCTCTTCCTCGAGTCGCCCCAAGGCCTCGCTGAGAGCGGTGTCGGTCGCCTGCCGGCGGGACTGGTTGTGGCTCTCCATCTGCTCCGCCAGCGGCCGGGCCACCTCGATGTCGTCGGCGAGCAGCAGGTCGAGCGCCAGGCGGGCGTCGTCCATGCGGCCGGCCGCGTTGATCCGGGGAGCCAGCTGGAAGCCGATCGCGGTCGAATTCAGGGGACGCCGCAGGATGCCGGTCTCGATCAGCGCACGGATACCCGGCAGGGGGCGCTCCTCCATCTCGAGCAGGCCGCGCCTGACCAGGGTGCGGTTCTCATCGAGGAGGGCGACGACATCGGCGATCGCCCCCACCGCCACCAACTGGGTCAACTGCTCAAGCACGGCAGCATCGAGGCCTCCAAGCCCCGTCTGCTCCAGACCCTGGACGAGCTTGAAGGCCACGCCAGCGCCCGACAGCTCCTTGAAGGGATAGACATCGCCGGGCTGGTGGGGATTGAGGAGTGCGTCGGGTCGTGCGATCTCAGCAGCGGGCAGGTGATGGTCGGTGACGATCAGTTGCAGGCCCGCTGGTCGCTGGGCGACGACGTCCACCGAGTTGGTGCCGCAGTCACAGCTGATGACCAGGCCGGCTCCCTGCCGGTGGAGCTCTTCAAGGCCCTCGGGACTCAGGCCGTAGCCGTCGTTGACCCGGTGCGGGATGTAGGTGACGACGTCAGCGCCGGCGGCGGTCAGGCCGCGCTGCAGCAGCGCCGTGGCGGTGACCCCATCGGCGTCGTAGTCGCCGAAGATCGCGATCCGGCGCCCTGTCTGAATCGCCTCTGACGCCATCTGGACGGCGGGGGTCAGCGACATCATCATCTCCGGCGGGTGCAGGGGGGCCTCCTCGGCGTGGAGGAAATCGTGGCTGTCGACGATCACCAACCGGCGGGACCAGAGCACCCGTCGGAGCAGCGGCGACGCCTGCGCTTCGAAATCGGCGGGTGGATCGGCCGCCGCCAGCTGCCACTCGCGGGGAATGTGCCGGGGGCGTCCCGTCGCGGGCGACCCGGTGACGGCTTTGGGGGGCGTGACCCCGGCGGTCAACGCAGGTGGGTGCGCGGGGAGGACGACCGGGGCCAGCGGCGCTGGTCGGGAGGACAGTCGTTGCGGAGGCCGTGGCGACGCAACCGCCGCCGAACCGGGCGCAACCCTGCCGGTCTCAGCTGGTAGAGGCGAGGAGCGGGGTTGGCAACCTCGTCGCTCGGCTCCGACGCTGTCCCAGGGGCGATCGCCTCGATTCCCGAGTCGGCAGGCAGGTCGGCCTCGGAGGGCTGCTTGCCGTCAGCTTTGGGATCGGCCGGCCCCCGATCGCTCTTCGCGGGGACCTCTTCTGCGATGTCTTCTTGATCGTCCAATCCAGCTGTCTCTGGGCTCAATTCTCTACCTCGAGGACGTCGATGTCCACATCACAAAGGTCGCGATCAGGCAACCTTCCAGACTCGCCAGAGTGCAGACGGGTCGCTGAGGGGGTCGCCGTGGACGAGGAAGAAGTCGGGCGGTCCGCCTTCCTCGATGACGCCGGCGCCCGGTTCGCCCAGCACCTGCCCACCCTTCCACGTCGCCGCCGCCAGGGCCTCCCAGGGCTCCAGCCCACAGTCCACCAGGGCCTCGACCTCCCACGCCATCTGGTTGGCCCGCGCCGAGCCGCCGCCGAAGTCGGTGCCGGCGGCGATGAGGATCCCGGCCTTGTGGGCCAGGCGGACACTCTCGCGGGCGACCTCGGTGCGCTCCATCACGAGCTTGCGCCCATCGGCTGAGTGGAATCGATCCAAAGTCGTGGTGCGCTCGAAGGTGGCCCATGACCTGAGCACCGTCATCGTCGTCACGAGGGCAACACCCGTCGACGCCATCACCGCCACGGTCTCGGCATCGGTCTCAAATCCGTGCTCGATGCAGTCCACGCCGGCGTCGGCACATACCCGGGTGCCCTCGAACCGGCCGGCGTGGGCGGTCACCCGGGCGCCGCGCGCGTGGGCTGCCTCCACCACCGGGCGGACCTCGTCCGCGGTCCACGGAGGAGTGTCGGGGTCGGGGCCGTCGAGGTAGAGCTTGACGAAGTCGGCGCCGTCGTCCAGCTGGCCCATCGACAGCCGCAGCAGCTCGTCGCCGTCGTCAGCCTCCGCCGACACCCCGCCCGCCAGGGTCCCGGTCTTCATCACCCAGGTCCCCGCCGCCCGCACGTATGGGTATTCGCGGCGGCCGTCCCAGCGATCGCGAAGACCAAGGCTGAGGGCGCGCTCGCGACCGTCCTCAGGATCGACGCCGATGGGGGCGCCGACGTCGCGCGCCCAGCGGACCCCGGAGGCGAGCTGGAGGCGGGCGTTGTCTTCGGCGACGCGAAGGAGGACCTCCGGCGGATCGGTGCCACGCTCGATCCAGTGGGCGCCCCCGGGCAGAGTCAGGTGACTGTGGCAGTCGACCATCGCCGGCACGATCGTGGATCCTGACGCGTCGATGACCTCGAGACCGGGGTAGGGCCTGAGGTCCTCCTCGCTGTCGCGGGGGCGGATCCAGGCGACGCGGCCGTCCGCCACCAGGATGCTGACGCCGACCTCGAGTCGATCGGAGCGCGCGTCGGTGAAGGCGGCGTCGCGGTAGAGGATCGGCGGAGCGGGAGGCTCAGGCATGACCCTGATTCTGCTCCCTATAAACGCGGTAGGCGTACCGGCGCTCGAACCCGGCGCGCGTGTAGACGCCGCCGCCGGGCTCGGTTGCCTGGAGGGTGACGTGAGTGGCTCCCGCGGCGGCGGCGTCGCCGCAGATGAGGCTTAGCAGTGCCGAGGCCAGGCCACGGGAGCGATGAGGCTCGGCGGTCCACATCGCGTAGACGCCGGCGACACCCTGATGCACCAGGCTCTGGCCGGTGGCCACCAGCCGGTTCTCGTGACGGGCCTGGTAGAAGCGCCGGTCGGCCGCCTTGGCCATCTGCCAGGGGTCCGGGAAGGCGGCTTTGACGTCGGCGATGTCCAGCCACGGCGATAGCCGGTCGCCCCAGACGCACTCCTCGATCTCCTCGCGGCTTTCCGCCCGGCCCGCCTCGTAGCCAGCCGGTACCAGGCCCGACTGGCGGTCCTCCGCCGGCGCCCCGTCCGACAGGTCACGGACGTAGGCGGGGAGCTCGAGCTCGGTGCTGTACCCCGCGCCCAGCAACTCGGCCTCCGCATCCTCCATGCCGTCCCGGAGCCATACCCGGTACCCTCCCGATGTGAGCGCACCTCGCAGGCGATCGACCTGGACGGTCGCGCCGGCCTTCGGGGTGGCAACGTTGTAGAACGGCCAGGTCGACCCGAGGCTGGCGATCCGCCACCCGCCCAACTCCTCGACCCTTCCGCGCGGATGAGCCCGCGCCCACGCCGCGTGGTTCTCGAACCAGAGGTCGTCCAGCTGCGCCTGTAGCTCGGGCGGAATCCCGCCTGCCCCGGGGCCTCCGCTCATGCTGTCTGGGAGCTACGCCGGGACAGGCTCAGAGGCCGCGATCAGGTGGCGGAGGACCATGGGCAGGATGCCGCCGTGGCGGACGTACTCCACCTCGGTGGTGTTGTCGATCCGCAGCAGCGCGTCGAAGCGCGAGACCTCGCCGTCAGCGTGCTGGGCCTCGACCTTGAGGGTTTGACGGGGGCTGAGGCCGCCGGAGATGCCCCGGATGGTGTAGCTCTCAGTGCCGTCGAGCTGCAAGGTTTCGCGCGACTCGCTGGCCATGAACTCCAGCGGCAGGATCCCCATCTGGACCAAGTTGCTGCGATGGATGCGCTCGAAGGTCTCGGCGATAACGGCGCGAACGCCCAGCAGCCTGGGACCCTTGGCGGCCCAGTCGCGCGAGCTGCCGGCGCCGTACTCCTTGCCCGCCAGCACGATCAGCGGCACGCCGTCGTTGGCGTAGAGCATGGCGGCGTCGAAGATTGTCATCTCGGCGTCGCCCGGGAAGTGCCGGGTCCAGAAGCCTTCGTGGTTGGGGACCAACTGGTTCTTGAGGCGGATGTTGGCGAAGGTGCCCCGGATCATTACCTCGTGGTTGCCGCGGCGAGCGCCGTAGCTGTTGAACTCCGACCAGCCCACCCCCTGCTCCACCAGGTAGCGGCCGGCGGGGCTGTCGATGGGGATCGAACCCGCGGGCGAGATGTGGTCGGTGGTCACCGAGCCACCCACCATCACCAGCACGCGGGCGGCGACGATATCGCTGGCCGGCTCGGGCTCGGGCTGGAGGTTCTCGAAGTACGGCGGCTCTTGGACGTAGGTCGACTTGGGATCCCATTGGAAGACCGGCCCGGTGGGCGACTCCATCTCCTTCCAGTGCTCGTCGCCGGCGAAAACCCGGGCGTATTCCTTCTGGAACATCTCGACGCTGACGCACTCCTCAACGGTCTTGGCCACCTCTTCCGGCGCGGGCCAGAGGTCGGACAGCATCACCGGCTGACCGCCGTTGTCGAAACCGACCGGCTCTTTGGTGAGGTCGCAGTCGACGGTCCCGGCGAGCGCGTAGGCCACCACCAGCGGCGGCGAGCCCAGGTAGCTGGAGCGGACCAGGGGGTGGATCCGGCCCTCGAAGTTGCGGTTGCCAGAGAGCACCGCGCAGACGTTCATGCCATGAGCCTTGACTGCCGCCTCGACCTCGTCGCTGGAGAGCGGCCCGCTGTTGCCGATGCAGGTGGTGCAGCCATAGCCGACGACGTAGAAACCAAGCTTCTCGAGGTACGGCAGCAGGCCGGAGCTGTTGAGGTAGTCGGTGACCACACGCGACCCGGGAGCCAGGCTGGTCTTGACATAGGGCGCCACCGTCATGCCCTTCTCGACCGCCTTCTTGGCCAGCAGCCCGGCGGCCACCATCACCGAGGGGTTGGAGGTGTTGGTGCAGCTGGTGATGGCGGCGATAACCACGGCGCCCTCGTGCAGCTCGGCGTCGTTGCCGTTGAGCCGCGCGGCGCGGCTGTGGTGCAGCTCGTCGACCGAACCGCCCTCGGCGTCCATCCGCCCGACATCCGCCTCGCCAGTCTTGAGCGGCACCGCCGACGCCAGGTAGAAGCTCTTGCGGACCGAGTCCAGCGGCACCCGGTCCTGGGGCCGCTTGGGCCCCGCCAGGCAGGGCTCGATGGTGGCCAGGTCGAGTTCCAGGATCTCGCTGAACTCGGGGATCGGGGTGTCATCGGTCCGGAAGATGCCCTGCTCGCGGGTATAGCCCTCGACCATGGCGATCAGCTCCGGCTCCCGGCCGGTCGACTCGAGGTAGCGCAGGCTCTGGGCGTCGACCGGGAACAGCGCCGAGGTGGCGCCGTACTCCGGGCACATGTTGGACATCGTCGCCCGGTCGGCCACCGATAGGCTGCTGAGACCGCTGCCGCAGAATTCGACGAACTTGTTGACCACGCCGTGCTCGCGGAGCATCTGGGTCAAGGTCAGGACCAGGTCGGTGGCGGTGGTGCCAACCGGCAGCGACCCGTGGAAGCGCACCCCGAGGACCACCGGCCGGGGAAGGAAGATCGGCTGCCCCAAAAGGGCCGCCTCGGCCTCGATCCCGCCCACGCCCCAGCCCAGGACCCCCAGCCCGTTGACCATGGTGGTGTGGGAGTCGGTGCCCACCAGGGTGTCGGGGATGGCGAAACCGCCGGCGTCATCCTTGCGCACCTGGACCACGCGTGAGAGCCGCTCCAGGTTGACCTGGTGGCAGATGCCCATCCCCGGCGGTACCACGCTGAAGCTCTGGAAGGCCTGCTGGGCCCAGCGCAGGAGGGCGTAGCGCTCGGAGTTGCGCTCGTATTCGCGCTTGATGTTGGTCTTGTAGGACTCCGCCGAGCCGAAGGCATCGACCTGGACGGAGTGATCGATGACCAGGTCGGCGGGCGCCAGCGGGTCGATCCGGCCGGGGTCGCGGCCGGCGCGTTCCATGGCGGCTCGCATCGCGGCGAGGTCGACGACGGCGGGAACCCCCGTGAAGTCCTGGAGCAGGACTCTTGACGGCGTGTAGGGCACCTCGGCTTCGGGCGGAGGGTCGCCGGGCCAGTTGGCCAGGGCCTTCAGGCTGACCTCGGTCGCCTTGTCGTTCTCGAAGTCACGGAGGACGCCCTCGAGCAGGATCTTGACGGTGAACGGGAGTTTGCTGGGATCGCCGATGCCCTCGTCCGAGAGCTTGCCCAACCTGTAGAAATCGAGGTCGGTGCCTTCAAGGCGGGTGCGGCTTCCGAGCAAGTTCATCTCCTCCGGCATCGCGACTGGGCGAGCTTAAGTTTAGTGTCCGCCGGCTGGAGGGACCGACGCCGGCGCCCTACCAGGCCCGATCGATGACGGCCAGCGCCGCCGGGTTGCCGGCGAAGAGCGAGTCGGTGCCCTCGCGGTCGGTGATGCCGGCGTCGCGGCAGCTTGCGGGAAGGCCGAGGTCGCGGACCAGGCGCCGCAGGGCGTCGGCGGCCCCCCCAGAGGCAACCCCCAGACTCTTGGCCACGCAGGCTTCCTGCTCGACCTTTTGGGGCCGTTCCATCTCAACCACGGCCGGCAGCAGGATCGCGGAGGTGAAGCCGTGGGGAATGCCGAACCGAGGCCCCAACTGCCGCCCCATCTGGTGGCTGAGCCCCCACTCGATGTAGTACGAGCCGGCGTGGGCCATCCAGGCTGCCTCCAGGCAGAGGTGGCGCGGCTCTTCGTCGCCGGTCAGCGACAGGGTCAGCTTCTTGGCCAAGACCTCCAGTGCCGCCGAGGCCAGGGCGTCGAGGTAAGGCAGCGTGTTGCGGGCCAGGATGGTCTCGGTGGCGTGGTCGACGGCGCGCATCCCGGTGGCCGCCCAGAGCCAGTCGGGGGTCTCGGCGGTCAGCTGCGGGTCGAGGAAGATGGCGTTGGCGGTCAGGCTCCGGTCCCGACCGCCGAGCTTGACCAGGGTGGCGTCGTCGGTCTGGCCGAAGCTGCAGGCGAACTCCGCCCCCGAGAGCGTGGTCGCGAGATCGACGATGGGCAGCCCCACAGGGCCGTGGCCGGCGGCAACCAGGCCCTGCTTGACCGCCTTGGCGCAGTCCACCACGCTGCCGCCGCCAAAGGCGACCAGGCCATCCGCCCCGGCGGCCTTGAAGGCGGCCGAGGCCGCGTCGACGGTGCTGGTGGGGTTGTGGGCGACGACCTCGCCGAAAACCGAAGCGATCCTGCCCCCGGCGACGACGCGCAAAGTCTCCAGCAGGGCGCCTCGGGACAGCGTCCGGCCGGTGAGCAACAGCGCCCGCTGCACCCCCAGGCGTTCCAGCTCTGCACCCAGGCCGCGGTATGCGCCCGATCCCAGGTAGACGCGCTCGATCGGGAGGGGCTCGAAGACGGTGGGGTGGCTCAGAGGTTGCCCCGACGGGCCTGCTGGCGCTCGATGGCCTCGAAGAGGGCCTTGAAGTTGCCCTCGCCGAAACCGCGGCTGCCGCGTCGCTGGATCACCTCGAAGAACAGCGTGGGGCGATCCTCGACGGGCTCGGTGAAGATCTGGAGCAGGTAGCCCTCGTCGTCGCGGTCGACCATGATGTTGAGCCGTTCGATCTCGCTGACGTCCTCCTGGATCTCCCCCACGCGCTCCCAGAGGTCGGCGTAGTACTCGCGGGGCACGCTCAGAAAACGCAGCTCGCGGCGCTTCAGTTCATCGACGGTGGCGCAGATGTCGCCCGTGATCAGGGCGATGTGCTGCACCCCGGGGGCACGGTTGAACTCCAGGTACTCCTCGATCTGGGACTTCCGCTTGCCCGGCGCCGGCTCGTTGATGGGGAACTTGAGCTTGCCCGAGCCGTCCTGCATCACCTTTGACATCAGGGCCGAGTACTCGGTGGTGATGGCCTCGTCGGTGAAGTGCTGCATCAGCTCGAAGCCCATCACCTTCTGCCACCAGTCAACCCACTCGTTCATCTTGCCGAGCTCGACGTTGCCGACGACGTGGTCGATGGCGGCCAGGCCCACGCCCGAGATCTTGGCTGGAGTGCCCTCCACGGCCTCGAACCCGGGCCAGTAGGCGCCGTGGTAGTCCTTGCGCTCCACGAACCCGAGCAGCACGTCGCCGTAGAGCTGCACGCTGGCGCTGCCGGCACGACCGGTGGCGTCGCCGCCGAAATGCGGCTCCTCGACCGGCTTTGCGCCTCGCCTGACCGCCTCGGCGAAGGCCGCCTCCAGGTCGGGAACGCGCAGGGCGATCCGCCGCACGCCGTCGCCATGCTCGAGGCAGAACTTGGTGATGGGGTCCTCGGGGCCCATGCCGCTGGTCAGCAGGAAGGTGATCTGTCCCTGTCGGAGGACATAGCTGGCGAAGCCGCGCATGCCCGTCTCGGGCCCCGCGTACGCAATCTGCTCGAAGCCCAGGGCGGTCCGGTAGAAGTGCGCCGCCTGCTTGGCGTTGCCGACCCAGAAGGCGATATGGTCGATCGCCTCGATCGGCATGTGGTCGACCTTGGCCTCGTAGCGAGGCGCGGTCTGGGTCATTTCGCCACCATCTTCCAGCTGTTGACGTAGTCCGGCAGGTCAGCCTTCATCAACTCTTCGCTGAGGGTGAAGGGCTTCTCAGCCTCCAGCATGACGGCGTACTCGTCGGTCTCGGTCTTGGTGGCGGAGCCCGTGACGGCTCCCGGCTGAGGACCGTGGTGCAGCCCCTGGGGGTGCAGGGTCATGAAGCCCTCGCCGATGTTGGCGCGCGAGAAGAAGTTGCCCCGGTGATAAAAGATGACCTCGTCGTTATCGATGTTGGCGTGGTAGAAGGGCACGCGAAGGGTCTCGGTGGTCTCCAGGGGGCGCGGCGCGAAAGTGCATATCGACAGGCCGGGGACCACGAAGGTCGCGTGCACCGACGGCGGCAGGTGATACCGGGGACTGGTGATGGGCCGGAAGTCGCGGACGTTTAGCTTGCGCACCGTGAGGGTGCCGCGCCAGCCCACCACGTCGATGGGAAAGTAGCCGTAGGTCAGGCGGGTGTACTGGTTGTCGCGCTTGACGATCACCACCCACCGGCCCGGCTGGTCGTCGTAGACCGGCTTCAGCTCGGGCAGTTTGAGGGCGGCGGGGTCGAAGAGGGCGTGCTGGCCGAGGAGGCCGCGGTCGGGGATCTCGACTTCGGCCGCCGTCTCGATGATCAAAAAGAACGAGGGGCCCGCCTCGGTACGAGGCAGCATCCGGTGGGTGGTGCCCTTGGGCACGATCACGTAGTCGCCGGCCTCATAGTCGAGGTCGCCGTAGTCGGACTCCAGCACGCCTTCGCCGTGGTGGATGAAGTAGGTCAGGTCGCCGTCGGCGTCGCGATGGAAGAATTCCTCAGCGGCCGTCGGCGCCCAGACGTAGACGGCGCAGTCGTCGTTGCTCAGGATCTCGGTCGGACCCTGGCTGGCGGCCGCCATGAACCCCGGCGTGTTGAGGTCGAACGCGTGCGGCCGAAGCGGTCCCTCGATGTCCTCCCAGGCCGTGGGCGGATGCAGGCGGTAGAGGTGGGAACAGGGGCCCGTGAAAGCCTCCCGCCCGTGCTCTTCCTCGAACAACCCCTCGGGAACCTGGACGTGGGCCTGGTAGGCGGTCCGGCCACGTGACACGGGGTACATCAGGCGCCTCCTTGTGCTTTTCGGAACCTGAATCTCATGGTAGCTCTTGAGGGGCCACGGTCAAGCCGGACAAGAAGAAGGGGGCGAGCCTTACGGCCCGCCCCCTGGTAGCTCGAGTTGAGAGCGCCGGCTACGGTCGCCGGCGCGCTAAACGTCAGGTTCCTGGTTCCTCCGCTTCTGCGCTTTGGCGGCGGACTGCGAAGAGCAGGCTGCCGATCAGCATAAGGAGCAGGGTCGCCACTATGCCGCCACCGAGCGCTCCGCCTCCACCATTAGCTGGGTTGCCCAGCGGCTGCGGGCCAGCGCCCGCCTTGGGCAGGCTTACGGCGGCCAGGACTTGCTGAACGGGGACGAACACGTTCGCTACAACGGTGTTGGACGGCTTGGAGCCCTCCTCGAACGTTGTCACCACGGCGGCGTTGCTTATCTGTGTGGTCTCACCGACGGGGAAGTCGTTGGTCAGTTTGGTCTGGAACGTCAGCACCACCTGGGTGCCGCCGCCATTGACCGTGCCGAGGTCCCACGTGATGGTGTGGCTAGCCGCGTCGTAGGTGCAGCTGACACCCCCGGTGCAGGAGTTGGCCACGTAGGCGGCATGGAGCACCTCCACCACGTCTGTGACCGTCACCAGGCTCGCAGCTCCCTTACCGCTGTTGGTGTAGGTCAAGCGGTACTCGAGGACATCGAGTGGGTTGGCTGTAATCGGGCCTGCGGTGAAGCCACCGCCATTTTGGCTGGTGTCGGGTGTGGTCACGTCTCTCTCGGCCTTGACGAGGGTGGAGTTCGGCGCGATGTAGTTCTTCGTCGCGGGTCCACTACCACCCGGACCAGAGTTGCCCGAGGTCGAGCGCGTCACCGTCACGCCACCCATCGTCACCGACCCGGTGGCGTTCAGGGTGTACGTCCCCGTCGTGTCGGAGTTGATCGTGTATGTGCATGTGGCGACGTTGCCGTTGACCGTCGGGGTCGCGCACGTGTTGGCATTGGCGATCAGGTGGGTCGTCGGGCTCAGGCTCGGCGTGATCACGAAGGCGCTGGGCGCGCCCGCGTCATCAGGGATCGCCGTCAGCATGATGGAGAAGGTGTGCGCATGGAAGATCACGTTGGTGGCCTGGTTGGGTGTGATGGAGATCGAAGCATCGACGTAGTGCTTGGTCGCCGGCCCGTTGATACCAGTGCCGCCAACCGTGGTCAGGTGGATCGTCTCACTGCCGATGGTGACCTCGCCAGTGGCGTTGAGGATGTACGAACCCGCCGTGTTGGCGTTGATGGTGTACGTGCAGGTCGCGACATTGCCGCTGACATTGGGGGTGGCGCAGGTGGTGGTGTTCTGCGTCAAGTTGGTGGTCGAGTTAATGCTCGGCGTGATTATGAAATTGCTGGGAGTGCCCGCGTCGTCAGGGCTAGCCGTGAGCGTGAGCGTGAACGTGTGGGCGTGGCCCACCTCGTTGGTCGCGGTGGTCGGCGTGATTGTCAGCGTGGCGGTGACGTAGTGCTTGGTCGCCGGACCGCTCCCGCCAGGGCCGGAGTTGCCCGAAGTCGAGCGTGTCACCGTAACCCCGCCCATCGTCACCGAACCACTCGCGTTGAGGGTGTACGTCCCAAAGGTGTCGGAGTTGATGGTGTAGGTGCAGGTGGCGACATTGCCGCTGACATTGGGGGTGGCGCAGGTGTTGGTGTTCTGCGTCAACCCGTTGGTACGATCGAGCGTCGGCGTGACCGAGAAACCGCTGGGCGACCCGGCCCCGTCCGGGATCGCGGTCAGCGTGATCGTGAAGGTGTGGGCGTTGCCGACGGCGTTGATGGCTGTGTTCGGCGTTATCGAGATCGAGGCGTCGACATAGTGCTTGGTGGCACCGGTGGTGCCGCCCGGACCGAAGTTGCCTGTCGTCGAACGCGTCACCGTGACGCCGCCGATCGTCGAGGAGCCGCTGGCGTTGAGGGTGTAGGTGCCCGCGGTGTTGGAGTTGATGGTGTAGGTGCACTGCCTGGTGTTCGCATCAATAACAGTCAGCACGCCGCACGTGTTGGTGTTCTCGGTCAGACCGGTCGTCGGGTTGAGGGTCGGTGTGATCGAGAAGGCGCTGGGGGCGCCGGCATCATCCGGGATCGCCGTGTAGGTGATCGTGAAGGTGTGGGCGCTGCCCACCTCGTTGGTCGCGGTGTGCGGCGTGATCGTGATCAAGGCGTCTACGTAGTGCTTGGTCGCCGCGCCGCTCCCGCCCGGCCCGGAGTCGCCCGACGTCGAGCGTGTGACCACAAGACCACCCATGGTCACTGAGCCGCTGGCGTTCAGGGTGTATGTGCCGGCGGTGCTGGCGTTGATGGTGTACGTGCACTGCCGAGTGTTTGCATCAACGACGGTCAGCGTGCCGCAGGTGTTGCTGTTCACGGTCAGGTTGGCGGCTGAGCTCAGCGTAGGAGTGATCGAGAAGTTGCTCGGCGTCGTCCCCGCGGGGATCGCGGTGAGGGTGATTGTGAAGGTGTGGGGGCTGCCGACCTCGTTCACGGCGGTGTTGGGGGTGATCGTGATCTTGGCGTCTACAGCGTTGATCGGCTCATCACCACATCCGCTCGACGAACCGTTGTTGTAGGCGTCGCCGGCGTAGGAGGCCACCCACCAGTAGGTACCCGAGGCGGTGATGTGTGCGTTGGCCAGGCTTACCTGGCCAGTGCTGGCGGTCACGTTGCCAGTGGCCGGTGCAGTCGCGTTGCCGCTGGTGTACGTGCCAGGGATAGCGGCGCTGGTGTACTTCGGCGTGGTGCTGCAGTTAGCCGTTGCACTGGGGCCGTAGAGATTGAAGGTGACGGTGCCTGGGGTGAAGGAGACGCCCGCCGGCACAAAGACCGGAGTACTCGAAGTGTCACCGACAGTCGCGGTGTTAGACCTGACGTCAACGGTCTGAGACAACACGAGGGTGGTGGTTGTCGTGGGCTGCTTCCCTACCGAGAAGCATTCGGTGCCGGGCTTGCTGAGCTCGGAGCTACCCGAGAAGTTCCCGGTCGGCGCGTACGTTGCCTGCCAGCAGTAGTCGCCGGTCGCTAGTGTGTTCGGCGTCGTGGTCCCGCTGACCGCCGCGGAGGTGGCGTGCCCGGTGTTGTCTAGCGGAACCGGGGCCCCGTAATTCGAGCATGTGCCGTTAGGCGGAATGCAGAGGGCAAATTGCACCGAACCGGTGGGCGACCCACCGATTGCGGGCGCGTTGAGCGCCACGGTGGCGGTGTCCGTCACGGACACGCCCGGGAGCTGGTTGCCGGTCTTGCTTGACAGAGTCGTAGTCGTTGTCGCGCCGACCACCGTGAAGCATTCCGTCGTCGCGTTGGTGTGGAACGATGAAAGGTAGGTACCGGAGCTGGCTACATCCGGCGTGTAGGAGGCGCCCCAGCAGTATTTGCCCAGCGTCAGGTCGTTGGGCGTGGTCAAGCCAGTGACGTCAGGCGTCGACGTGGCGCTTCCCCCGCTCATGGGGACGGGTACGCCGACCTGGGTCCCGGTTCCCTGCGGGCACCCGGCAACCGTCACCTCGGACGGCGAGCAAAGGGAGAAGGTGATGGTGCCAGTGGGTGTCGGCCTGCCACCGACGGCAGTGACGCTGGCGAGATCGCGCTCCGCTGTGCCCGGGGCCACAGAGCTGCCGCCCTGGGCGGTGGTCACGATCGGCGGCGCGGGGCAAGTGTTGAACTGGCCGCCGGCATAGTCCTTCAGCGTGGCGGTTATCTCCTGGGAGGAGCGACTCTCCGCCAGGAAGGTGGTGAAGCACGATCCGCCAGTGGGGAAGAGCGCGGTCAGGTCGACCCCGGCTTCGACGAACGTGTTGGACTCGTGGCTGGTCGGTGGCCACGGGCTAGTGATCATAACTGGGTTGGCGATGGCGCATGACAGGTCATGGGCGGGGCCCCCGCAGATGCCACCGTTTAGCGTCACGTCAAGCACCGGGCCGCCGCTCGGCCCGCCCGCCCACTTGTACACGTCGACGTTCTGCGCGCCGCCGCCGTTGGTGTAGTTGCTGACGATGAGAACGTCGCCGTCGGTGTGCTGGCCGGTGAAATTGCCAGGGCTGTTGCAGCCGACGTTGCGGTCCTTGAACAGCCAGAAGCCCGCAAAGGAATCGCCGTTGTTGCTGGCCCGCTCCGAGCCTACGTAGAGCACTGTGTGCCCGGCGTTGTCCGGCGCGTTCGCCGGGATCTGGACGAGGGCGGCGTAGGCGTTCTGCAGGTCGTCCTTCGCCAAGGGATTGTTCAGCGAGACGCAGCTCCACTCCTGGGGCACGCCAGTGTTGATCGGTTGCGTGTCCTTGTTGGAGCCGAAGTATGTCGGGTCGGGGGTCGCGAAGTCTTTGACGAAGACGGACGCGAGAAGCGGCCCGTTGTTCGGATCTGGAGTGATGAGCTGGTTGCCGGTCGGACCAAACAGGCTCGCCCAGTCATAAGGCGGCGTGGTGGCGGAGTCGTGAACAATGTTGCCGTCGAGCTCGAACATCCCGGTGTCGTGGACAGCGAGGGCGGCGATGGGCGCACTTATACCTAGGATGTTGATCGACAGGATCGCTAGGAGGGCCGCGGTCCGCGAACGCACCAGCGTCTGGAGCCGGATGGCAGGCACAGACAAGGCAGCCGTTAGCCGACTCCTATTCGTCATGCCTAGATCGGAATTGAGCAACCGCATCAACTGACCATCCTCCTATGTGTCCCAGCGCCGTCCCGACGCCTGGAAACGGGGCCTCCCCGTCTCTTAATGCCACAGGCGCTTGTCGCCCGTCTCAGGTCTGTAACGCTTGTATCCGGCGAAACTTGCACATCTTAGTCAGTTTCGGACTCGCGTGGACAGGTAAAACGTCACAGTCACGCGTCACGACTTTGTAACAGGGGTGTGTCAGGTCTGGCGGGCTACGGCGGCGTCCAGGGGCTTGAGCCGCGCCAGGTTGGGATGAGCGGCGCGGCGCAGCAGTGATGGATCGTAGGTTTCAGGACGCGAAATGGCGCTCGCGCCGAGGTCCCGGACCGGGGTCGGGACTCCGTACTCTGTGGACCTCTCCCGGGGGACGCGCCCGGCGCCTTCGATGGCGCCGACGATCTCCTCAACCTCGAGGTTGCTGCCGTGGTCGGCGCCCGAGCTTCGGGAAATCGTCTCCTCCATGAGGGTGCCGCCGAAGTCGTTGGCCCCCCAACGCAGCGACTCCGCCACCCCTTCGGGCCCGATCTTGACCCAGCTGGTCTGGATGTTGGGGAGGTCTTTGCCGAAGTAGAGCCGAGCCAGGGCCGTCAGTTTTAGCGACTCCTCGAGCGGCACGGGGGCGATCGGGTAGCGCTTGGAGAGGGGGTTGTGTTCGTTCTGGAATGGCAGCAGCACGAACTCCGTGATCCCGCCGGTCTCGCGCTGCAGGTCGCGAATCACCTGCATATGCCTTATCCGGTGCTCCCAATTCTCGATGTGGCCGTACATCAACGTGCTGGTGGTCTTGAAGCCGACCTCGTGGGCGGTCCGCACAACTTCAACCCAGGCCGCAGTATCCAGCTTGTTGGGGCAGATGACCCGGCGGACCTCCTCAACGAGGACCTCGGCGGCGGTGCCCGGCAGCGTGCCCAGCCCGGCGACCTTGAGGTCCTCAAGCACCGAGCGCACCGACCGATGGTCGAGGCTGGCCAGCCAGCGGATCTCCTCGGGCGACAGCGCGTGCAGGTGAAGCTCGGGCCAGCGCGCCTTGATGTCCTCGAACAGCTCCAGGAAGAAGCGCAGGTCGAGGTCGGGCATCAGCCCCGACTGCATGCAGATCTCGGTGGCGCCCCGCCGGACGGCGTCCTCGATCTTGACGAAGATGGCGTTGCGGTCATGCCAGTAGGCACCCTCGTCGCTGGGGTTGCGGCGGAAGCCGCAGAAGAGGCAGCTCCCCACGCAAGAGTTGGTGACGTTGACGTTGCGGTTGACGACGTAGGTCACGACATCGCCGACAAGCTCTTGCCGGAGGCTGTCGGCGGCGGCCTGGAGATCGGCGCTCGATTCGGCGTACAGCGGCAGACGCTCCATCGGCCGGTAGTTGCGGGAGCGCACCCCGGACTCGATCGCCTCGACCGCCGGCCAGGCGTGGTGGGGCGAGACCGAATCGCCGTTGATCGAGATCCCGCCCAGGTCGCGGGCGCCCTCATCGAGGAGGTCAGCCCAATCCGCGGTCCTCGTGGCCGCGCCGCCAAGAAGGTTGGGCGGCACCTGGACCTTGACCTCCGCCGGCAGGATCCGCCGGGCGTCGCGGACCGCCTCCGCCATGGTGGCGGCGTCCGGCGGCGGCTGATCGGCCATCGGCGTGCCGGGCTTGGGCTGGAAGTCCTGGACGATGACCTCCTCGAT
>DAITAT010000061.1:0-8292 GCA_036824145.1 Candidatus Dormiibacterota bacterium
CTTAGGTAGCCTGCCCTCGAGCTCCCACTGCGCCAATCCCGCTGGTGAAGCCTGAGAGCGTGCCGCGAGGTCGAATCGAAATTGCTCACTCGGGATATTCTGGCGGCCTGGGTGTCGGAACGCCAAGACCCGAGGCCGCGCTAGCCGGGCGGGGTCACGTGGTCGGTCTGGTCATCTCTCACTGTTTTCGCCCGCGCCCGGGCTTTCAGGGCTCCATCCTAGAAGGTGGTTGACTGCGCCGACGGCGACTCCGATTCCCCCGCCGCTTCCGCGGACCACGAGATGCGGCAAGCCCGACTCCACGAGAGCCTCCTTCGCCTCCTCCGCGCCCGCCAAGCCAGCACAGGTTGCGATCACGCAGGCCGGCGGCCCGACTGTAGCAGCCAGGTCGAGGACCGCGAGCAGCGCTGTTGGCGCATTGCCGATCACGATCAGCCCGCCACGTCCGAAGTCGTCCCAGAGGCGCTTCATGCCGGCTGCGGCCCGGGTCGTGCCTGAGCTCCGCGCGAGACTCTCGGCTCCGGGTGCTCTGACTGCCACAGCGAGGCTCTGTCCGGCGGGTAGACGGATGCCTACACTAACCATCGTCACATCAACCACGATCGCTCGGGCGCGGCCAAGCGCCGACCGAGCCCGACCCACAGGGTCGTGGCTGAGCGCCACTTGATTCACCAGATCGGGATCGCCTGTGGCGTACACCATTGCCGCGACCAAATCTGCCTCAGTACCTTCGAAGCGACCGCCGACGATCTCCCTGACCATGCTGCGGCTACGCGCGTCGATTTCGGCTGATCGCAGGCCGAACCGTTCGAGCAGGCCGCCAGTTATCGGCCAACTCTTCAGCTTGCGGCTGGTAACTGTCTTAGGCATGAGTCAGCTAAGACGAGCGCGAAGTCGGCCGCCTGCCGATACCGCGGCGCCTATGCCAAGCCGTCCGGCGCGGCCGTGCCAAGCCATCGTAGCGGCCGCCCTGATCCATGACTACAAAGCATGCGGCATTGCGCGCTTGCCGGAGGTCCCAGTAGAGGGTTGCCTATGTCGGCAACCCGACTGAATCCAGGAAGTTGGCGGCAACCGGCGCAATCCGCGGCCTCCTCTTACGAGCAGGACGCCCAACAGCGCACCTCCCGACATAGTCAACGAAGAGGCCACAGTCGACGGCGCCGACAAGCTGCAACCAGGGAGCTATGGGTTCTACTGCAGCGTCCACCCGGGGATGAGGGGAACGCTTCTGGTTCGCCTAGACCGGCTGGACTGGGGCCTCGATGGTGACGGTGAACCGTTCGCGGAAACGGCTGAGGGCGGCGAGGATGGGCAGGCCCAAGGCCAGGACCATCACCACGTTGCCGACGGCCCGGAAGGTGTCCCACGTCAGCGAAGTCACCGCGTAGAACCGCAGGAAACGGGTGAGGGCCACAGCAGGCGCGATGCCCGGCGTCCAGCCGAGGTCGGGGACCCCCCGGTAGAACGTCGCCCAGTCCCAGACGTCGGTAGCCGCGCCGTAGGCGTACCCCAGCACCAGCCCGACGGTGGCGAGGACCGCCAGGTCGCGCCAGCCGGGCAGGCGAGCCGTCCGGGGGCGCGCCAATCCTGCCGCCGCCCCCACCCAACCCGCCGCGAACATCTCATAGGGCAGCCAGGGGCCCACGCCGCCGGTGCTGATGGCCGACGCGAGGAGAGAGGTGGTCCCGACCAGGAAGCCGTAGGAGGGCCCGAACACGTAGCCGGCGCAGAGGATCAGGAAGAACACCGGGCTGAACCCGGCGATGCCGCTGACCAGGGCGAGCCGGAGCCCGGCGTCGATCGCCGCCAGTGCCGCCAGCAACGCCAGCCGCCGGGTGTCGAGGCGGCGAGTCGCGGTCTCCACCACGCCCAGCACCAGCACCGCGGCCACGGCGACGCCCAGCAATGGCAGGTACCCGCCCGCCTCCAGGCCGGTGAAGGGGAGGGCGAAGATGACGAGCCCGGCGGCGCTCACCAGCCACAGCCTCAGAGGCATCGCAACAGCTCCGAGACGGTCACCGGCCCCCCCGGGTAGAGCCGGCCGATGTCGGTGGCGTAGGGGCTTTCGCCGGACAGCGCCGCGTCCGGTGGCCCCGCGTCGCGCGCCGCTCCGCCGTCCACCGTGACCACCCGGTCGGCGAGCGCGCCGGCAAGGTCGGCGTCGTGGGTCGCCAGCACCACGGACGCGCCGGATGCGGCCATCTCGCGAAGCAGCAGGCTCAACCCCTGGCGGGCCGGCGCGTCCATGCCGCGGGTCGGCTCGTCGAGCAGGACGATGGCCGGTTCCCCGGCGAGGATCACGGCCAGCGCGGCCCGCTGCCGCTGCCCGCTGCTGAGGTCCCCGGGATAGCGCTGGCTGAGCTGCGCCAGCCCCAGCCGCGCCAGGAGCGCGTCCGCGGACTGGCGGCTTCCCGCGCGCCGGAGGGTGTACGCCACCTCGTGCCTGATGCTGCCGCGGTGCAGCAGGACACCCGGGTCCTGAGGGAGGTAGGCGACGCGGCCGGGGATCCGCCACACCCGGCCGGCGAGCGGCTTGAGCAGCCCCGCAATCGCACGCAGAAGGGTGGTCTTGCCGCCCCCGTTGGGGCCCACCAGCACGGTGACCTCATCGCTTCGCCCGGCCAGTTCGACCCCCTGCAGCACCGCGCTGCCGCCGGGTCCAATGTCGCAGCCGCGAAGCTCCCAGGCCAGGTCGGCGGGCGAGCTGGCACGCGCCAGCGCCCGCCGCCGCAGGCCTGGCGCCAGCGGGCGGGCATCGTCAACTGAGAGGGGGGCGGGGTCCCAGGCCAGCTCCCGGGCCAGGGCCACCAGCGCCGGCGGGTCAACCAGCTTGCCCAGCATGGGCCGCACCGGCCCGGGGCCGTGGACCAGCCCGCTGTCCACCACGGCGAGGTGGTCTGCAAGGGCGAGCAGGCCTGACACGCGGTGTTCAGATACCACTACCGTGGTCCCGGCGCCGGCCAGTCCGGCACACGCCTCCAGCACCAGCGCGGCGCCGGTGCGGTCGAGTTGCGATGTCGGTTCGTCGAGGGCCAGGATGCGCGGGCGCAGGGCGATGGCCGACGCGATCGCCACTCGCTGGCGCTCGCCCCCTGAGAGTGACGCTATGGCACGGCCCGCCAGCCCGCTGATCCCCGCCGCCGCCATCGCCTCCTCGACGCGGCCACGGATCAGCTGCCGCGGTGCCGCGACGTTCTCCAGGGCAAAGGCCACCTCGTCCTCGACCACACCACGCACGAACTGGGCCTCGGGGTCCTGGAAGACGAAACCGACGTCGCGTGCGAGGGTGGCGGTGGGCGTGCGCAGCGCGTCCAGCCCGGCGGTGTGAACCTCGCCCCGGATCGTCCCCCCGTGGAAGTGGGGGACCAGCCCGTTGAGCAGCCGGAGGAGGGTGGACTTGCCGCCGCCCGACGGGCCGGCGACCGCGGTCAGCCCCGGTTCGAACTGCATGGTCACCTCCCGCAAAGCCGGGTGCTGGCTGCCCGGGTAGCGGTAGGTGAGCCCGCGGATGTCCGCCTCAGTGGCGGGCGCGGCGGCCATCATGCCGTTGCCGCAACCCGGCCAGCTGACGATTGGCGAACACCCACCAGGAGCGGCGCCGCCAGGAGCATGCACAGCACCACAGCGACCGCGTTCACCGCGGGCAGCGTCACCGCCGGAAAGGGGTACCAGTCGACCGCCGTTCCCGCCAACCGCAGCGCCAGCAGCCCCGCCAAGGCCAGCGCCGCCGAGCCCATCACAAGCCGGTCGGCGGTGCCGGAGCGAGACACCCGGTACTGGGTCCGCGGCCCCGACCCGTAGGCCCTGGCCTCCATCGCCTCTGCGAGGGTGATCGACGATTCGATGGTGGTGAGGGCCACGGGCACCAGGGTGGCGATGATGGCCGCCGGGCCCCTCCGCGCCGAGCCGCCGCGGAGGCTCTCCGCCTCGCGGACCCTGACGAAGCTGCGGGCCACCGAGGGCACCAGGTTCAGCGCCGCCGCCAGCGCGGTGCCGGTGCCATGCAGTGGGGAGGGCAGCGCCTGCAGGATGTCGGTCGGATCGAGGACCATGACCAGCGGCGCCACCGCCAGGGCCGCCGCGATCACCCCCACGGCCGCTGACACCCCGTAGACGATCGACTCCAGGGTGATGGCGCCGCCGATCCCGGGGATCGCGGTGGGGATGGTGGCCAGGCGATGCGCACCGCCATGGCTGATCAGCGGGTTGTAGACGATGGTCAACGCCGCGAAGACCCCGAGGAAGGCCAGCAACCCGCGCACCGACACCAAGGGCCGGCGGCGGGCGACCACGAAGTTCAAGGCCACCAGCGCGATCAGCCCGCGGTAGACCGGGTTGTTGGTGAGCACCACCGTGGCCATCGCCGCGGCCGACCACGTCGCCACCGCGCGGGGGCTCATCCCAGCTCGGCGGTGGACGTCATCCCAGCACCCAGCTCGCGCCGCGGGGGAGGGCGGACCCGGCATCCGCACGGACCAGGGCAGCCAGGATCTCCAGGCCATCGACGATCCTCGGCCCCGGCCGGTTGAAGTAGCTGGAACCGTCGACCGCCCCGACGCGTCCCGTGGCGGCGGCTGGAAGGTCGGAGAACTCGGGCCGGGAGACCACCTCTCGCGCCAGCTCCATGGTGTGGTCTAGGTCATACCCGCAGGGCATCAGCACCAGGAGGTCCGGTTGGGCCGCCACCAGCTCGGGCCAGGCGACGTATTGCGATGGCGTGGCGGTGGTGCCCAGGCAGTCGATGCCGCCCGCGACCTCGACCATGTCCGGGACCCAGTGCCCGCCCGCCATCAGCGGCGCCGTCCACTCGATGCAGGCCACCCGCGGTCGGGGCTCGGGACGGACGAGGCTGCCGACCGCGGCGATGCGCGCTTCCATCGTGGCGGCCACCGCCTCGGCTTCGGCCTCGTGTTCGCTGAGCCAGCCGACGGTGCGCACCGTCGCGCAGATCTCTGCCAGGGTGAGGGGTTCAAGTGAGACCACGGGGATCTCGCCCGGGAGCCGGCGAGCTGCTCGCTCGACCTGGGTGTAGGCCACGGCGCAGACCTCGCACAGCTCCTGGGTCACGATCAGGTCGGGCTCGAGGTCGCGCAGCAGGGTCTCGTCGAGGTGGTAAATGCTGGAACCCGCGTGGACCGCATGCCGGATGTGCCGGTCGATCGCTTCGGAGGCCTGGCCCTCATGGATGATGGCGTTCGAGGTCAGGGCGGGGAGGCCCCTCGCGGCTGGCGGGTGGTCGCACTCGTGGGTCACGCCGACGACCTCCGGTCCCGCTCCGACTGCGAACAGGATCTCGGTCGCGCTGGGGAGGAGCGAGGCGATGCGCAAGTCTGCTCAGTCCCCCGGGCGCAGGTCGGCGAAGACGAAACCGTCCCGCTCCACGGTGCCCGCACAGTGGACGGGGACGGGTTGCTGAAAGGCCCCGCCGTCGTACGCGAAGGTGTGGAACTCGCCGTTCTCGCCGCATGGATCGACCCCCGGTGCAAGGTCGTCGAGCAGGGCGTGGTCGAACTGGCGGCCGGCGAAGGAGGGGTCCAGGCGTGAGGGATCGACGCAGGCGATCCTTGCCCGCAGCCCTGAGGCGAGCATTTCCCTGGCCAGGCCGAGGGTGTCGCTATTCCAGATCGGGAATACCGGCGTGATGCCCGTTCCGGCCAGCCGGGATTCCCGGTAGGACCGGATGTCCTCGAGGAACAGGTCGCCGAAGACCATGTGCGTGACGCCATTCGTCACCGCTCGCCGCACCACGGCGTCCATCGCCGCCTCGTACTGGTCGTTGGGGCAAGGCCAAGGGATCGGCACTGGCCAGAGCGGGAGGCCCACCGCCTCTGCCTGGCTGTGCAGGAGATCTTCGGGGACGGCGTGCATCGCGACTCGCCCATGGGTTGAGTTGATGGTCGTCACCAGGCCGATGACCTCGTACTCACCCGCCTGGCGGACGCGGTGGAGGGCGTACGCGGCATCCTTGCCGCTGCTCCAGGAGAGCAGCGCGCGGGGTTTTCTCGCACCGCCGGGCGCCACTCAGGCTCCCCGGCGGCCGGCCAGCAGCTGGACGGCCAGCAGCCCGACCAGCGCGAGCGCGGCCGCAGCGGCGGCGACCCACCCGATCGAGGGCTTGAAGACACCTGCCCCGGCCGGGGAATGGACGAACGGGTGAGGCGTGGGACTTGCCGAGGGGGTTGGGGAGGGTGAGGGGCTGGGAGACGGCGGCACCGAAGCCGCCACCGCGGGCGCAAGAGCGGGCGCCTGCTGGGTGGCCGGCGGCGGCGCGGGGGGGCGAGGCCGGGGGCTGGCCGGCGGTGCCTGGGGGGAAGGCGGTCGTGGGCAGACTCCCAGCGCGGGCGGAGGAGGCCCGGAGCCGTCGCCGTAGCGCAGCCCTTCGGCATCGCCGTCCGCGTAGCTGGTATTGCTGATTCCCTGACTGGCCCCGCTCCAGCTGCTGCCGCCGCGCGCGGTCCAGGTGCTCCAATAGGGATAGCCCAGGCAGTTGTTCCGGGTCCAGCCGCCGTCGGGCGTGGCCGGCTCACCGTCCACCTGGCAGACCCCTCTACCCAGCCCTCCACCGTAGTCGTAGTACTGGTGCTCGATCCCGCTGGCGTCGAGAGCCTGCTCGCCGCTGATGCTCGCGGCGGTGAAGCTGACGCACCGCGACAACGAGCGCCCGTCGGAGTGCTCGACGACCACCGCAACGTGATTGGCGCCGTCGGCGGCCGCGCAATCCACGCCGTTGAGGGCGGCCGGCACCGCCCCGGGGACCAGCAGCGCCGGCAGGGCCAGGGCCAGGCCGGCGGCGACCCGGCGCAGCAGGAGCGCCGCCGGACTCAGGTCAGGCGTCTCGGTGGATCCTCGCCGTCCAAACGGCTCGCGCCCCGACGACCGCGGTGAGCCCGGCCAGGAGGCTGACCAGGATGATGCCTGGCAGCGGCCCGATGGGCCGTGTCGGGTCGCCTGCCCGGGGCAACCTGGGCGTTGCCGAGGGGGCGACGCCGGCCGCCACCGTCGGACTGGGCGAGGCCGAGCAGGTCACCGCGGCGGTGTCGACCGTGCCATCCGGGAAGGGAGCGCGGTCCAGACCGGCCGGCACCTCGGAGGTGGTGAAGGCGTTGGGCGCGCTGGCGTGGTCAAAGCTGAAGCCGCCGCTGCTCGAGTCCTGGAAGGTCAGGATGTCGCCGGAGGGGCTGCCCTTGGAGTTGCTCCAGCTGGCTGACGCCGGGTCTTCGCCGACGTCCACCAATGCCTGGATGACCAGCGCGTCGGAGTCGGGGTCGCTGGTGGGGCTGCCGAACTGGCCGAGGTTGCTGTAGGCCATCCCGCCGCTGGCCGGGTCCTGCTGGGTGTGCAGGAAGCGCAGCGCACCGGCGAGGACCGGGTCGACCGCGGCGCACGTATTCTGCAGCGGGGCGAGGGCCATCAGCGCCAGCGCCGTGGCGTTGGTGTTGTCCGTGCCAAATGTGGGCCAACCGCCGCCGGTCGATTGAAGGGAGCGCAGGTGATCCATCGCCGTCGCCGGCACAGGGTAGAGGGCGCTGCCCGCCGACTCAAGGCCGAGGATGGCGTTGGCCTGCGCGTAAACCGCGTTCTGCCCGCCCGAGGCGCAGTCTTGGTAGGCCCCGTTTGTCGCATCGTAACTACCGCCACTGGTGCCGCCTGCTCCCTCTAGGTCAGCGAGAAGGTTGCGGCTCGCAAACGCGGTTGGGTCGTGGGCACCGGCGACTACCGCCTGTACCAGTTTGCCGACGGTGTTGCCATCACGGGTGTTGGGCTTGTTCGTGCAACTGACCGACGCTGCCACCCAGGTGGCGAAGTAGTCGTAGACCGACTTTCCCGAACCTGCCTTCAGGTTGTTGGGGTCGAGGCCGTGGAACCTGGCGGCCAGCGCGTAGTCGGCGGTCTCCCCCAACGCGTCGTCGATCGACCCGTCGCTCTGTTGCTGGGTCGCCAGGTAGTCGAGTGCCGTGCCGGCCGCTGTCGATGGAATGGCGGCGTGTGCGGAAAGGTTGAGCAATGCGGTGGCAGCCAGTATCGCGCTGGCTGCGAGGAGTCGCAGTTTCATTCAGTTCTCCGGCGGCGGAAGAGACGCTCCACCGGGGAACCACTGCCGCTGAGGCGGCCCCCGTTGCGCGCGGTGGGCGTTGCATCAGCCTCCCCCGCGGGTCACCTGGCTCACGGATCAAAGCTGCTGGCCGCCTTCCCGGGATTCTCCCAGTGGCTGTATGGCCAGTCGCTCCCCGTTCACAGTTGCGCGACAGCGCCGGATTCACACCGGCTTCCCACGTCGGGTTCGGCTAC
>DAITAT010000062.1:0-8158 GCA_036824145.1 Candidatus Dormiibacterota bacterium
TGACAGCCGGCGACTCCACCTGCGGCCGAGACCGAGCTTCACGTGTGTCAGACGTGGTTATAGAGCTCGATCTGCCAGCGCCACTCGCTGCCGTCGTCGGCATTCCACCAGGAGGTCAGCGTGCCGACCTCCCCGCCCGGTAGGATCACCAGCGTTCCAAGGTCGGCCTGCGTCGGCCAGCGGTCCTGCCGGCTGATTGAATCACCGCTGCGCTCAAGCCTGGTCATCGGGAAATACCTGCCCTCGCGGCGCAGCTCGTCGGCCCGGGAGAGGATGCGCTCCTCACCCTCCCTCACCAGGACTGCCAGCAGCTCCGGGGCGGCATGCACCCACAGGACCTGCGCGGGGTCGATCCGGGCGCGCGCGACCAGCAGCCCATTGGCGGCGGCGGCGGGGAACCAGACTTCCCATGTCTCCATCAGGTCACCTCCATTTTCGTGCCGGCTACTCGAGTACGAGCCAGTAGCTCATGGTGGAGGGAGGGCCCGCCGTGCATCAACCGCCGAAGGCGGCTCCCACGTCTTCTGAACCCGACGTGAACGCCTCAATCTCGAGGGTGTAGTCGGCCTCTGGCGGCTCTCGGGGTGCGCCAGCCGCGACCACCGTCGGATCGATACGCATGACGCTGTACCCGGCAACTGCACCGGCTCCGAACCCGGGCGCGAAGACCATCATGGGTCGGTCGATTACGCCTTCGGCCACGGCGTCGAAAATCGCCAGCGGAATGCTGGCCGAGGATACGTTGCCGACGTGCTCGATGTTGAAATAGAGCTGCTCCGGTGAGAGGCCTGCGACCTGTGCGAGCTCGGTGACCATTGACTTGTTCGCCTGGTGGGGCACCACCAGGTCGATGCTCTCGAGCAACGAGCCCGGGCTTCCATCGAGGCGGGGAAGTGCCCGTAGCTCATCCATCATCTGGATCAGGTACCGCTGCGCCAGTGCCCGGACCTGGGGCCCGTAAACTGTGATGTTGTTGCCGAAATCCTCGTTGGGCCAGATGATCGAGTTCACCTCGCTGATCGGCCCGCTGGCGTAGGTCTGGATCACCTCGATATCGGGAGGTGTCCCCGGCGGGGCAGGGCCGATCACCATCGCCGAGGCGCCGTCGCCGAATATCATCCGCGATGGACGGACACTGCCGATCTTGTCCGAGAACTTCTCCGCGCAGACAACCAGGATCGGCCGATCGACCTCCTGCAACAGTCTCACCGCCTCAGAGAGGCCGTAGGACAGGCCCGCGCACGCGGCGACGAGGTCGCATGATGAGTGCGTCTGGTAAATCCCCAGCTGGCCGGAGAGCCAGGTCGCAACCGAAGGGATCAACCTGGTGTTGGTACACGAACAGAACAGCACCGCACCTATCTCGCGTGGCTCCCGACCCGCCTTCTCGAGCGCTTCCTGAGCGGCCTCGAGCGAGATGTCTTCGAGATGACGACTGGTGTAGAGCCGGGCCGCGATGCCAGTCTTCGAATGGATCTCGTCGGCCGACATCGGCGACCAGTTGTAGGCTCCGTTGCGGACAAGGTCCTCATTTGAGCAACTCCGTTCGCCCTTGGCGACAGCAACCGATTCAATGCGAGGCATGATCGCGAACGCCTTGCGAGTCTCGACCGGAGCGAATGGGCGGACGGGCTGCTGCGACACCGCCGGGACCGGGGACCTGTGACGGCGACGGCCCCCGCTCTTTACCCGACGGATGAATTGGAGGATCTCTGCGTCACGGGGGTAGAACATGACAACGAAATCGTCGTCACGAATCTTGCCCACTTCGCTCAGCCGGGCCTGGGAGAGGTTCCACGGGTACTGGTTGTGAGCCACCATGGCTCGGCGGTGGAGAGCCTCGAGCTCGGGGATTGCCTCCGTGCAATTGATGATGTCCTCGTAGCTGTACAGCGCATAGTCAGGGTCATGCGTCGTCAGTTGAAAAGTCAGGTTCCGAGGGTCGGCCAGGATTTCTGAAACGGTGGGCTTGATCGCGGCCAGATCTGTCGCGTCATGCTCCCGACGCTGGAAGACATCAAAAAGGATCTTGAAAATGCGGTCCTCTGCGTCATCGTCCCAGGTCGCCGGCAGCGCCGCATAGCCGGTCTCGACTGCGGCCACTTTGCGATCGCGATCCGCCCACTTCGTAAGAATCGGAAGAAACACGTTGTCGCGAAGCCGCGGCACATCGCGCCATCGGGTGGGCCGCTTCTCGTACATGGTCATGGCGTAGCGATTGACCCAGAAGATGTTGAGCGCAATGTCGCGCAGCAGTTCGTAGCGCCCTGGGTACGCACCGGCCGCGACCCCGTTCGCAATTTCCGTGCCGGTGGGCGCTTTGTCCTCAAAGTCTCGCTGGATGACCGCGGCGAACTGGTCCAGGTCGTCGAAGACCGAGAAGTCCAGGTCCGGAAAGTAGTTGGACGGAAAGACCAACCTTCCGTGCTGGTTGAGCACGAAAGATTCCATGGCGCTATCTTAGGCCGGCAACGCGGCAAGCGACCTAACCGGCCGTCTCGGTCCGCTGAATGCCGCGCTGCACTGCCTCGATCAGGTACGGCCTGAGGTGGGCCGCCGGGATGATCTTGTGGACAGACCCCACTCGTAGGGCGCGCTCGACGCTGTGCTCGGCATCGAATTCCGCTGCCACCTGGCCGAGCTTCTCGGAGCGAAGCGCCCCGTTGAGTTCGGCCAGCCGGCTTCGCAATTGTGTGCGCTCGCTCGTCGGCGCGGCCGCGATCTGAGCTTCCAGTTCGACGATGCGCCTGTCCGCCCGGACCCGAGCGTTCACCTCGCCCGTAAATACGACCGCGGCGGCCGGGGCTCCCCCGATCACGGATGCGTACGAGCCCTCCAGCGCGATGATCTCCATCTGGTCGTTCAGGGTCGCGGAGAAGACGACGAAGGCGCCCCCGTGGTATCGGGAAACCACGCAGAAGATGATCGGGCCCTTGAAGTTGACGATCGCCCGCCCGATCTCGGCCCCGTATTCGAGCTGAAGCTCGCGCAGCGATTCCGGCGACCCGTCGAAGCCGGACAGGTTGGCCAGGATGACAACCGGTCGATTGCCGCTCGCGGCATTGATCGTGCGCGCCATCTTCTTGGAGGACATGGGGAAAAGCGTCCCCGCCGTCCACTGGTCCGGCCCGTCCGGGCTCAACCGGCCGTGGCGCGCCAGAGGGCGTGACTCGATGCCGACCAGGCAAACGGGGTTGCCGCCGAGGTGGGCGTCGAAGACCACAACGGTATCCGCACCGCGCATTGCCGGCCAACGCTCCAGCGGCGGGTGGTCGTGGTCAATGGTGGCGCGCATCACGCTGCGGATGTCGAAGGGCTTCTTGCGGCCCGGGTTGGTGACGTCCGAGAAGATTTCGCCGATGGTGACGAAGTCCGTCCCCGGGCCGGCGTGGGGCTCGGAGCGGATATCGCGGTCAAACGGGTCCCGTGTGGCGGCGGGGCGGGGGAAACGCTCGCCGGGGGCGACATACGTGTGCTGATAGTGCGTAAGCAGTAACTCGCAAGCCGCCGAGAGGTCAGGCGCCCAGTACTGGCCCTGACCGTTTGGCCCCATGATCCGCTCATAGCCACCGATGCCGAAGTTGTCCTCGGCCGTCACCCCGCCGGAGTATTCCAGCGACAGCTTCCCGGTCAGGACCTGGGCGCTATCCGGGGTCATGACGAGGATGCCGCGGGTGTGCATGAGCATGGTGGCCTCTGCGTTCCAATACGGCTGCGCGCCCACGTTGATCCCCGCGACCAGTACGTTGATCTCGCCACCGGCCTGTGTGAACTGGATAATGCGCCGCAGTACACGCCCGATCCAATCCATATGCTCGGTCCCGCTTTCCATGGAGATCTTCGCACCCGCGGAAACCGCTATCCATTCGACCGGGATGCTCATTCTCTCGGCTAAGTCCAGGGCGGCCATCACGCGACGGCATTCTGGTTCGGCAATCGCACCAAGCGCTTGGAGTGGATCGCTCAGGAGGGCCACCCGCTTGATCCCCTCCGGGTAGCGACGAGTGGGCGTGCTGACGAGAGCGACGACCAGGCCGGCGGTGTTCCCCCCCGGGGGGCGGGCGACAGGAGCCAGGTTGCCGGCATCGTCCAGGTCGTATTCGACCACCGACCCGGTCGAGGCGTCGAGGAGCCCCGCCTCCTCCGACCTGGTCAGCATGGGGAAGATCTCGTACGGGTATACCAGGCCGCGACGCCGCGCCTGGACTACCTTCTGGGTGTACGCATCGAGCTGCTTGAGGGGGTCCGTGGGGGCGTCACTCAGCCGCACCGTGAGGCCCGCACCGGGCTGGACGGAGAGGCGGATGACCATGTCGCGGGGCATACCCGACGGCGGATGCGCCATCCGCCCCTGGATCATTACCTGTTCGAGGCCCAGCCCCTCGGTCATTGGAGCAATCGTGCTCGCCAGCGGCAGGAGCTCGTCGAGCGGTTGCGCGTCGAGTCCGGGCCAGACGTAGAGCAGGATCCGGTTCCATTGCGGTCGCTGCTCGCGAGGACGCTCCAGGTACGCGGCTCGCACGGCCTCCAGGCTGGCCGTGAGCATGTGTTCGAGCTCGGGAAGCTCGGTCACGCGGCCCTGGCGGTCGCGGGCCGGTGTGAGGTCGCGCACCTCGGCGATGGCGATGAGGCGCTCGTCGGCGTCGTTGTCGTGGGCGACGCAATCGAAGAGGAAGACGTCTTCATCGGAGGGCAGGCGACGGATCCGGAAGTTCGCCTCCAGCCGCCACAGGTGGAGCCGGCGGGCAATCATGGGGTGCACCCCTCGCACGACCAGGTCCTCGGCGAACCCATCGGGGCTGCGGCGGAAGGTGAACTGATGAACCGGGACGTCTGAGTCCCCGTCGTCGCCCGGGCCACGGTCTACGGTCGCGACGGCAACTCGCCGGACCACCGGCGGCAGGCCGGCCGCGGCGATCACCGCGCGAATGGCGGTCGCGGACCCGTCGAGGTCGGGCATGGCTCGCCTGGACCACATGTAGAAGTCGACGACTACCTCCCCCGGCGCGCTGCGCTGGCGCAGGAATCTCACCAGCGTGCTCGCGGCGGAGGCTAGCTCCGTCATCTCCGCCATGCTGGTCACGACGTGGAGCGCGCGGCCGTCCTGTTGATAGTCGGCGGTGACGAATCGCCTGCCCTCGAAAATGACCGCTTTGAAGTTCTCGAGGTGCCGAATCTTGTAATAGCGTCGGGTGAGCACCTCGAGCAGCGGTTCGTGCACCCCGGACTCCCCGGGCCCCGTGGGGTCGGCGAGCAGGCGCACCAACAGCTCCGGGCAGGCAACCAGCCTTTCGAAGCGCTCCGAGTAATCCGGCGAGCCGGGATGAGATGACAGGTAGGCCAGGTGTTCCCTCATCTCGGTGAAGGTCTGGGCGCGCGCTCGCGCCATGAGAGGCTGATCGAGCACCCGGAAGCGCACCGCACGAGCGTTGGCACCCACCACCGGGTATCTCACCTGTGCGGCAACGATGAGGTGATCGAGCGTGTCTCGGAATTCCTGGCGTAGCGCGTCGGGGAGTGCGTCAGCGGACTGGAGGCGGGTGTCGAGCAACGCGAGCACCGTGCTGAGCTGATCCGCCACGCGATCCTGTGCCAGGAAGATGCGGTACAGGCTAGCCTCCAGCTTCCTCGAGCGCGCCAGCGCGTCGACACCGTAGTGCCTGAGCGCCTGGAGCAGCCGGTCTCGGAAGCTCGCGGGTAGGCCCTCGCGATCGATGTCGAGGGAGCGCAGGTAAATTCTGAAGAACTCCCTCGGGCTGTGGGCTTCCTCGATCGGCTCATCGTCCCCTGCCCGGCGGTTCCGCGAGAGAGCGGCCAGGTCGGCAAAGACCTCGAGGATCCCGAGCTCCGCGTGGAGGATCTCGGCATCATCCGGCGGCAGCTCCTGGCGCAGCCGCCGATAGTCGCTGATCAGTTGGCGTGCGTCATCCGCCGGGTAGTCGAAGCCCAGGATAAGGAAGCGCATGCTGTCGAGGCACTCGAGGCAGAGCTCGCGACCGCTCGCTTTCGGCGGGGTTGTGGCCTCCAGACGCCCCAGGTCGACGCGATCAGACAGGAGGGCATCGGACTCCCCCTCGCTGGCGGCCTCCAGCCTCAGGATCGCCCCGCCCGCATCGACCTGGATGTTGGCGTCGACGAACACCTCTTTGACCCGTCCTGAGATCGGCGCCAGGATCGAGGTCTCCATCTTCATGCTCTCAAGGACAGCCACCACGGTTCCTGCTTCCACCAAATCTCCCGGTCTGACCTTCAGGGCGACCACCAACGAGGGCGTGGGCGCGCGAACGAATCCGCCGTCCCTGCGAGCGATGCGGTGGGGAACCCCTGCAACCTCGACCAGGTGTTCCGCACCCTGGGTGCTGGAGAGAATTTTGAAGACTTGGCCGGCGACCTGGAGGCGGCTTGCGAAAGGCCCCAGCCGAGCGACTACCGCCTCCACCCGTGTCCCGTCGACTTCTACGCGGTATTGACCGTGGGGCCCGGATCGTCCGACGGCGACCCGGTAAAGGTTGCGCTGGTAAACGAACTCGACCACCTGTCCGCGTTCCAACCCGGCCCTCGGCCGTCCACTGGCGGCCGACGCCAGGAATCGTGCTTGGTCGATCACGGACGCGGCATCGAACGCCTGGATCGCGGCCGCCACCAGCGCAACATCCGCATGGGGGGATGATGCCGGCGTCCCGGTGGAGCCGATTCGGTCCAGCCAGCCCGTGTCCGCAGAGCCAGCCCTCACCTCAGGACGGTCGAGAAGATCGAGGAGGAAGCCCTTGTTGGTGGTCCCCCCGGAGATCACGATCGCCGTCTGTGACAGCGCCCGCCGAAGCCGCGCCCTGGCCTCGTCCCGGTCCCCACCCCAGGCGATGATTTTGGCTATCGCCGAGTCGTATTCGGGCGGAATCACGTCGCCTTCAGCGACGCCGGTGTCAACACGAATGCCCGGGCCGGTAGGGAGCGCCATGAGCTCCACCGTCCCGGGCGCGGGTGCGAATCCTCGGTCCGGGTCTTCAGCACTGATCCGGGCCTCGATCGCGTGGCCGGTGGTGCCGGGCGGCGCTCCCTCGAGGCGGCCGCCGGACGCGACCTCGAGCTGTAGTTTCACGAGGTCGACGCTGCTCGTCATCTCGGTCACCGGGTGCTCGACCTGGAGGCTGGCGATTACCCCCAGGAAGCTAAAGGCGCGCTCCTCGGGTTGATAAAGGAATTCGACCGTCCCGGCGTTGCGATAGCCGGCAACCCGTGCGAGCGCAACGGCCGCCGCGCGCAAGTCGACCTCCTGCTCAGGGGTAAGGCTCGCCGAACTCGACTCTTCCAGGAACACATGGTTCCCGCGCTGCAGGCTACAGTCGCGGACGCCCAGTGCCCAGGTCGTCCCCTGGCTGTCGCCGACGATCTGCACCTCGATCTGATGGGCGCCGCTGACGTGCTTCTCCATGAACACTCTGGGGTCGCCGAACGATTTGCGGGCCTCGGCGCGGGCACCCTGGAAGGCGTCCCTGAGCTGGTCCTCGTCAACAGCCAACCTATTGCCCTGGCCGCCGCCCCGAGCAGCGGCCTTGATCATCAGCGGATACCCGATGCGGCGGCCCTGAAGCAAGGCGTCATCCATGTTCTCGACCGGACCTCGGCTCCACGGGGCGACCGGGACGTTGGCCTGCTCCGCGAGCAGCCTGGCGCCGATCCTGTCGCCCAGGCGTCGCATCACGTCGCCGTCTGGGCCGATGAAGACGATGCCCATCCGCTGGCAGAGATCGGCGAACGCGGGGTCCTCGGCACCCAAGCCCCAGCCGACCCAAACCGCGTCGGCCCGGGCCTGCCCGAGCGCCCGCTCGAGCTCGGAGAGGTCGAGGTACGGGTTGGTTCGCGCCACACCGGCACCGGTGGCCCTGCCGATGAGAACGGCCTCGTCGGCCTCGCGAACGAACATAGCCTGCCGCTCCTGGTGGGTATGCAGGACGATCAGACGAATCCCGGCCGCGCGTTCCTCGTTGAGCTCGCGGACCGCATGGATCACGCGCATCGCTGCCTCGCCACGGTTGACCACGACAACGCGCTGGAACATGCGACTGATGTTACGGCGTGGTCTCTCCGGCATCTCTCTCCTGCTCGACCTGGTCGGGTTCCCCGAGGCCCCGCTCCAAATCAATGTCGGATGGTCCCA